>JAFGMM010000243.1 GCA_016927535.1 Anaerolineae bacterium
CCAATCCACCGACGATACCGGCGTCACGGTCGCCGGCGCGCTCACCGTGCCCGACGGCAGCGGCGGCGTGGTTGATGGACCGACCGGCGGCTTCATCAACGACGGGACTTATAACGGCGCAGCGTCCTACAAGGCGGCCCGGCTCAGCGGCGACGGCGGCGGCGCCAAAACCTACTGGTATCTCTGGTACGACTCGTCGGCGGCGCGCCACCGGCTCACGGCGGCGAAGGGCAGCACGGCGGGCGCGCGCTGGCTGGGACCAGCATTGGGCGACGCGACCGGCAGCTACACGGCGGAGAACGGCGCGTCGGGGAGCGCCACGGTGAGCATGGGCGTGACCTTCACGCACTGGGTCGGCTGGGTCGAAAGCCTCCAGCCGGCGGTCAACCAATACGGCGAGCGCGTCGTCGAGATCACCGCCGCCGGGCCGATGCAGTTCTACAAGGCCGCCGAGACCGCCCTTGCGCTGCAAGAGAACCGGCGCACCGACCAGATCATCGCCGAGTTGGTGCAGGAGGTCGTGATCCCACCGGCGCAGGGCGCGGGCTGGCTGCTGGGCGTGCCGGGCTTCATGGAACTGGGCATCACGACCGTGCTGGCCGCATCCGGCGAGGACTACAGCGACCTTGAGGAAGGCACGGTCACGCTGGCGCTGGCGGCGGACAACTGGGTGCGGCGCGGCGGCCTGTCGAACGAGAGCAAGGACACCTTCAACGTCTACCGCGCGATCCAGGATGTGGTGGCCGCCGAGCGCGGGCGCTTCTTCTTCGACCGCGAAGGCCGCGCGGTGTTCTGGAACCGGCACCATACCACGATGTACAACGCCGTCGCCGCCGAATTCAACAACACGATGACCGACCTGGCCTACACCTACGCCGGGACCGAACACTTCAAGAACGATGTGCGGGTCAAGTGCCACCCGCGCACCCTCGGCGACACGGATCAAGAGGTGCTGTGGGAGTTGGAAGACGATATTCGCGTCTCGGCGGGATCGACGCGCACAATCTGGGCGAAGTTCGAGGACGGCAGCGGCAACCGGATCGGCGGCAAGGACATCACGGTGACCGATGTGGTGTTCAGCCAGGGCAGCGGTACGGTCACGCTCGACGCGCGCGCCAACAGCACCCAGTTGGTGGTCGAGAACACCGGGACGGGCACAGCGGTGCTGAGCGGCTGCAAAGTGCGCGGGCGCAAGATCACCGACTTCGGCGCGCTGGAGGCGGCGGCGGAAGACCGGATCAGCACGGCGCAGTATGGGCGGCGCACCCTCAATCTGAACCTGCCCTCGGTGGACAACTTCGCGCAGGCCGAGCGCATCGCCAAGTACGAGTTGGGTCGGCGCAAAGACCCGCGCGGCGCAGTCGAGTCGCTGACGCTGACGAGTCGGGGCGGTGAAGGCGGCGGCAATCACACACAGCAGCTTGCACGCACCCTCGGCGATTTGATCAATGTGCAGGAAGCACAGACCGATCACGACGGCGACTACCTCATCGTTGGCGAGGCGCACGATCTGTCGGACGGCGGCGCGCTGTACAAGACGACCTGGTACCTGGAGCCGGCGCCGGCCTGGTATCCGTGGCTGCTGGGGATCAGTGGGCGCTGCGAGTTGGGGCAGAATACGTATTTGGGGTTCTGAGGCAGGTCGCCATCAGTGCAGCATCGCAGCAAACGCCGCTGACACCGATATGGGCAACCGCGCAACCCCGCCTGTCTCGATGTTTGACTCCTCACACCGGGCCGTGTAACCTTGAGTTCACCGCCGACCAACAGAGGAGCACATATGCCCATCTCAGAGAGCGCGGCCCGCGCCGCCCTGGAAACCCTGGTCAAAGACTTCGAGCGCCTGACCGACGAGCAGCGCGAGCAGATGAGCGAAGCCAGCGTCGTGCGCCAGTTCGTGGACCGGCTTTTCGGGGAGGTGCTCGGCTGGCCCATCCAAGACCCGGCGCGCTACAAGTACGAGCACACCACCGTCGCGGGGCGGCCCGACATTGTACTGTTCCCCGAACAGGGCGGCACGGTCTTCGTTGAGGCCAAGCGCCTGGGTGTGATCAAAGACCTTGAGGAAAGCCGCCGCACCGTCGAGGGCGTGATCCGCCCGACCCAGCTTTCGCTGCCGGGCATGGCGACCGACCGCACCCCGGAAGAGCAGCAGGCCATCAACTACGCCTTCCAGAACGGCGGCACCTGGGCGATCCTGACCAACTTCGAGAAGCTGCGCCTGTTCAATGCCAAGCGCGACTGGCTGGTGCTGTCCTTCGAGCGCCCCCGCGCCTACATGACCGACTTCGCCGATCTCTGGCAGTTGGCATATCACAGCATCCTCAACGGCAGCTTAGACGCCCTCAGCAACCAACGCCTGACCAAGAACGTCGATGCCGGGTACCTGAACTTCATCAACGACGCGCGGCTCAAGCTGGCGCAGGACATCATCCGGCGGCGCGAGCAGAACCCCTGGGCGTTCGGTGAAGACGGCAGCATTCACCTGCCGCTGCTGCGCCACGTGGTGCAGCGCGTGCTCGACCGCCTGGTCATCATCCGGTTCGCCGAGGATCACCTGGTCATCCCGGCCGGCACGCTCTAC
>JAFGMM010000244.1 GCA_016927535.1 Anaerolineae bacterium
AGCGCGCTCCGAAAGTCCCCTCTCCCCTTGTGGGAGAGGGGATTTAGGGGAGAGGGGGAAAGGTAGCTACAAGTCGTTCGTGCACCCGAGCCACACATGCCATTGCCGGTACTGCTTGCCACACGGTATAATGGTTAGATACGGTATGCGCCCGAATCTTTGAAGACTGGTAACGAGGAGGACACCATGTCCGGCCATAGTAAATGGTCTACTATTAAGCGAAAAAAGGCCGCCGAGGACGCAAAGCGCGGCAAAATCTTCACCCGACTGGCGCGCGAGATCGCGGTCGCGGCGCGGGAAGGCGGCGGCGACCCCGATGTAAACGTCCGGCTTCGCCTGGCGATTGAGCGCGCCAGGGCGTCGAACATGCCTAAGGACAACATCGAGCGCGCGGTTGCCCGCGCCACCGGCCAGGGTGAGGACGTTACGATTGAAGAAGTGGTTTACGAGGGATACGGCCCCTACGGTGTGGCGCTGCTCATCAACGTCGTGACCGACAACCGCAACCGCAGCTTGTCCGAGATCAAGCACGTCCTGGGCCGCGCCGACGGCACGATGGCAGAGCCGAACGCGGTCGCCTGGCAGTTTCACCGTAAGGGCTACATCACGGTGCCTAAGAACTGCTGCAACTTCGATGATCTGTTCCTCATCGCCGCCGACGCCGGCGCCGATGAGGTTGAGGATGGCGACGAATATTTTGAGATCTATACCCCACGCGACCGGCTTGCCGCCGTCGAAGAAATGCTGGTCAACAACGGCATCGAGATCGAAGAATCGCGCCTCGATTGGCTGCCCAAAGCCGCCATCGACCTGGTGCCGGACCGCGCGGTAAAGATCATGGGGTTGATCGAAAAATTAGAAGAGCTTGACGATGTAGACCAGGTTTCGTCTAACCTCAACATCACCGACGAATTGATGGAGACTTACGCAGCCGCCTGAACCAGCCCGGCGGCTCCACAGGGCACACGGAGAGCACAGAGAACCGCTCCAGAACCTCCGTGTTCTCCGTGCTCTCTGTGGCAAGCATCCCTGGATTGGCCTTTATGACCCTTGTTCTTGGCCTTGACCCCGGCACCGCGATCACCGGCTATGGGCTGGTGCGCGAGGTGGACGGCCAGCTCGAAACCGTCGATTACGGCGTCATCCGCACCCCGGCTGATATGCCGCTTCCCCAACGTCTCCAGACCATCTTTCACGATCTGACGGCGCTGATTCAGACGCACAAACCCCAATCCGCCGCCGTCGAGAAGGTCTTCTTTAGCTCCAATGCCAAAACCGCGATGTCGGTAGGACACGCGCGCGGCGTGCAGTTGTTGGCGCTGGCCGAGGCCGGGCTGTCCATCGCTGAATATACGCCGAACGAGGTAAAGCAGGCTACGGTGGGCTACGGCGGCGCGGATAAATACCAGATGCAGCAGATGGTTGCGGCGCTGCTCAACCTGGAGGACATCCCGCGCCCCGACGACGCCGCCGATGCCCTGGCGGTCGCCATCTGCCACATCAACACGTCGCACTTCCAAAGCTTGATTGATACCGGCTATTAATTCGCTTTCTGCTGCGTTAACGTGTAGAATGAAACCATGATTGACTTCATTCGCGGAACGGTAACCGCGCTCGGCGATGGCTACCTTGTCGTACAGGTTGGCGGGGTGGGCGTGCGGGTGCTCGTGCCCACCAGCGTCATCACCCGCGCCGATGGGATCGGGCGCGAGATTCACCTGCATACTCACCTGGCCGTGCGCGAGGACGCCCTGACGCTCTACGGCTTCTGGGACGCGCCGGAGCGCGCGCTCTTTGAAACCCTCATCGGCGTCCCCGGCATTGGCCCAAAGCTGGCGCTTGCCGTCCTCTCTGCCCTATCGCCGGACCTGATCCGCCGCGCCGTGGTCAACGAGGAACCCGAAATCCTGGCGCGCGTGCCGGGCATCGGGAAGAAGACTGCCGCCAAGCTGGCCTTTGCGCTCAAAGATAAACTGAAGGTAGATTTGACCATGCCGGCCCTCGACCTCATCACCGACGCCGACGCCGATGTCATCGACGCGCTCACCGCGCTGGGCTACAGCATCGTCGAGGCGCAGACCGCCATACAGGCCATCCCGCCCGACGCGCCCGGTGATATCGAGACGCGCATCAGGTTAGCTTTGCAGTATTTCTCGTAGAGGCGCGTCGTAAAGTATAAGGAGACGCAGGGCAGGGCTGCGTCTTTTTCTTTACGTCGCCGGGCGTCTAGTGGAGGCTGTCCAAGTGCAAGAGATTTCTTATCCTTACCGGTCTGTTCCCATGACGACGGCGCTGGTCATCACCGGAGGAACGGCGGCGCTGGCGGTCAGCCTGCCGGACGCCGGCTGGCGCTGGCTGATCCTGCTGGCGGCGGCAGGGCCGGCGCTGTGGCTGCTGAGCGAGGCGCTGCGCCGGCGCTGCGCGGTCCGCCTTGCCGAGACGGAGCTTATCATCGAGCAGCCGCTCCCGGCTTTCACGCGCGTGATCGCTTATATGCAAATCGCCGGCTTCCTCACGACCGAGGCCCGGCAGCGCCCGGCAATCGCCTACCGGCGCCCGCCCCGGCAGCCCGGTCTGCCGCCCCGCTTGGGCCTGGTGGTGTTCGAGCCGCTCGAAGACGAAGCCGGCTTCTGGGAGGCGGTGGAGCAGCGCGCGCCCGCCGACCTGCCGTTCGACGCGGCGCAGGTGGCGCGCTACGTGCGGGGGCGGCGCGCCCGGCGGCGGATGCTGGGCGCGGCAGCGCTGCTTTTGACGCCGTTCGTGGTGATCTTGCTGGCGCAAACCCTGCGGATGTTCTCCTAGCGGCGGGTTGACAATCACTTTCCGCGTTGCATCGGAGGTTGCGCGCGCTTCGGGGGACATGCTATAATCGCCGCCGCTTGTTAAAGCGGCTAGAGCAATACGTTAAATCAAATACTGCGAAACCGCATAAGCCGGGCCTTCGCTTTTAAGGAGCCAGTTTCGTGCAAACCGTTCTCAATGTTATTCAAATTCTGATTTCGATTGCGCTGATCATCATCATTATGATGCAGAGCAAGGGCGCCGGGTTGGGGCGCATGTTCGGCGGCGGGGATGCGCCCACCATTACCAAGACGCGCCGGGGCCTGGAAAAGACCCTGTTTAATATTACGGTCGGTCTATCAATCGGATTCCTGGGCATCTCGATTGTGAGCGTGCTGCTGTTCTCCGGCGCTTGATCGGCGCGCGATTCAAACACGGCTCGCCAAGTAAAGCACGAAAAAGTGGGGGAGCCAGCGCAATTCCCCTATTTTTTCGTGTTGTGTTTGCGAGCGCCCTTTGCTTTGAAGACGAGCAAGCTCTGACCGAGACTGTAGAGATAAAAGTATGTCGCGTGGTAACCGCTGGCAATGGGTTGTGCTGCTCGCAAGCGTTGCGCTTCTGGTCGTGACCGCCGTCACCCGGAAGCCGGTCACGCAGGAAGCTGCGCCCACGCCCAGCCCAACCTCTACCCCCGTCGCGCCGCAGCGCCAGGGGCCGCCTTTCTTCACCGAGGCCCTGGTGGGTGAGGTGCGCAAGCTCAACCCGCTGCTGGCGAGCGCCAACCCGGTTGACCGCGATATCACCTCGCTGATCTTTGAAGGGCTGACCGCGAGCGATGATTACGGGCAGATTGTCCCGGCGCTCGCCGATCATTGGACCGTCTCGCGCGATGCGACGATCTTTACTTTTTACCTGCGCGACGATGTGCTGTGGCAGGATGGCGTCCCTTTCACAGGGGCCGACGTTGCTTTCACGCTCGCCCTGCTGCGCACGCCCGGCTTCGGCGCGGACGTGCCCGGCCTGGAGCAGTTGGCGGAATTCTGGCGCACGGTCGAAGTGGAAGTATTGGACGATTACACGCTGCGCTTTCGCCTGACGCAGCCGCTCGCCGCCTTCCCGGATTTCCTGCGGCTCGGCATCTTGCCCCAACACGCGCTCGACGGCGCGCCGCCCGGCGCCCTGCTCACCCACCCGTTTAACCTCGCGCCGGTCGGCACCGGCCCTTACCAGCTTGAATACCTGCGCGCCGACGGCGACCGCATCGCCGCCGTGCAGCTCCGGCGCGCGCCCACCTACGCCATGCGCGCGGACGCGCGTCCTTACCGCCTCGAACGCATCGTCTTCAACCTCTACGCGAGCATGGACGCCGCGCTCGCCGCCTTCGACGCCGGCGAGGTCAACGCGGTCGGCGGCGTCCCGCTCGACGCTGAAGACGCGCCGGGGATGGTGCTCTATACCGCGCTGGAGCCGGTCACGGGGTTTTTGCTGTTCAACCATACGCGCGAGGAAGTGGCCTTCTTCCAAAACCGGCGCTTCCGGTCGGCGCTGGCTTACGGCCTGGACAGCCGCAGCCTGGTGCGCGAGCACCTGGGCGGCTCGGTCATTGCAGCGGCGAGCGCGCTGATTCCGGGCAGCTGGGCGTGGTCGCCGGAGGTGGATTGGCCGCCATACGACGTAGAGACCGCCAAGGTCCTGTTGGAGCGGGCGCGGGTCGAACTGCCGGTCGCGTTTACGCTGCTGTGTTTGAACACGCCGGAGATGGTCGCGCTGGCGGAGGGCATCGCGGCGCAGTGGGCGATGCTCGACATCACGGTGACCGTTGAGGCAGTGGACGCGCCAGCGCTGCTGAGCCGGGTCACGACGCGCCAGTTCGACGCCGCGATTGTCGAACTCAGCATGGCCGGCATGGCCGACCCCGACCCCTACGTCTTCTGGCACCAGGGACAGGTCACCGGCGGGCAGAACTACGGCGGCGTCGATGACGGGCCGATCAGCGAAGCGCTGGAGCAGGCGCGCCGCGACCCGAACGGCGTCAACCGCGCGACCTGGTACAAACGCTTCCAGGCGCGTTTTGCCGACCGCGCGCCGGCGATCCCGCTCTATTACCCGGTGTACGCTTATGGCCTCGACGAGCGCGTATCGGGCGTACAATTGGGCATGCTTAGTGATCCCGGCGACCGCTTCCGGTCGCTTTGGATGTGGACCTACGATGCACCATAACTTGAGAGGTTTTCACGACAATGAGCCGGAAACAACGCTCTAAAAAACACCAGGAAAGACAGCAGCAGCAGCAGCGCACCCTATTGATAGGCGCCGGCTTGGTGCTGGTCGTCGTCATCCTCGTCGGCGGCGGAATCGCTATTGCCGTAAACCGCGACGCCCAACTCGCGGCGAATGCTACTGCCACACAGCAGCAGGCCGAAGCCACCGCAACCCAGGAGGCGCTTGCCGCCATGACGCAACAAGCGCCCACCACCGCGACGCAGCCGGTGCTCGCCGAAGGCCCTGAGCCGACGCTCATCCCGCTGGGCGAGGAGGCGCGCTGGACCGCGCCGCCGGAGATGACCATCGACCCGGAGAAGACCGATTATCGCGCCGTGCTCAAGACCGAGAAGGGCGATATCGTGGTGGATCTGTTCGAGGACCTGGCGCCCATCACGGTAAACAATTTCGTTTTCCTGGCGCGCGAAGGTTTCTACGATAATACGATGTTCCACCGCGTGCTCGACGGCTTCATGGCGCAGGGCGGCGATCCCACCGGCACCGGCATGGGCGGGCCGGGCTACCAGTTCGAAGACGAAACCGACAACGGCCTGGTGTTCGACCGGGCCGGCCTGCTGGCGATGGCGAATTCCGGCACCGACACCAACGGCAGCCAGTTCTTTATCACCTACGTACCTACCGAGTATCTCAACGGTCTGCATACCATCTTCGGCGAAGTGATCGAGGGGATGGACATGGCCGAAAGCCTCACGCGGCGCGACCCCGATCAAAATCCTACGTTCAACGGCGACACACTGCTGACGGTCGAAATTATCGAGGAGCCGAAAACCGCCGGCGAGTAAGGAACAACTCAATTCGAGGCGCATGGCTGCTTTCTTACCTCACCCCCCGCCCCCCTCTCCACAGCGTGGAGAGGGGGAGAAAGCCGCGATTTGGCGCCTCCGGTTCCCTCTCGCCATGTTATGATGTTGTTGGCGAAATTGGAAAACAGCGCCGAATCGGGCCGTAGGGGCGGGTCTGAGACCCGCCCAGGGCCGGTTTCAAACCGGC
>JAFGMM010000245.1 GCA_016927535.1 Anaerolineae bacterium
GGGTGAGAAAGCTCTTGCCGGTGCCGCTCTTGCCGAACACGCCCACGCTCCGCTCGACCAGGCGCTTGAGGTTGAGGTGAACTTTCGTGTGCTCCAGCTCCAGCGGTTCGCCGACGTAGAAGTGCTGCTCGTCGTCTTGCCCGAAAACCCGGTCTACGTCTTCGGCGGTGGCGTTGGTCACCGGGCGGAAGTGGCTCGGCACGGTCTTGACCGGCTTCGGCTCGCCTTCCGCGTCGCCGTCCTTCTCGATGGCGAGCATCGGCGCGACGTGGATGGTGCCATAGGCGGCGGTGCCGGTGTAAATATCGGCGAGGAAGTCGTCCGAGAGATCGGGCGGGGTGTTCATGATCTGCGGGTTGGTGTTGTCGAGCACGATATCGGTGACCATGCAGAAGAAGTTTTTCTTCTGCCCCTGGACGACGACGTAGCGGCCCACCGCCAGGTCTTCGATGTTGGCGGTGCTGTCGAGCTTGATGTCAAGGCCCTTGCTCAGCGAGCCGCCCACCACGACGCCGAGCCGCGCCCCGCTTGCGCCGTCGGCAAGGGCTGCTTCGGCCATTTCGAAGATCGGATGGCCGGCGGCGTCGCGCCGAAACCAGTCGTTGAGATTTTCGCGTTGAACCATCGGGTTGCCTTTGTGTTGCAGAACGCCTGTTCGCATTTATAGTCTCGAGCCTTGAAATAGTCAAGTATGGCGTGCGGGGGGAGGGGGTTAGGTATTCCAGTGAAATTCTTTTGGGGGCATGGGAATCAATTGAACACGCCAATTCGCCTTTTCTCTCAGACGGGGAAAGCTCAGACGAACTCTGAATTCTTCCCCTAAGGACGGTGCATTGCGGCCCGCAAGCCAGATTGTATCACGAGCATCGGGATTGTACTTTTCTTGCAGCATTCCATTTGGAACTGCTGCAACCGTTATGCTTTGCAGAGCGTTTACTCTATCTTTTTCCTCATAATTGTACTTTACAAACATGGTGGTTGTTATATACGAATCACCCTTAATGACGAGGACTGTTGGCAGTTTGCCGGGAACATTAACTTCTCGTCTGGAGCGAATTTGTTTGATCGTCATAGAAAACTGTGAGGTCTGGAGAGTGGCTGTATTTTGACCATCGACTTTTTCTGCCTTTGAATCTACGAACAAAGCCTGTTTAATCGCATAATCGGGGTGAAAAAGATAACAGGCGCGCTTGTAATCGATTTTCCCGAATAACCGTTGATCGATTTTCGGCATCCCTAAGCGATCTAAGGCTTCTTGTGTTATGTCTTCTCCAATATCTGAAACTTGGTCACTTTCCTCACGAAATATTTCGAGGGCGGCTGTCCGGTAATCGTAGAGCGCTTGAGTCACCAAACGCAGGGATACCTTTTCGATCTCTTCCAACCTGTCTGGGTTGTGAGCAAGTTCGTGGGGATCAATGAGCATTGTCTATTTCTCTGCGGCGATTCTTTGCCTGGCGAGCTGTACATATTTTTCTAGAAGTTCGATGCCGATGTATTGGCGCTTTTCTTGAATCGCCGCAACGGCGGTTGTTCCGCTGCCCATAAAGCAGTCGAGGACGATATCGCCGGGGTCGGTGAGTAGACGAATGACTCTCAAGGGCAGATCAATGGGAAACTTGGCTTCATGATCGTCGTTGGCTTTCACGGAAGGGAAGGACCACACAGCTCTCGATCCCCAGTTTTTCCACTCGTCAGATGATAGTCTTTCTCTATCGTACTTCGTTATTCCTGGCTTCCAGAAAAAATATAAGTATTCAAATTCATCCACGGAGCGATATGATAGGGCAGCCCAACGCGAGTTCTCCCAGGCGGCGTCTTTTACCCAAACGCGACGATCATAAGGATAAAAGCCGGCTTTGAGCGCCCATTCTTCGACCAGCCCTCCCACGATTTTGACCCTGGTCTGAGATTCGTATTTACCGCCGCGAATGTTGTTTCCGTGAAGCCGGCGGTCTATGGTCTGCTCGCTGCATCCGAGTAGCTCGGCTAATTGGTAGCGATTATAGTCTGGGTGTTCCGCCATCGCTCTTAAAACATCTTCTCTTGTGACCGGTGAACGTTTTCTATTCACCGCTTCAGCCTGAATCCGGGGCATCGAAGGATCTTTAAAGCATAATATGTCTGCTATATTAATAACAAGAAATCCGCCTGGTTTAATGATTGAGAAGTGGTGCTGTATAACAATTTCTAATAAATCTTGCCAATTTTCAAAAGTCAAGTGGGCTTCGTATTCTTTCCCTACAAAATAGGGTGGAGACCATACGCTCAGGGCGATGCTGTTGGGTTCAATTTGTGGCAGTAAGGCTCGTGCATCCCCATGGTATACCTTGTTGGGTTGCAAGTAGGATGTTTGCGCGTCTTCCGTGGAATAAAGCTCATTAAATGTTTCTTGTAAGTCTTTTGGTAGTCTCTTGATGTCAAAGTCAAGCTGCGAGTCTGGGGTGTCCATAGCAACTCCAACCTATTGCCCGCGTCGTACATTACGAGGGCCAATGAAAACCCTGATACAGATGATGCCCAGCCAAATCGTAGCATGGATACGATTTCGTGACAAGAACAGATATTCTGTGTGCCTTCGTTTCGCACCGTGATACAATCTAAGCATTAAGAATGCTTTGGAATTCAGGGGGGCACTAATGGCCTATACGGACGTGCGTCCCTCGGCGATTGCGGGGACCTGGTATCCCGGCAGCCGGGACCGGCTTGCTGCGATGATCGACCGGTTCATCGCCCAGGCGAAGGTGACGCCGGTATCAGGCGAGGTGGTCGGTTTGATGGCGCCGCACGCCGGTTATCGCTATTCGGGCCAGGTGGCGGCGCATGCCTTCTGGTTTGTGCAAGGCAAAGAAGTCGATACGGTTATCGTGTTTTCGCCGCTGCACCGCGTGCTTACGGCAGCGCCGGTCTTTACCACCGGCCACCAGGCATATGAGACGCCGCTGGGACCGATCGGCGTTGACCACGATGCGATTGACGCGCTCCGCGCCGCGGGCGTGAAGGTTGCCACGCTGCGCCATGACGACGAGCACTCGTTGGAAATCGAGCTTCCTTTTTTGCAGCGCACGCTCGCCGGCGACTTTACGCTTATCCCATTGATGATCGGCGACCAGTCGAGCAAAACTGCCGCCGGGCTGGGACGCGCAGCGGCAAAGATCGTGCGCGACCGCCGGGTTTTGTTGGTGGGCAGCACCGACCTGTCGCACTTCTACGACCAAACGACCGCGCGCCGGCTCGACGATGCGGTGTTGGAGCGCGTCGCGGCGTTCGACCCGGAAGGTGTAATCAGGGTCGAAGCGCAGGGCAAAGGGTTTGCGTGCGGGCGCGCGGCGGTCGCGGCGGCGATGGAGGCGGCGCGCGAGTTGGGCGCAAATGCTGCTGTTGTGACGAACTATGCCACCTCCGGCGATGTCAGCGGGGATTTTGACCGCGTGGTCGGCTATGGCGCGGCGGTGTTTTACCGGCGCGCATGAGGGGAACGCCCGGCTAGGGTCGTGTGTCAGATTGCCATGCTTAGCTGGTTTCTTCATCCGCGCGGCAGCGCGCTTTTTTCATTGATATCGTGGATATCGTTAAAGGGATATAGACGCTGATGGAAAACGTTTTCGGGCTGCTCGCAGCCCTTGGGTTGGTTTTGCTTAATGCTTTTTTTGTGGCGGCAGAGTTCAGCCTGGTGAGTGTGCGGCGCTCGCGCATTGAAACGCTGATCGCCGAGGGCAATTCGGCGGCGAAGGTCGTGCAGGCTGCGATCAAGGACCTCGACCGTTACATCGCGGCGACGCAATTGGGCATCACGATTGCAAGCCTGGGGTTGGGCTGGGTGGGCGAGCCGGCGTTGGGACACCTGGTCGAACCGCTCGTCGCGGGGCTGCTCGAACCGGTCTCGCATCTCTTGCCGGAGGGCGCAACCGGGGCGGTCAGTGCGGCGGCGATTGGCGGCGCGATTGCTTTCACCATCATTACCGTGTTCCACGTCGTCATCGGCGAGTTGGTGCCGAAGTCGATTGCGCTGCAAAACCCGGAGCGCACCTCGCTTTGGATTGCGCGCCCCACGACTTGGGTGGCTTCGCTGTTTCGCTTCCCGATCTGGGTGCTCAATGGGACCGGCAACGCGCTGCTGCGCTTGATAGGCGTACCGCCGGGCAGCGAGCACCCGGCGGCGCTCCCGGTCGAGGAGTTACGCATCCTGGTGCGCAGCAGCCACGAAGGGGGGATGTTGGAGAAAGACGAACAGGAGATCATCGATGCGGTGTTCGATATCCGCAACCTGCTGACCCGGCAGGTGATGATTCCCCGCACCGATATCGACATGCTGAGCGCCGATATGCCGCTGCCTGAGATCATTCGCCACGTGCGCAAGACACCCTACAACAAATTTCCGGTCTATGGCCGCGACTCCGATGACGTGATCGGGGTGCTCTATGTGAAGGACCTGCTCGACCCGTCGCCCGACAAGCAGACGGCGCGCGATTTCTGCACCGAGGCGCTCTTTGTGCCGGAGACGCTGCCGCTCGTCCGGCTGCTGGAACTGTTCCGCGAGAGCGGCAAGCATATTGCCATCGTGTATGATGAGTTCGGCGGCACCGAGGGCCTGGTTACCCTGGACGACGTGCTGAGCAAGATCATCGGCGAACTACCCGACCGCTACGAGTATGACCAGACCGAACACCAGGACGTGATCTCCCGCGATGGGAAATGTCTGGTGAGTGGGCTAATGCTGATCGACGATTTTAACGAGGAGTTTGGCCTGCGCCTGTCGGACCAGAATTACAACACCATCGGCGGCTATGTGATGGGGCGGCTGGAGCGCATGCCGAAGGTGGGTGATGTCGTGGAAGTGCCGGACGCGGGGATTGTGCTGCACGTCGATTCGATGCACGATCTGCGCGTCGATTGGTTGGTCGTCGAGCGTACCGGCGATATCGAGGCCGAACCTGCCCAAGCGCCGGGGGATACCTGGTAAGATTCTCCTACCTCGATTCTTTGTCGTTCTGTTGTTCCTCCGAATTGGGAGTAAAAAAAGAGTATGGAAGTGGTTTCACCCGGCAGCGTTGCTATCGAATTATTTTTTTTGTTTCTGCTCATCGGCGTCAATGCCTATTTCGCCGTGATGGAAATTTCGGTGGTCGGTTCGCGCCCTTCGCGCATTGACCAGATGGCGGGCGAGGGCAGCCGGGGCGCGCGTATTGTACAAGGCTGGCTCGAAAACGACAACAGCCGGTCGCGCTTTATCGCTACCGCGCAGTTGGGCGTGACGTTTGCATCGCTGGCGCTGGGCGTGGTGGGCGAGGGCGCGGTCGATGACATCATGCAAGGATTGTTCGGCGGCGTCCAGGCGACCGGCGTGTTTGCTTCGGTGATGGAGGCGCTGCCGCTCGTGCTGTCGCTGTTGATCGTCTCGTCGCTGCACCTGATCTTTGGCGAACAGGTGCCGAAGGTGAGCGCGCTCCTTGCGCCGGAGCGGACCGCGACCGCCCTTGCGTGGCCGATGAAGCTGTTCGGTGGGGTGTTCAGCCCGATGATCGGCATGTTGAACGCCGCGGCCGGCTTTGTTCTGCGCCGGCTGGGGTTGAAGTCGGAGGGAGAGCAATCGACGGTTTATACGGTTGATGAGCTGCGCCAGATTTTGCGCGAGAGCGAAGCGAGCGGGGTGCTCGGCCAGGAAGAACACGAATTGATCGATTCGGTGTTTGATATCCATAATTTGCTGGCCGGGCAGGTGATGGTGCCGCGCACCGAGATGTGTATGCTGGGCGCCGACACCGGTCTTCACGCCATAGTCGAGGCGATGACCGACATGCGGTATACCAAGTGCCCGGTCTATGACGAAGGGCCGGACGATATCATCGGTGTGCTTTCTGTCAAAGCCGTGATGCAGGCGTTGGTTGGGATTGAGAACGAGAAGATCGCGGCGCGCGATCTGTGTTCGAAAGCGCTGTTCGTGCCGGAGAGTCTGCCTCTCCCCAAGCTGCTGGACCTTTTCCGCGAGAAGGGTGAAAGCATGGCGATTGTGTATGACGAGTTTGGCGGCACCGACGGCTTGGTGACGCTCGACGACGTGCTGAACTGGTTGATCGGCGAGCTGCCGGGCCGCCGGGATGAGGAGCCGGCCGGCGCCGCCGAAGTCATCAGGTATGGCGATGATTACCTGATCAGCGGGTTGATGTCGCTTGAGGTGTTCAATGAATGGTTTGACCTCGACCTTTCTGATCGCAACTATAACACCATCGGCGGTTACGTGATGGGGCGTCTGGACCGGGTGCCGCGCGCCGGCGACGCGGTGCAGATCGAGGGGATGCGTCTCTATGTCGAGGCGATGGACGCGCTCCGCATCGACCGGCTGCGCGTGGAACTTGCGATGCCGGGCGCGAACGACGGCGCGGCTGCGACGCGCGCCGATACCTGATAAGGGCTGATTCATCCTGATGTTTCTCCAAGATAACCTCCCCCCTCGGTCCCCCTCTCCACGGCGTGGAGAGGGGGAAGCGCGCGTAGCGCGCGGGGGTGAGGTAAAACAACGTTAGAACGATTCAGCCTTTGATACCTGATTTTGGGGAATGGCAGATTTTTCCTTTTACGATACAATAGGCACCCTTGAGTGCGAATAGCGTATGAAAAAGAAAGTTTTTTTGCTTGATAGGAGGAAAAGCATGTCTCGCGTTTCGCAATTCGTAATCGTGCTGCTGGCGCTTGTGCTGGCGGTTAGGCCGGTATGGGCGCAGGACGAGGATATCTATACCGATCCCGCCGGCCTGTTTAGCTTCGCCATCCCGGAGGGCTGGGCCGACGAAAGCACGGATGCTTATGCGCACTTGGTCAGCCAAGACGGCGAGGGCGGCGCGCATATCTATGTGCTGGCGGTCGAGGCGAACGAGGTGCAGGAGGGTATTCAGACGGCGCTGGCTTTGACCGACGAGGAATTCAGCGCTGCGCCGTTGCAGACGACCGAAGCGCCGCTTGCGACCGGCGTCTGGACGCAGAATACCTATGTGCTCGCCGACAGCGGCGATGTGGTCGCAGCGTTGGGCCAGGTGCGCGGCGAAGTGACCTATGTCATGGCGCTGCGCGGCCCACAGTCGGCGGTCATACCGGCAAATGAGACTTTCCTGGCGCTGCTCCAGGGCATCGAGATGAGCGTCGAGCCGGATCAATACGAGGGTGAGGTCTACGAGGACCCCGCCGGGCTGTTCAGCGTACCCGTGCCGACCAACTGGACTCTGACCGAGGCGGAAGGCTATGGTATGCTGTCCGACCCGGAAGACAAGATGACGGTCTGGGTGCTGGCGATGGAGGGCGATGATGTCGAAGCGGTCATTGCCGATGCGTGGTTGGTCGTTGACCCGGGCTTTGATCTGCCCTACCGGGACGATGAAGACGCCGTTCAAGATATCGACCCGGCGCTGGTCAATCCCAAGCTGGAAAAGATCCTGGCGGTTACTTACCAGTTCGACGAGGAGGCCGATAACCCGGTAATCCACCAGGGTATGGGTATGCTGTATGAGGGTGTGACGTACCTGCTGCTCTTTAAAGTCGAGGTCGTCGCCGCGCAGCAGCGCGCCGCCCAGCTTTCTATCATCCAGACCGGCTTCGATATCAAGGCGATGGAGAAGGTTGATCTGACCGGCGTCGAGCCGCTGCCGGTGGACGATGCCATCGTCGCCGAGCTTGAAGCGTACATCGTGGCGCGTATGCCCGATTTCGATATACCGGGCGCGGCGGTGGCGATTGTGCAGAACGGCGCGGTCGTTTATGCCAAAGGCTTTGGCGTGCGCGACCGCGAAACCGGCGAGCCGGTAACCCCCGAAACCCAGATGCTCATCGGCTCGACCACCAAGACCATGACGACCCTGCTCATGGCGCAGTTGGTCGATGATGGAGTGATGACCTGGGATACCCATGTAGTGGATATCCTGCCGTCCTTTGCGGTCAAAGACCCGGAAATCACCGAAAAAATCACGGTGCAAAACCTGGTATGCGCGTGCACGGGCGTACCCCGGCGCGACTTCGAGTTGGTCTTTAATGGCGACGAGCTTTCCGCCGAGGATATCGTCGCATCGCTGGCGGACTTCGAGTTCTTTACCGACTTTGGCGAGGCGTTCCAGTACAGCAATCAGATGGTTGCAACTGGCGGCTATATTGCGGCGCTGGCGGCGGGCGGTGAGTACGGCGACCTGTACGACGCCTACCTCAAACTGATGGATGAGCGCGTGTTCGACCCTATCGGTATGACCAGCACAACCTTTTCGTTTGAGGAGGTCGAGGCGGGCGACAATTACGCTTCGGCGTATGGTCTGAACCTCTTCGGTGGTTTTGTTCCGCTGCCGCTCGAAGTCGAGGAGTCGTTCCTGCGACCGATTGCGCCAGCCGGCGGGGCATGGTCGAATGTGCTGGACCTGGCGCGCTACGTCATCACCGAACTGAATGAGGGCGTCACGCCGGATGAAACGCGCATCGTCTCGGCGGAGAATCTACGCCACACCTGGGAGCCGCAGGTCGCTATGTCCGCCGATGCCAGCTATGGTCTGGGCTGGATCGTGGATAAGTACAAGGGCTTGCAGATTTTGCATCACGGCGGCAACACACTGGGATACACCACCGACCTTGCCTTTATCCCAAGCGCCGATCTGGGCGTCGTGGTGCTCACCAACGGGCGCATTACGAACACCTTCAACGAGGGCGTGCGCAACCGCTTGTTTGAACTGGTCTTTGACCAGGAGATAGAGTATGACTCCGGTATACAGGCGTACCTGGACTTACAGGCGGAGTCGCAGGATGAGCTTGGCGAGATCAAGCCGGTCGATGCTGAGACTGCCGAACCGTACCTCGGCGTTTGGTCCAGCGATGTGCTGGGCGAAATGGTCATCACCCTGGACGACGACGGGGTGCTGTGGGTCGACGTCGGCGAGATCATTAGCGAACTGCGCGCCCGCGTGGATGACGAAGGTGAAACGACTATTCTCACCGTTGACCCGCCGCTGGCCGGCCTGAATGTGGAGATCGAGGAAGATGAGAACGGTAACTCGGTGCTCGTCATCGGCGGCGGCGTGAACGAATATACTTTCGAGAAAGTTGAGTAGTATCGTGCCCTTGCGTCGATAAGCGATGTACAATAGGCCCCGGATCGGCGACGGTCTGGGGCCTGATTCTTGCTCGTGACTGGACCGGATTTTAACCGCGAATAACGCAAATAACGCCAATAGCGCGAAATGGAGATGACACAATGGCAGATCGTATACTCGTCGGCGGCAACGTCCATACGCTCAACCCCACCAACCCGCGCGCCAGCGCTGTTGCGATACGCGGGCGGCGCATCCTGGCGGTCGGCGACGATGCGTCGATTCAAATGCTGGCAGAACCTGGCGCGGCGGTAGACGAGCTTGGGGGCCGCACCGTCATTCCCGGCCTGGTCGATGCGCATATGCACCTTGAGCACTACGCCCGCGCCCTGACCACCGTCGATTTGTTCGAGGTGCCGAGCAAGGCCGAGGCGGTGCGCCGGGTGGCGGAGCGCGCCGCGCAGTCGCAGCCGGGCGAGTGGATCACAGGTTGGGGCTGGTGGCAGGAGTTGTGGGAGGGCGCGGCGTTCCCCACCGCCGCCGACCTTGACGCGGCGACGCCGGTGAACCCCGTCTATCTCACCGCCAAGAGCGGGCATGCGGCCTGGGTCAACGGCGCGGCGCTGCGCCTGGCGGGCGTCACGGCGGCGACGCCCGACCCTGAAGGTGGGCAGATTGTGCGCGACGCTGCCGGCAACCCGGCCGGCGTGCTGCTCGAAAACGCGATTGATTGGATCGCCGATGTCGTCCCCGAACCGCCGGTCGAGCAGGTCGCCGCGTGGATCGAGGCTGCGCAGCCGCATTTGTGGGCGGCCGGCCTGACCGGCCTCCACGACTTTGACGGCGCGCGCTGCTTCGCGGCGCTGCAAGTGCTGCACGGGCGAGGCGCGCTGGGTCTGCGCGTGGTGAAGAATATCCAGCCCGCCGAGAATATCGAGCATGCGATGGCGCTGGGGCTGCGCTGGGGTTTCGGTGACGACATGCTGCGCATCGGCGGATTGAAGATGTTCGCCGACGGCGCGCTCGGCCCGGCGACGGCGCTGATGGTCGAGCCGTATGAAGGGCAGCCCGGCAATTACGGCATTGCCGTCACCGACAAAGAAGCCTTGTACGAGTGGGCGAGCGCGGCGAGCGCCGCCGGCCTCCCCTCTGCCATCCACGCTATCGGCGACCGCGCCGTGCACGACGTGCTCGATATTTACGAGCGGGTGCGCAAAGAAGAAGCTGCACGCGGCATCGCGCCCGACCGGATGCGCCACCGCATCGAACACGTGCAGCTCGTCCATCCCGACGACAAAGCGCGCCTTGCCGAACTCGGCGTCATCGCGTCGATGCAGCCCATCCACGCCACTGGCGATAGGATCGCCGCCGACCGGCTGTGGGGCGAGCGGGTGGTGTGGTCGTATAACCCGCGCTTGCAGTTGGAGATGGGCGCGGTGGTGGTGTTCGGCTCCGATGCGCCGGTTGAGCCGGTGCAGCCGCTTTGGGGCATCCACGCCGCCGTCACGCGGCGCGCGGCGAATGGGCAGCCCGGCCCCGACGGTTGGACGCCGGATGCGCGCATCACGGTTGACGAGGCGCTGCGCGCCTATACCATCGGGCCGGCCTATGCGGCGGGCATAGAGAACCGGCTGGGCCAGCTCAAACCGGGCTACCTGGCCGACTTGGTGGTGCTGGGTGGGAACCCCTACTCGATAGAACCGATGGCGATCCGTGATATCAACGTCGCCGGGACGATGGTTGATGGGGTGTGGCGGCACCGGGCGTTTTAGAGCGCGATGTTGTAATCGAAGCAAATAGGTTTGTGGATGGCGTAACATGAAACATGAACGTATCACAGTTGATCCGAGAGTGATGGTCGGTAAGCCCTGCATCAAGGGGACGCGCGTCACGGTTGAGCAAATTCTGCGCGAACTTGGCTCTGGGATGTCTGTCACAGATATTCTTGATGCGCATCCCCACCTGGCGGTAGACGATATCTATGCAGCAGCAGCTTATGCGGCGGACGTCGTCGCGCGTGAAGACATCATTTTGAGCGAGGCGTCAGGTGCAATTTCTATTTGACGAATCGTGCGACGCGATTATGGTCCGCGCACTGCGTGCATCGGGCTACGATGCAAAATTCGTCGCAGAGTACATGGCAGGCGCGTCCGATGAGAGAGTCTTGCAGGCGGCATTTGATGAAAACCGCATCTTAGTCACTCAGGATCGGGATTTTTGCGCGTTGGTGTTCCGTGACGGCAAACCTTCGGCGGGCGTCGTGTTGGTGCGCATCTCTGACGAGCTTCGAGAGAGGAAAGCGCAACGCATCACTGAGTTGGTGACTGGTTTTGAAAATCGTCTGTCCGGCGCGATGACTACGCTCACACTGACGGATGTACGTATACATCCCTTGAAGGAGTGAACGCGCTACGGCGTCTCCACCGCCAGCCACGTCACCCGGTCCGCGAAGATGCTGAACGTGTCTTTATACGCGCCGCCAGGGTATTCGATCTTGATTTCGTAGTCGCCCACCGGCAGGTCGCTGTAAGCAAAGTTCTCGTCCAGGATATCGTCGCCGGGTAGGGCCGGGTCGGCGTAGGTGGTGAAGGCGCGCGGCGCGCCGATGCTGGGCGACCGGATTTCGATGCGCAGGTCGGGGAGCTTTTCGCCCCGGCTGTTGGTCACGCGGCCCGCCAGCACGCCAAAGCCGTTCCAGTTTTGCAGCCATAGATCGGGGTTGCGCACCGCGAAGTAATCGCGCGGGTCGCCGACGCGCACCTCGAAGTGCAAGTGCGACCCCTGCGCCACGCCGGTCGCGCCCACTGCGCCGATGGTCCAGTACAGCTTTACTTCTTGCCCCGGCTGGACAAACACCTCCGAGAGGTGCCCGTACAGCGAGTAGAAGTGCTTGCCGTTGGGCAGCGCGCCGTGGTCGATGATAATCAGCTTGCCGTAGAAATTGCGCTGCGGGCCGAACAATTCGCCGGAGTCGTCGCCGGCGTAGTACACCGTCCCGTCGGCGACCGCGCGCACCGGCGTGCCGGTCGGGTTGTTGATATCGACGCCGTGGTGGGGCTGGAGTGTGCCGCCGGCGGTGCTGCCGTAAGGGTAATTACGCGAGGCGAAGTTGGTGTACTCGGCGGCGAGCGGGCGCGTCATGATGAAATGCTCGCGGAAGGCGGCGGGGCCGGTTTGCGCGACGAGGGGCAGCGGCGTATAGGTGGCGGTGGGAGTTTCGACGCGCGCAGCCGCCGCCTCCACGCCGGCGGTTGCCGTGGGCGATGCGGTGGACGCAAGCGTGATGATCGCCGGCGTGGACGCAGGGACGACATTCACCACGGCGACCGTTACGGTCGGCGACGGCGTGACCGGGTGGAAGAGGATAAACGTCGGGCTGGCGCTCGGACTTGGCAGAATGGCGACGGCGAGCGGCGTATCGGTCGGATCGGGCAGCGCCAGCGTCGCAGTCGGTGAGTGAGTGGGCGTCGGCGTCGGGCCGGGCAGCGCCAGCACATCGGCGGCTACTATCAATAAGCCGCCCAGGATGGCGACGGCGATTACAATAACCAGAACCCATACAATCAGATAACGGTAGTTCGACAATCTAGACCTCGCAGTAAAACGATGCTCAACCCAGACCGGCGCGCGCTTCGGCCACGGCCACAATTTGCCGGTGCAGGTCACGGGCTTCGGTTTGAATTTCGAGAATCTCCTGGCGCACCTGCCCGGCGCGGGCGGCGTCTATCATCCCCTGGAGGTTGACCAGTACGTTGAGCGCCGCGCCTTCGACCGCCGCCAGGCCCATATGTGCGGCTACCGCCGCGTCGGTGGCGGCGTTTTTGTTGCCCTGCGCGGCGACGACATGGGCAAATGACAGGCTCTCGCGCGCCAGCCGCGCAACGCGCAGCGGCACGTCCACCGCGCCGATCAACGCCGCCTGGATGCGCGCGCCGCGCTGCGGGTCGTCTTTCTTGAGCTTGTATGCATCCATCACGGCATCGAACGCAGCGACATCCTCCGCGATGGCGTCGGCGAGCGCGCCGCGCACCCGGTCCGCCGCGCCGATGATGTCTTGCATCTGCGCCTCGACCCCGGCATAGCGCGGCTTGCCGACCGTGGTGCGCGCCACCATCGCCGCGAGCGCCGCGCTCAGCGCGCCGGCCAGCGCCGCGACCGCCCCACCGCCCGGCGTCGGCTCGCCGCCGGCGACGGCGTTCAGGAAGGCTTCCGGGCGCAGGGCGTCGGTTGTGTCAAGCTCCGCCGCTTGCAGTTGGTCGAGCCGGTTTTCGATGATTTGTTCGGGCGCCAGGTCGTCGAGCTGTAAGTACCACTGCGCGCTTTCCACCAGCGCTTTTTGCGGGATCAGGCCGATGAGTTCGCTGTCGGTGACGAGCACGCCGTAGCGCGCCGCCTCGCGCCGGATGAGTTCGACGACGCGGTGGAGCGGCGTTTTCTCGAAGTTGGTGAAGTTCATCGACACCTGCGCGCGCCCATCGACCAGCAGCCCCAGCGCCTTGAGATAGCGCATCCCACCGCCGGAGTGCCGGACCTCCCGCGCGATCTTCTTGGCAATCTCGACATCGCCGGTGTTAAGGTAGACGTTGTAGGCGATGAGAAACGGGCGCGCGCCGATGACGGTCGCGCCGGCCGGCCCCAGCATGGCAGGGCCGAAGTCGGGCGCGCGGTCGGGGTCGGTTTGGATGGCTTCGCGCAGCCCTTCGTAGCTGCCCTTGCGGATGGTTTCCAGGTTCTCGCGGTCCGGGCGCGTTGCGGCGGCTTCGTAGAGGTAAACCGGGATGTTCAGCGTTTCGCCGACGCGCGCGCCGACGCGCTGCGCGATGGCGATGCAGTCCGCCATCGTGACACCGCGCAGCGGCACGAACGGCACGACGTCGGTCGCGCCGATGCGCGGGTGTTCGCCTTCGTGCCGGTTCAGGTCGATCAACCCGGCGGCCTTCTGGATCGCGGCAAAGGCGGCCTGCTCGACCGCCTCCGGTGCGCCGACGAAGGTCACGACGCTGCGGTTGTGGTCGGCGTCGCTGCTGGAGTCGAGGATATGGACGGGCGCGGCTTGCCGGATGGCGTCGAGGATGGCTTCGACGATTTCGGGGCGGCGGCCTTCGCTGAAATTAGGCACACATTCGACAAGCGGCTGCATGGTGGCACGGTCCTTTGATCTGAGCTTATAGGGTTACGCGGCGGGGATTATAACGCGCGGCGCTGCGAAGCTTCAACTTACCCGCCCGGCGTTTCGCCGCTCCCACCGTGCTTGTGATTGCCCGGTTACGAGTTTATAATACGCAGCAATACCTTGAGGCGTCATTGAGCGACCGGAAGCTTCTTATGGTGATTGAGTTTGGGCGTTACAGCCAACATGCGCTCCGTGCGATACGATTGGCGCGCATGCTTGCCGAGCAGCACCGGCACCGTGAAGTCGATACCGGTCACCTGGTTGTCGGCATCTTGGGCGAGGACGGCAGCCTAGGAGGGCGCGTGCTGCGCGAACTGGGCTTCAAGTCCCGGCGCGCCGAGTCGGTGCTGGAACGCTTGTACCCGGCGCAGCCGGAGGCGCCCGGCGCGCTCGATTTCTCCGAGCCGCTGCGCGATGCGCTCCGGCTTGCCATCGACGAGGCGCACTGGCTCGCCCATCACTACGTCGGCACCGAGCATCAACTGCTGGGGATCGTGCGGAGCGGCGGCGGGCAGGCCCCGGCTTTCTTCCGCGAGCATGATATCAGCGCCGACCAGGTGCGCCGCATGGTGCGCCGTTTGATCCAGTCCGGCGTGATGGAAATCGACCTGGAGTCGGCGCGCGCGATGGGCCGGCTCAGCGAACTCAGCCGCCGCGCGCTCAACGCCGCCGAACACGTCGCCCGGCAGAATGGACACGACCCGCTAAGCCTGGTGCATCTGCTGCTGGCAATCAGCCAGGAGCAGCGCAGCCCGTGCCGGGCAATCCTGGCGGAGAGCGGCTTTCGCGCCGAAGACCTCAAAACGAGTTTGAGCAAGCCCAACCCGCCGACCGGCGGCCCGGTCGATGTCATCCTCTACGGCGCGGTGGAGCAGGCCGACCGCCTGGGGTCGAGCTACACCGGCATCGACCATATGCTCCTGGCGATTTCGCTGCACGTGCGGGGCCGGCGCATCTTGCAGATGTACGGCGCGGCCCCGAAGCAGGTCGAGCGGCGGGTACGTGATATCATCGAGTGTTAAGTGACGTTTCTGACAGAGTGGGAAGGAAATTTGGTAGTGGCGACTCTTTGACTGATAACCTCACCCCCCGGCCCCCTCTCCATCGCATGGAGAGGGGGAGAAGACCGCGATTCGACGCTTCCGGCGCCCCCTCTCCACCCTGTGGAGAGGGCTGTGGCTTGCCGCGTAGGGGGTGAGGTAAACTACGTCATCAGTCAACATGTCACCACTACCGGAAATTTAACCACGAATCAACACAAATTGGCGCGAGTTCGTGACCATTCGTGATTATTCGTGGTTAAAAGTTCTTATTCCTTCGGCTCTGCATAATGCGAACAGATCAGTTCTCTGCGGATCGCCAACCCTCCCCGGCGAGCCGGTAGCCGGCCACGGCTTCTACTGCGCCGCCGGCCAGGTCGGTCGGGTAGAAGGTGTGTGAAAAGATCATCACTGCGCCGGCGGCCAGCGGCCCCGATACGATCTCGCTCCCCACGCCGACGACCCGGTTTTGCGCATCCAGCAGGGCGATGGTCACGGCCACGTAATCGAGCGGGTGCGGGCCGGTGTTGGTCGCCATGCCGTCGAAGCGCAGCGAGCCGTCGGGCGGGAAGTTCGGCACACCCAAAAGCTCTACCTGGTGGGTGATGGCTGTGCTTGCCAGGTCCACGCCCTCCCCGGCGGCCCACAGTTTGTAGTGATAGGCGGCGGCGACTCGTTCGCCGTACAGGAGCACGTGAAAAGGCACTGCCTGCCCCGGCATGATGACGAGCAAATCAAGCTCGTCGTAGGCTTCGGCGACCGTCTGGTCTGCGCCGTCGGCGAGCCAGGCGGTCACCGTGACTCGCTTGAACGGGTAAGGCCCCTGGTTGACCACTTCGCCCATGATGTGGTATGCGCCGCCGGCGTCGCGCCAGTTGTGAGTGCTCTGGAAGACCAGCGCGTCGGCGATGACGCCGGCGGTCGGGACCGCCGAGGGGATCAGGGTTGGGGATGGACGGGTGGGCGGCGCGGGCGCTCCGGTGCAGCCGCCGAGTGTGAGCATTGCTAACCAGGTGAGCAGCAGCCAATTTTTGCGCGCCATCGCTTTGGCCTCGTCGTCAGGTAAGTAAACCGGCTACCGCTCGATTTTAAAACAGAAAGGCGGCCTGCGACATTTTTGCTGCGGGCCGCCTGGTGGCAGGGATAGGGGGTGATTATACAAGGTATCGCCGGCGCCCGAACAGCAGAAACAGCCCGGCGCCGATGAGCAGGACCGGCCACAGTAAGCCCCAGTTCAGCGGGACGGCGAACAGCAGCCACAATCCCAGCAGCGCGAGGGCGGCGGGGTCGTGGTTCCAGCGCTCACCGCGCGCCAGGCTCCGCGCGATCAACGCCGCGCCGGCGACGAACAGGATGCCGGGGAACAGGTCGCCGGCCAGCAGCAGCATCCCCAACCCGATCAACACGACGCCCAGCGTGGCGCGGTTTGAGCGATCTTTCGTGGATGTAGACGACATTTCATTGCCTCCTAATATTCGCTTTGCACAGGCATGGGAATATTTATAAGAACCTGTTTTCATCAATCAATACGCGCTTTGCGCCGGGGAAGTTGCAGCATAAAAACAAATTCGTCCCACCGCTTCACCGGGCGGTGGGACGATGCGGCGTGCTGTAGAAGGATGCGCCTAAGTACAATCAGAAAAATTCTCTTGAATAGCTTGATCTACTCGGATGA
>JAFGMM010000246.1 GCA_016927535.1 Anaerolineae bacterium
CGAGTTGAACGGCGGGTCAAGGTAGACCAAATCGACGCTTTCGTCCGGGATGTAGCGGCGCAAGATATCCAGATTGTCGCCGTAGTACAGGGTGTTTCCCATCGATCGGGCCTCCTCCGCACCAGTATCACGCACTTGCTAAGGCAACGCAAGTTATATTGGTATAATCGACTCACCCGTAAGCTATTGTAAAGCAGAAAATGGTTAACCGTCGTCGTACACTTGTTCTAGTTCTAGTCCTGTCTCTCGTGCTCGCCGCGCCCGCCCCGGCGTCGGCGCACCCCGCCGATATGCATTTCCAATGGCAGACGATCAACCTCACGCCGGACGCGATCAACCTGGTTTGGTCGATTGCGCCCGGCCCGCTGCTCGTGCCCTCGATATGGGACGCCGCCGACCAGAACTTCGACGGCGTGGTCAGCCAGGCCGAAGCGCGCGCGTGGGCGGCGCCGCTGCTCGCCGAGTTCACCGTCGCGCTCGACGCAACCCGCCGGCTCGCCTGGGATATCGACGCGGTGGAGTGGCCCTCATCGCGCGCCGACTTCCAGACCGGCAATGAGACCATCCGCATCCACCTTTCCGCCGGCTGGCCCGCCGGCACCACCGGCGCGCACCAACTCGCGCTCGACAACCGCTACGAGTCGAAAATCAGCGTCAACTGGTTCACGGTGCAGAGCGCCGGCGGCGTCGGCTTTCACACGCCCGATCAACAAAAAGGCGTCCTGTCGGTCGAATTCGCCATACCGGGCGACGCCGCGCCCCTCACCTACTGGGACAGCGGCACGCCCTCCCTATCGGCACTCGAAGGCGGCGCAGCCGCGCCGCCAACCCCACCGGACACGCGCCCGGTCGCCATCCTGACCGGCATGGTGCAGGGGCCGGAAATGTCGCCGGTCCTGTACCCGGTTATCTTCATCATCGCGCTGGCGCTAGGCGCGGTGCACGCGCTGACGCCCGGTCACGGCAAAGCGCTGGTCGGCGCGTACCTGGTCGGTTCGCGCGGGACGATGCGGCACGCAGCGGCGCTCGGCGGGATCGTCACGCTCACCCACACCGGCTCGGTGCTGCTGGTCGGCGCGCTGACGCTGGTCGCGTCGCGTTTCCTGGTGCCCACCTCGGTCCTGCCCGTGCTGGAGATCGCATCCGGCCTGCTGATCGTGGCGATGGGCGCGGGGTTGCTGCGCGGGCGATGGCGCGGCTATCGCGCGGTCGTGCGCAGCCGTGTCCGGCGCGCCATGCTCCAACCGGATAGGATCGAGCCGGGCGGCGCGCGCGTCGTCGCCGTCAACCGAGCGATACCGGTCGCCGGCTTCATGCCCTCGGTTCAAGATGTAGACGCGCTCTCAATAGGACAAATAAACTGGCGCTCGCTGGTGGGATTGGGCGTCAGCGGCGGCATGGTGCCCTGCCCGGACGCCATCGCCATCCTGCTCGTCGCCATTACGATCAACCGCATCGCGCTGGGGCTGATGCTTATCGCGGCGTTCAGCTTCGGGCTGGCGCTGGTGCTGGTTGTGATCGGGATAGCAATGGTGCGCGGGCGCCGGCTGCTGGAACGCTTCGATGCCTTCGAGCGCATCGCGCCCGCGCTGCCGGCGTTGAGCGCGCTGGTCGTGGTCGGGCTGGGCGCGGTGCTGACGGCCGGCGTGGTGCTGCGCGAGGCGCTGCCGCCCGAAGCGCCCGCGCCCGAACTATCGCCCGCGCCGGCTTTCGACATCGAGCGCGCCGGCGTGCTCTACGTCGCCAAAGACGGCGGCGGCTTTTACCAGGTTTTCACCCGGCAAATCACCGGCGGCGACCCGATCCCGCTCACCGAAGAACCATCCGGCATCTGGCAGTACGCGCTCTCGCCCGACCAGACAACCATCGTTTATACGGCGCTCCGCGACGCGAACGCCAGCGAGCTATGGGCGGTGCGCACCGACGGCACATCGCGCCGCCGGCTGCTGGCCTGCGAAGACACAATGTGCGGCAGCCCGGTATGGTCACCGGACGGGCGGCGGCTGATCTACGAGCGGCAGAATCGCAAGTCCCGGCTCGCGGCGCTGTGGTGGCTCGATATCGAAACCGGCGAGACGCAGCCGGTCTTCCGCGACGAGGAGATGCCCGGCGCTAACCCGCGCTGGTCGCCGGATGGGAAATGGCTCAGCTACGTGCCGCCGGACGCGGCGCGCATCCAAATCTACAACCTGGCGGACGGTACTTCGCAGAGCGTCCCGACGCGCATGGGGAGTTCGGTAGTCTGGCGGCCCGACAGCGCGGGCCTGCTCTTGAACGATATCTGGCGGCAGGGCGAGCAGGGCGCTACGCACCTTCTGCGCTTCGACCTGGCAACCGGGCAGCTCACCGACCTGACCGGCGCGGCGGACGCCGACGACACCTGGGCGGCATGGTCGCCCGACGGCGAATGGATCGCTTTCGTGCGCAAGTTGTTCGGCGAGACCGGCGGCAAACAGATTTGGTTGATGCGCGCCGACGGCAGCGACGCGCGCGCGCTCACCCACGACCCGGACATGCATTACGGCGTGCCGGTGTGGTCGCCGGACGGCGCGCACTTGCTGGCGCCGGGCTTCTCGCTGAGCGAGCCGAACGCGCAGCTAGGAATATGGCGGCTGGACATCGCAACCGGCGAGCGCCGCCTGGTCGTCGAGGTGGGGATGAACCCGGCATGGCTACCGTGATTTGAACTTGCTAAGAATCACCACAGAGACACAGAGGTCACAGAGAGAATTTTAAGGGATCTCTAGGAATTCGCGGGGCAAACAAAAGTTTGACGCCATATTTGGGCGTCCCACCGGGACGCCCCTACCGGTGAGGCGACTCGTAGGGGCGAGCCGGCGGCTCGCCCGGAAACCCCGCGAATTCCTGGAGAACCATTTTTAAAAGCGTCGTGTTCTTTGTCGCAAACGACTTACGAGGAGAGAAGAGAACCGATGGATGATGCCTGGGCGCTTACCGAACCCGCGTTCGATGTCGCGCATGCCAAAGCTTACGAGGGCCTGTTCACGCTGGGGAGCGGTTATCTGCACGTGCGCGGCTCGCTGGAGGAGCACTTGCACGACGCGCCGCAAAACGCCGATTACATGCGCCGCCCCACCAACACCACCGCCGAGAAGTTCCCGGAGCCGAAAGTCAAATGGGGCGCTTTCGTCCCCGGCGTCTACGGCAACCATCCCCTCCTCAACCAGGAGATGGTCAACCTCCCCTACTTCCTGGAACTGACGCCTTACGTCGATGGCGAAAAGCTCGACATGGAAGCGAGCGCCGTCGAAGCTTACCGGCGCACCCTGCACTTGGACACCGCCGCGCTCACGCGGTCGCTGCGCTGGCAGACCCGGCACGGCGCAGCGGTCGCCGTCCGGTTCGAGCGCTTCATCAGCGCGGCGCGCCCGCACCTGTGCTTGCAACGCATCACGCTGGAGTCGGACCGGGACATCACGGTAGAACTGCACGCCGGCATCGACACCGACGTGCGCACCAGCGGGTATGACCACCTGCGCGACGTGATGCTCACGCCGCTGGGCGAAAACGGCGTCGCCTGCAACCTGGTCACCGATTACGGCGACGCGGCGCACATCGTCACGCGCATCTACGCCGGCGCTGCCGAACGCGCATATGTCGATGCCGGGCGGGCGGCGCGCTGGATCATTCAGGCGCCGCTCACGGCGGGCGAGCCGGTCGAGATCGAGAAGCGGACCGCCGTCGCCACGAGCCAGGACGCCGAAGCGGTTAACCCTATCGCGCTGCTGGTCGAAAGCGAAGCGCTCTCCTACGAAGCGCTGTACGCCGAACACGCCGCCGTCTGGCGCGCGCGCTGGGAGCAGACCGATGTCGTCATCGAAGGCGACGCCGCCGCTCAGCTAAAACTGCGCGCCGCGCTCTACCACCTGATGCGCGCGCACCCCGGCGACAGCCGCTGCGCCATCGGGCCGAAGGGCTACGCCGGCGACGCCTATCGCGGCTGCTACTTCTGGGATACCGAAATCTACATGCTGCCCTTCTTCCTCTACACCGACCCCGCCCGCGCCCGCATGCTGACCGATTTCCGCATTCACACGCTGCCCGGCGCGCAAGCCAACGCCGCGCGCTACGGCTACGAAGGCGCGAAGTACCCCTGGGAGTCGGACCGGGCCGGCAACGAGTGCTGCGCCCAGTGGCAGTACGCCGACCACGAGGTACACGTCACCGCCGACGTGGTGTACGGCATGGCGCACTACGCGCGCGCCGCCGGCGACGCCGGCTACCTGCGCGGCCCTGCCGCCCCGGTGATTCTCGAAGCGGCGCGCTACTGGATGCAGCGCCTCAACCGGCGCGCCGGCGACCAGCACTTCAGCTTGCTCGGCGTGATGGGGCCGGACGAGTACGCGCCGCTCACCAACAACAACAGCTACACCAATCGCATGGTCGTCTTCGCGCTGGAAACCGCATCGGAGGTCGCCGCCGCCGCGCACGAGCATGAAATGTTCAAGCAGCTCGCCGGCGCGCTGCCGATTGTCGGCACCGAGGACGGCCTGGTGCTGCAATGCGAGGACTTCGAAGCGTTCGCCGAACCGGAGTTCGACGCCTTCTGGCCCGACCGGGACAAACCCTTCGCCGCGCAGGTCTCGCAGGAGCGCCTTTACCGCACGAAGGCCCTCAAGCAGGCCGACGTGATCTTGCTCATGATGCTGTTCCCGCACGAATTCAGCGCGGAGGAGATCCGGCTCGCCTGGGATTATTACCTGCCGCTCACCACACACGATTCGTCGCTTTCGGCGGGCGTGCATGCCGTCGTCGCGGCGCGCCTGGGCCTGATGGACGAGGCGGTACAGTTCTGGCAGCGCAGCCTGGACCTCGACACCGACGTGACGCACGGCGGCGCGTCCGAAGGGATTCACGTCGCGGCGGCGGGTCTCAACTGGCAGATTGTGGTCTTCGGCTTCGGCGGCGTCCACACGGCGATGCAGGCGGACGTGCTCACTTTGACGCCGCGCCTGCCGGCAAACTGGACACGGCTGGCGTTTCCCTTCGTGTGGAAAGGCGCGCCGCTCTACGTCGATATCCGGCCCGGCGCGGTGCACATCGCCAACCGGGGCAGCCGGCCGCTCGACGTGCGCGTCGGCGACCGGGCGGCCACCATCCCGGCAGGAGATGCGGTAACATTAGAAAGTCGCCACGGCTCATCTTCAACATAAAATACGTGTCAGGAGGTACTCTCGATGAAAGCCATCATGGTTATGTTCGACTCGCTCAACCGGCACATGCTCGCGCCCTACGGCTGCGAGTGGACGCACACCCCCAACTTCGAGCGCCTGGCTGCGCGCACCGTCATCTTCGAGCGCTCGTATGTCGGCAGCATGCCGTGTATGCCGGCGCGCCGCGAACTCCACACCGGGCGCTACAACTTCTTGCATTGCAGTTGGGGGCCGCTGCAATCCTACGACGACTCGATGCCGGAAATCCTGCGCAGCAACGGCGTCTACACCCACCTGGTAAGCGACCACTACCACTACTGGGAGGACGGCGGCGCGACCTATCACACCCGCTACACCACCTGGGAAATCTCACGCGGGCAGGAGGGCGACCCGTGGAGAGGCGAAGTGGCCGACCCGGCGATACCGGTGTGCGTCGGCGAAGAAAAGCGCCGGGGCCAGCCGCGCTGGCGGCAGGACTGGGTGAACCGCAAGTACATGACGCAAGAAGAAAACCAACCCCAAGCCAAGACCTTCGCGCAGGGGTTGGCATTCATCGACGCCAACCACGACCAGGATAACTGGTTCCTGCACATCGAGACCTTCGACCCGCACGAGCCGTACTTCACCCAACAGCACTACAAGGATCTGTACCCGCACGACTACGACGGCCCGCATTTCGACTGGCCGCCCTATGACCAGGTAGCCGAAACCCCCGAACAGGTGCAGCACATGCGCTATCAAAACGCCGCGCTGGTGAGCATGTGCGACCACTACATGGGCCGGATTCTCGACAAGATGGACGAGCTAAATCTGTGGGAAGATACCATGCTCATCGTCTGCACCGACCACGGCTTCTTGCTCGGCGAGCATGACTGGTGGGCCAAGTGCGTCCAGCCCTTCTACGAGGAAATCGCCCATACGCCGCTGTTCATCTGGGACCCGCGCGCCAAACAGGCCGGCGCGCGCCGCCGCGCCCTGGTGCAAAACATCGACTGGGCGCCCACGCTGCTAGAGTTCTTCGGCGTCGATATCCCGCCGGACATGCAGGGCAAACCGCTGCGCGACGCCATCGCCGAAGACAGGCCGGTGCACGAGGCAGTGATCTTCGGGCAGCACGGCATGCACGTCAACGTCACCGACGGGCGCTATGTCTACATGCGCGCGCCGGTCAACCCGGACAACGAGCCGCTCTACAACTATACGCTCATGCCCGCACACATGACCCACCTCTACACGGTGGAGGAACTGCAAGATATCCAACTGCAAGCGCCGTTTCGCTTCACCAAAGGCTGCCGCACGATGAAGATCAAGACGCAGCCGGGGAAAAACCCGCACCCGTTCGGCACGCTGCTCTTTGATTTGCAGAATGACCCCAGGCAAGAAAACCCGCTGGACGACCCCGAAATCGAAGCGATGATGGTCGAGCACCTGGTCCGGCTGATGAAGGCAAGCGGCGCGCCGCCGGAGCAGTACGAGCGGCTGGGGTTGGCGGTATGAGCGAGATCAAAGCGTTTATCTTCGATCTCGACGGCGTTATTACCGACACCGCCGAGTTTCATTACCGGGCGTGGAAGCGCCTGGCCGACGAGGAGGGCATTCCCTTCACGCGCGAAGATAACGAGGCGCTGCGCGGCGTCTCGCGCCGTGAGAGCCTGGCGCGCCTGCTCAAGGGCCGGCCTATCACCGAAGAACAGGCGCAAGCGTGGATGGCGCGCAAAAATGGCTACTACCAACAGTACCTCACCGAGATCACGCCCGGCAACCTGCTGCCCGGCGCCACCGATTTCCTGGCGGACGCGCGCACGCGCGGGGTCAAAATCGCGGTCGGCTCGGCGAGCCGCAACGCGCGCACGGTGTTAGACAGCCTGCAAATTACCGATCAGCTCGACGCCATCGGCGACGGCTACAGCGTGACGCGCAGCAAGCCCGCGCCCGACCTGTTTATCTGGGTCGCCGGGCGGCTGGACCTGCCGCCGGGCCGGTGCGCGGTCTTCGAGGACGCCGAGGCCGGCATCGACGCGGCGCTGGCGGCCGGCGCGTATGCGGTCGGCGTCGGCCCGGCGGAGCGCGTTGGGCATGCGCACCTGCGCTTACCCAACGGTCTGGCCGATATCACGGTCCCGGAATGTTTAGAGCGCCTGGGCAACTTATGAACGAAAACGAACTGGCCGAAACCCTCGATCTAAACGGCGTGTGGGATTTCGCGCTCGGCGGACGGCGCGGCGCGATTCAAGTGCCGGGCGGCTGGGAGGCGCAGGGCTACGATAAATACCTCGACGGGCCGGCGGTCTACCGGCGCAAGTTCTGCGCGCCGGCGGCGTGGGCCGGGCGGCGAATCGCGCTGCGCTTCGACGCGATCAGCTACCACGCCGAAGTCGCCATCGACGGGCAGGCCGTGGGCGAGCATCGCGGGCTGTGGACGCCGTTCGAGATCGACGTAAGCGCGCACGTCACGCCAGGCCGCGAGCACGAACTGGCGGTTACCGTCTACAAGCCGGGCGCGCGCTTCCCGGTGCGCGAGGCGCTGGCGGGCTTCCTGCCGGACGTGTGCACCACCTTCGGCGGCATCTGGCAGCCGGCGCGATTAATAGCATACGATCAGCTCAGCATCGGCGGCGTGCGCCTCACCATCGACGCCGACCGGGGCCGGGTGGCGCTGCGCGCCGCAACCGCGCCGGTCCAGGCGCCGCTGGTCGCCGTCGCCGAGGTCACCGACCCGGCGGGCGTCGTCGTGGCGCGGTCGCGCGATGACTTCTTCTACGGCGGCGAACTGGATATCGCGCTTACCGTACCGAACTTCCGGCGCTGGTCGCCGGGCAGCCCCACACTTTACACGCTGGCGCTGCGCCTGGAGCGCGCGGGCCGGCCGGTCGCGCAGGTCACGCGCCGCTTCGGGTTCCGCAAGCTTGCGCGCGACGGCGCGCAGTTGTTGTTCAACGATGCGCCGGTCTGTCTGCGCGGGCTGCTGCACTGGGGCTGGTATCCCGATTGGATCGCGCCGGCGCCGGACGACGCCGCCATCCGCGACGAGTTTCGCCGGGCGCGCGCGATGGGCTACAACCTGGTGAAGCTGTGCCTGTGGGTGCCGCCGCCGCGCTACTTCGAAATCGCCGACGAAGAAGGGATGTTCCTCTGGCTGGAGCTTCCGATGTGGCTGCCGCAGGTCACTGAACGGCTGCGCGCGCACGCCCCGCACGAGTACGCCGGCATCATGGCGCGCGTGCACCATCACCCCTCCGCCGTTCTCTACAGCCTGGGCTGCGAACTGAACCGGTCGGTGGATGCGGCGCTGCTCGGCGCGCTGAACGACGCCGTGCGCGGCTACATGAGCGGCGCGCTGCTGTGCGACAACAGCGGCTCCGGCGAGGCATACGGCGGCCTGGGCGACGACTTCGCCGACTTCAGCGACTACCACTTCTATTGTGACCTGCACCACTTCGATCCGCTGGTCGATCACTTCCGGCGCGACTGGCAGCCGCCGCGCCCGTGGATTTTCGGCGAGTTCTGCGACAGCGACGACTACCGCGACCCGGACGAAATCCGCGCCGCGCACGACGGCGTAATGCCGTGGTGGTGGGCCTTCAAGAATCCCATCCACGCGCCAATCCGCGCCGCACGCGCCGAGATGGACCGGGTACCCGCCGCGACGGGCCGCTCGCACCAGGAGTTAATGCACATCGCGCGCGCCGAGTCGCTGGTGGTGCGCAAGACCATCATCGAGAAGGTGCGGCGGCGCGCCGGCATGGGCGGCTACGTGATAACCGGCTTCCGCGATACGCCGGTCGCCACTTCCGCGCCCTTCGACGACCTGGGCCGCGCGAAGGAGCCGCCGGAGGCGGTGCGCGCCTTCAACGCCGACACCGTGCTCGTGCTCGATCAGGGCCGGCTGCGCACGTGGCAGCACGGCGGCGACCGCCCGCGCCGCCGTGACCTGTTCAACCACGCGGCGGGCGACCCCGTAAGTTTGCGCTTGATCCTGTCGCATGCCGGCGCATCCCTGCCCGGCGCGGCGCTGAACTGGCGCATCGCCGGCCCGGAGGGGCGCGTCTACGCCGAGGAGACCGCTACACTGGGACCGGTCACGGGCGGGCGTCCGCGCGAGGCGGCGGCGGTTCGCTTCGTCGCGCCGGACGTGACCGAGGCGACCACGCTCACGCTCGAAGCGACGCTGGAGGGCATCACGCGCAATCGGTGGAAGCTGTGGGTATACCCAAAGGTGGAGGCATGGCCGGGCGTCGAAGTCTATGACCCGGTGGGCTGTCTAGGCTGGCTGGAGGACATAACGCCCGGTATGCGGTCCAGGATATGGGTCGCAAGCGCGCCGCCGCCCGACCTGGGCCGGCACCTGCGCGCGGGCGGGCGGGCGCTGCTCCTGCAAGCCGGGCCGGAACCTTTAAGAGCGCAGCCCTGCCCCTTCTGGCGCGAGTCGATCAAGCTCATCGAAGCTCACCCGGTCATGCGCGCGCTGCCGCACGAAGGCTTTGCCGATTTACAGTTCTACAGCTTGGCGACCGATTACGCGCTCGCGCCGGGCGCGCTGGCGGGGCACCTACCGGGCGTCGAGATCACGCCGGTGCTGGCCCGGCTCGATGCGCGCGTCTTCACATTGGCGCACTACATCGTCGAGGGACGGCTGGGCGCGGGCCGGGTCATCGCGTCCACGCTGCGCTTTCAAGGCAGCGCGGGCGACCAGCCGTCCGGACTGCGCGACAACCCGGCGGGGCGGTTCCTGCTTAAGTGTATGCTGGATTATCTGCTGGCATAAGGTTCGCCAAGAGAAAGATGGTTTTTAACCGCGAATAACGCGAATAACGCGAATGATGAGATTCATAGCATGGACTTGAAAGACCAATACGCGCTGGTGACCGGCGGCGCGCACCGCGTCGGCAAGGGGATCGTGCTGGCGCTGGCGCGGGCCGGCGCGAACCTCGTCATCCACTACGGGCGCTCGGCAGAGGCGGCGCTAGAGACCGCCGCCGAGGTCGAAGCGCTCGGCGGCGACGTGATGACGATGCAGGCCGACCTGGCCGACCCGGCGCAGATCGCTGCTATGTTCGACGCCGTGCAGGCGCAGATGGGGCGGCTGGACGTGCTGGTCAACAGCGCGGCAAGTTTTCAACGGCAGGCCTTCGACGAAATCACGGTCGAGGATTGGGATGCTGTGATGGCGGTGAACCTGCGCGCGCCGTTTCTCTGTACGCAGTACGCCGCCCGCCTCATGCGCGCCCGGCAGCGCGACCGGCCGGCGCTGGTCGTCAATATCGTTGACCTGGGTGGAATCGACGTTTGGCCGGCCTATGTGCAGCACGGCGTCAGCAAAGCCGGCCTTATTCACCTGACGCGCATCGCTGCGCGTGCGCTCGCGCCGGACATCCGCGTAAACGCCGTCGCGCCCGGCCCCATCCTGCCCACGCCCGGCCTCCACGACGGCGCAGAAGGGCGAGCGGCGTGGGAGCGCACCACACAGCGCATCCCGCTGAAGCGCGCCGGCGCCCCGGAGGAGATCGGGCAGGCGGTGGTCGCGCTCGCCGGCAACGACTACATCACCGGCATGACGCTCCACGTGGACGGCGGCGAGCATTTGCTTTGATTCTGCTCCGGTGCACTTTCCCGGCATTTCTGTATTGGTCAACAGGATGATTAACACAATAGCTTGCCCTCACCCCCAACCCCTCTCCTTTCAAGGGTAGGTTTTTTGTGAAACGCGGCTCATGAGCATGATTCTTGCCCTCACCCCCGGCCCCTCTCCCTGAGGGAGAGGGGAGTCAGAGCATCGATAACTGCCAAA
>JAFGMM010000247.1 GCA_016927535.1 Anaerolineae bacterium
CATCTGGGGGGTTCTCCCCCTCTCCACCATGTGGAGAGGGGGCTGGGGGGTGAGGTGAGTCTAAAACATTTTCTGAAGGTCTATAGCCATGTTCGACCCGTACCAACACAAAGACCGGCTGCTCGCGCTGCTGGAAGCGATTATCGTCGAGGAGGATTTGACCGATGATAAGTTCTTCCGGCTCATCCGGCGGCACAAGCTGCCGGACGGCGGCGTGTTCTCGAAAAGCCAATTGATTCGCGCCTACCGCGTGTTCGTCCAGGACGGCGTGCTTGAGGCGCCGGCGCAGGACTTGATCGAACGCATCCGGCGCAAACCGGTTCGCACCCTCTCCGGCGTGACGCCGGTGACCGTGATGACCAAGCCCTATCCCTGCCCGCGCGGGCAATGCATCTTCTGCCCGACCGATGTTTGCATGCCGAAGAGCTACCTCCCCGACGAGCCGGGCGCACAGCGCGCCGCGACGTACCGCTTCGACCCGTATGTACAGACCTTCGCGCGGCTGACGGCGTATTGGAACATCGGGCACCCCACCGATAAGGTCGAGATGATTATTCTGGGCGGCACGTGGTCGGCGTACCCGCCGCCTTACCAGCGCCGGTTTATCAAGCGCATCTTCGACGCGCTCAACGACTTCGGCGCATCGGACAAGCGGCTTGACGCCGTTAGCTACGCGCCGGAAGCGCCGGCGACCTGGGAGGAAGTCGTCGCGGCGCAGCGCCGGAACGAAACCGCGCCGTCCCGGTGCGTCGGCCTGGTGGTGGAGACGCGCCCGGATTACGTGACGCCGGAGGAGGTCGAGCGGCTGCGCCGGCTGGGGTGCACCAAAGTACAGATCGGCGTGCAAAGCCTAGACGACGCCGTGCTTGCGAAGAACCGGCGCGGCCACGACGTTGCAGCCGCCCGGTGTGCGTTCCGGCTGCTGCGCGGGGCGGGGTTCAAAATCCAGGCGCACTGGATGGCGAACCTGTACGGCAGCAGCCCGGAGCAGGATATCGCGGATTTCGCCCGGCTGTTCGACGACCCGGACTTCCGGCCCGACGAGCTAAAAATCTATCCGTGCTCGCTGATTGACGGCACGGTACTGATGGACCTGTACCGGCAAGGGAGGTGGCGCCCGTACACCGACGGCGAACTGCGCCGCGTGCTGGCGGCGTGCCTGGCGCGGGTACCGCCGTACTGCCGCGTCACGCGCCTGATGCGCGACATCCCGGCGCACTACATCGTCGATGGCACCACCATGTCGAACTTTCGCCAAGTCGTCGAGCGCGAATTGGATGAGCAGGGCGTCCCGGTCCACGAGATCCGGGCGCGCGAAGTCCGGGCCGCCGCGCTCGACTTTGAAACCTTGCGCCTGGACGAAACGACCTATAGCACTTCGACCGGTCAAGAGGTATTCTTGCAGTTTGTTACGCCGGAGAACAAGATCGCCGGGTTTCTGCGCCTCTGCCTGCCGGACGCGCCGGGCACGATAGGCGAACTGGGAAGCGACGCAATGATCCGTGAAGTGCACGTATACGGCCAGGCGGTCGATATCGGCGCCGGCGCCGGCGACCGTGCGCAGCACGGCGGTCTGGGGACGCGGCTGGTCCGGCGCGCCCAGGCGCTCGCCGTGCAGCAGGGCTATGCCAGGCTGCACGTGATCTCGGCGGTGGGAACGCGCGAATACTACCGGAAGCTGGGCTTCTGCGACGGCGAATTGTACCAATTTGTCGCGTTGTGATTTGTGATTTCTGCAATTTCGCGCCTGGCTATCTAACTGGTACAATCTTTGTGCTGTGTATTTTGGGACGATAATCAAAATGATGGATCATTTGTGGACGCCGTGGCGTATGCGGTATCTTCAGAAAGGCGCGGGGCGCGAGATGAGTGATTTCTGTGTCTTTTGTCATAAAGCCAGGGCCAGGGACGACGCCTCCGAGCACATCCTGGCCCGCTCCGAGCACGTCTATGTCACGTTAAATCTTTATCCTTACAACAACGGACACCTGATGGTGATTCCGTATATACACGTCGCCAGTTCGGAGAGGCTGCCGGCCGAGGCGCTGCTCGACCTGATGGCGACCGCCAACCGGGCGATGGCCGTCCTGCGCGATGCGTACAATCCGCAGGCGTTCAACATCGGCGCCAATATTGGGGCGGCGGCGGGCGCCGGCATTGCCGAGCATTTTCATTTGCACGTCGTGCCGCGTTGGGGCGGCGACACCAATTATATGACCGTCATCGCCGAGACGCGCGTCATCCCCGATTGGATCGACGATACCTACCAGCAATTGCGCGAGATTTGGGAACGGCGGTTTCCGCCCGGAGGCTAGAAGGTCATCATGCCAACCGCATTTGAGGAATTATCAAAGTGTCTTGAGCAAGCCGAGGAGTGGTCGGCGCGCCTGCCGCAGGCCGATGCCCAGCAAATCTTGGAGGTCATCACGGGGCTGGACGGCGCTCAGCACTGGGTAGATAGACTTGTGGCGAACGACGCGCGCCGCCCTGCCGAAGAAATCCAGCGTATCGAAACCATCGAGTCGTTTCTGCGCAAAAACGTGCGCCTGGCGGTGAACCGGCTCGAAGGCGCGGGGGTCTCGCTCGCGCAAGTCGCCGGCGCGCGCGCCTATAAGCCGGACGCCTGGTGGTGGCACTTGCCCGAACTTCGCCGGCAGCAGCAGCAGCAAGCTCTGCGCCAGCTTGCGAGCAGCGTTGGCATTGGAGCCGTGGTCATCGTGATCGCTATCATCCTGCTTCAGACCGTGTTCGCGCCCGACCCCGCCGTCGTCGCGCGCGTTAACGCGGTAGAAGCGGCGCAGCTCGCCATCCTGGAACAAGACGATCCAGAGGCGGCGCTGCACGCCATCGACGGCGGCCTGACCGAAATCGAGCGGATTCTCGCCGAGCGCGGCGAGGCGAGCGACTCGTTCAACACGGTCGAACTCCTAACATGGCGCGGCGTCATTCTCCAGGAGCTTGGGCACGACGCAGAGGCCGGGGCGGAGTTTGCGAAAGCCGAAGCGCAGGACGCCTGGGAGATGTACGCCAACCGTGCGATGGCTTATCGCTACCTGGGCAAGCCGGAAGCGGCGCTGCCGGACGCGCAAAAGCTGGTCGAACTGAAGCCGGAGCACCCGGCAAGCCATCTGCTGCTGGGCGACGTATACCGTGACCTCAATGACTCATTCGCCGCCGACGAAGCTTACCAAAAGGCCGAAGAACTGGCTTTTGCCAGCGACGAATTCGCCAACATTTACGTGTTGGCGCGGCAGCGGCGCGCCGATTTGATGGGGATGCCCTTGCAGTAGGGCGTCATGAACGGCGAGAAGCGCCAGGCTTTCGAATTGACGATGCTGTTGGCGAATACCCCCTATCCCCAGCCCTCTGCGTAGCGCCCCACAAGAGGGGAAAGGGGGCCGGAATCGCTGCGCGGCGGCTCTGATTCCCCCTCGCCCCTTGTGGGAGAGGGGGTAGGGGGAGAGGGGGAGCGAGTTCGCCAACAGCATCATTGACCCGGTTGATCCGCGCTGCGCCGTGAGCCTGGGGCGGATTGCGTTGAGCGCGCTGGGCCGGATTGAAACGCACGGCCTGGTCTTGCGGCGTGACGCCGGCCGGTCGTCCCTTGCCCTTGCCGGGCCGGCCTGATAGAAGCAGCCGGCCGCGAAACCCTGTATAATGCGTGCGTTGGAAGTGTAGTAGTTGACAAGCTGAATCTTATGGATGGAAAAAGACAACAGTTCCAAATTTATCTCCCCGGACTGCTGAAGGTTTTAGCCGAGAGCCTGTATTCAAGTAAGAAGGTCGCGATTCGTGAGCTGCTCCAAAATGCGCACGATAGCTGTATCCGCCGCCAGGTCGAGCACCCGGAGCAGCATTACCGACCCCGCGTCGATGTGTGGGTCGATTCGCAGCAGCGCACCGTCACCGTCCAGGACAACGGCGCCGGCCTGACTGAGAAAGAAGTAACCGAGTACCTTTCGACGATTGGGCGCAGCTACACGCGCGAACTGGGCGAGGAGCTTTCGATCCTCTCGCCCGAAGAAGCTGAGCGCCTGGTCGGGCAGTTTGGGTTAGGCTTTCTCAGTTCTTTTCTCATCGCCTCGGAAGTGACGCTAACCACCCAATCGGCGAAGGCCGGGAGCCAGGCGTTGCAGTGGCGCTCGACCGGCGACGTGCACTACGACACGACGCCGGTCGAAGAAGACGAAGCTTTACCGGCCGGCACGTCGGTCGAACTGCAAATCAAACCCGCCGGCTCGTTTATCTTGAACGAGGGGATTCTGATCGAAACTATCCAGCAGTACGCCGACTTCCTGCCCATCCCGGTATATGTAAACGGCGGCGCTTACCCGGTAAACGCTACGACGCCGCCCTGGGAGGCGCTCGACCCGCAGGTCGCCATCCACGACTACATCGAGCGGGCGTTCAACGCCGCGCACCCGCTGGCAATCATCGAACTGAGTGACCAGACCATCGACCTGGGCCACGACACCCTAACCGTGCCGCTCAAAGGGTTCCTGTTCATCCCGGCCACCTCTACCATCTCCATTCAAGAATACGGCGACCTGAACATCTACATCCGGCGCATGTTCATCTGCGAGCGCCAGCGCGATTTACTACCGGCCTGGGCGCGCTTCGTGCGCGGCGTCATCGACTGCCCGCAGCTCCAACCCACCGCCTCGCGCGAGGAGATTCAGCGCGACGATGCTTTCCTCTCGGTGCAGCAGGCGCTTGAGGAGCAGCTTATCGCCGGGCTGCGCGATATCGCCCGGAACGACCCGCCCACCTGGAAAAAGATTGTCTGGGGACATGCCAGCGTGATGATGGGCTGGGCCGTGCAGGATAACGAGTTCTTCGACCAGATCGCCGATATCATGACCGTGCGCACTTCGCGCGGGCGGCTGAGCATGACCGACTACCTGGAGCAGACCGGCGGCACGATCTACTACGTGACGCGCGAGCTTGGCTCGCTGCAAGAACAACTTCTCGGCGAGGGCATCGGCATGCCGGTGATCGACGCCTCGTGGTTCGCGGTGACGCCCTTTCTGAAGAAGTACGCCGGCTACCGGTCCGATATCCGCTTGGTGCAGTTGGACGGCGAGGCCAGCCAACTGCTGCGCCCGGCGCCGGAAGAGCCGTTCGCTTCCATCCTGAACTATTACCGGCAGGCGCGCGGCGTGCCGGCGCGGGTGGTGGTCTTCAAGCCCGCCGACGTGCCGGCGGTCATCGTCTACCCCAAAGACGCCGAGTTCATCAAAGAGACGCGCGATGCGCTGGACGCCGACGAACTGCCGGGACCGTTTGGCCGCCTGGTGAGCGATTACATGATGCGCCTCTCGCACGAGGAACAGGCAATGGCCGGCACATTCTACGTTAACGCCGCGTGCGAACTCATCCAACAGCTTGCAGCGCTGGAGGACGGCCCGGCGCGCAACGCAGCGCTCGACCTGGTTTACCAAATCGCGCGGCTGTTCTCCGGGCGCATGCTCGACACGACTCAGATTACCCAGGCGTTCCGCGAGTCGGCAGAGGCGATCAAAGCGCTCGCCGCGCCGCACAATTAACGCCATGTTCGTCGATCTGTGGGGCTGGTTCGACAGCTTCTATTTTGCCGCCGTGCGGGCCGGCGATCACCGGCGCCAGGAGATGGTGCAGCTTTACCGGCGGGCCTGGCGCTATCTGGAGACCGACCCTCCCCAGGGATTGGCGCTGTTTGAGCAGGGACGCGCGCTGGCCGATCAGCTCGACGAGCCGTGCTGGAGACTCTTCTTCGACTACTGGTGCTGCGAGGCACAAGTTTTCTACCTGGATGACCTGAACACGGGGCTGACCAACGCGGTGCGCCTAGTGGTCGAAGCGCGCAAGCCGCACTACAGCGCGTGCCCGATCCTAGGACGAGTATACCGCATCCTGCTCGACGTGTACGTTTTCATCGACCCGGTGGGCTACGAGGACAAAATCTGCGAAACCCTCGCACACATGGAGCGGGATATCCCGCTCGACCACGACACGTACTGCCTGCTGGAGGCCCGGCGGGTCGCGCTGGCGCTGGCGCTGGATCGCTTCAAGGAGGCAGAGGAACTATCCTTCAGCTACCTGGCGCGCAGCGAACCCAGCACCTTTCGGAAATCGCACGCTTACAGCCTGCTGGCTTACCTTAATTACCTGCGCGGCGATTTTGCGCTCGCGCTGGAGTACATCGAGGCGAGCGAGCAGTGCGCCCGCCGGGTCGATATCAAAGCGTCGGTGGCGCAAGGGCTGGCGTGGCAGGCTTTGCTCAGCCGCAGGCGCGGCGACGAGCTCGCCGCCCAAAGCTTCTACCGCCAGGCGACCGCGCAGATGGCGCAGCTTGGCCGCAAGCCATCCGGTATGTACTACGACGCACTGTGCGATTATCACGAGTTCGGCGGGGACGCCGACCACGCGCTGCGCCTGCGCGACCGGCAGATCGACGACATACGCGGGACCGGCGAACTCTTTGCCGAGTGCGAGTACCGCCTGGGACGCTGCCGGCTCTTGGGCCGGATGGGGCAGCCGCTCACCAGTGCGCTGACCGAAACGCGCGAGGTCGCGGCGCGGCTGCTCAAGCCGGCGCACTTCCTGGCGAAGGTGGCGCGCGTGGAGGCAGGGGACTATACAGACCCGCTGCGGATGTGGTAATGTGTGGTACGATAGCAGTAAGCGAGTGTGAGGATGATAAACCGTGAGGACATGCACAACGACGAACACTAGAAAAGTTCAACGACCTATCATCGCCCCTCAATCTCCACTCGAGGTTCAATCTCAAGAATTTGAATAGTAAAAGTACCTAAGTCTTCCCGTCCCTCACCAATCAACGAGTAAACTACTATGTTGATCTGTCCGCTTTGTGGCCCAACAAAATCTATCGTCGCCCTATCACCGGATAAATTGACAGGGCTAGAAATGTATTGATCTCCATACCGAATATGGATTTCGATCCAGTTCATCGGATGATCGGTTGCCAACTTTTCCAAAACTAGTCGGTATTGCGCTTCAGGAGTAACAACCACATCCCAGGTATGATCGACTTCGCCTTTCATTGTGAAAACCAATGGGGGAGAACCGGGGACAAGCTCGCCCATTTTTACGGGTCCGGCGCATGCTAACACTGCGAAAGCAAGCATAAGAATAGGTATCGAAACGTTGATCTTGCCGTTTGAAAGGGTTCTCATTCACGCTGCCCTAATCACGCCCCTCCAGCGCCCCCACACTGACCCAATGCTTTCCCTTTAGGCCCTCAATCGACATCTCACGGATCGCGCCGGCCTCTTGTAGTGCGGCAAAGGTGCGCTCGCGCTCGCGCCGGGTCCAGCTGTAGATGTGGAAGACTTGCCCGACTTGGGCGGCGGTCGCTGCAACGACGTTATCAAGATAGACGCGAATGAGGGTTTGGCGCGCCTCGGCGCGGGTGAGGGCGCGTGCACGCAACGGCAAGTCGGGGTGATGGCGCGCAACGATATCGTAGACGAAAGCATAGCGCCACGCGCCCGCCTCCGCGACGCCGGTGGGCTGCACCATCAGCCGGACCTGCAACTCGACCAGGGCGCGCTCGAAGCGCGATTTGGCGCTGTCGGCAGCAAGGCGCGCGGCGCGGCGCAGTTCAACGGTGTGAAGTGGGCCTTCGCTCAGCAGCGCCTCGTAAATCACCTTAGCCTCGGCGGAAAGCTCGCCGTCTTTATAGGCTTCCAGGTAATCGGCTTCGTAATCGCCGTAGTTAGGGCTGAGCGCGTAGAAGGTGGGGAGGAGGTCAAGCGAGACCAGGGTCGCGCGGCGGCGCAGCACTTTTGCATAGTACCACCGGCGCGCGCCGAGCAGTGTGTCTTTCCAATCCCAGCACCGGCTCCCGTCGGGGTCGTCGTGCGCGTCCGGCACGTCGCGGATCCGCCCGGCGATGGCGTGGAGAAGGTTGGGCATCTCAATGCCTTTGATCGGCCAGAAGAACGCAAACCCCACCTCGTTGACGAAATCGACCGCCGCATCGCAGGCCTGGACGCGACGCTCCGGCGTGCGCCGGTAACGATAGGCGCGTTCTGCCTCCACCCAGCCGGCGTCGGGTCCGGTCATGCTTCCTTGCCCAGGCAAAAGAGCAGACGGGTATGCCCCACCGCGATCATCGCACCGTCGTCGAGCGCCTGGGGCGCGTCGATGCGCTCGCCATTGACGCGCGTGCCGAGCTTGCTTTTTAAATCGACGACCCAGAAATGCGGCTCCTTAAACGAAATGACGGCGTGCTCGCGCGAGACGGTGCGGTCGGTGTAAATCGCAATGGCTTGATCGCTGCGCCGCCCTATCGTCATGGCGATGTGGGCGAGGGGAACGCGCCGCCCGTCTTCCGGGCCGCCGATGAACTCGACATAAGCCGGCGCCGAAGGAATCAGCGGAGCCGCGCAAGCCGGGCAGTAGTTCCAGCCGGGCTGGATTTTGTAGCCGCACGAAGGGCAGGTTTCCATTGGGTCTAGTCCTCCGGCTTGCCTTTGACGATGAGCAAATCAACGCGGCTCCCCGCCAGCGAGAGCGCGAAGACGCTGCCGGGCGGGTATGCTTGCATTGCTGCTTCGAGGCGCGGGCGCAGGTCTTCGTCAAAAATCTGGTTGAGAGTTTGGCCGTCCAACTCATGAATGAGCAACCAACCGACGATAGCGCTATCCACCCGAAGCTCGTAGCCCTGCCCACGCAATTCTTCGACCAGGTTGTCAAGCATATGCTGGCCGTACATGGCGATGGACATCGTGCTCATGAGATTGGAGCCGGACGAGGAAGCCGCGGCTCCGACCGAGCCGGCGAGCCGATGGGCGATTTCGGCAGGGTCGCCGCCCATGCCGACGGTCAAACGAGCGAACAGGCTGCGCGAGTCGTGGGCAAGGCGCTCCAGCAGAGCGGCAGAGTCGAGCGGGCGGTCTGCGGTGCCGGTTTCGAGCGCGGCGCGCAGCCGGGGCGTAACCGGGAGATCGGCGCCATCTGGCGGTTCCGGGATGCGCGGATAGCATACAATTTCATCGCGCAGACGGCTGACGAAGACGTCAAACTGGACACCGGCGGCTTTCAGCGCGCGCGCATTGCCGGTTTCGTCGCGATTCAATACGGCGAGCAAGACATGTTCGACGCCGAGGTAGTTGTGTCCCAGTTCGGTCGATAAGGCAGCGGCGCGCTTAAGCAGCGCGAAAGTCTGGTCGGTGAGATGCTGCATTGGCTAATGCTCCGACGACAATAGGAAAAATTAACTGTGGAGATTATACCAGGTCAACGGAACATTGAGGAGCAGTCCATCGAATCAAAAAAGAAGTCCGTTGGCGATGACCTACGCTCCCAGAAGCTTACGCTCCAAGTACCATCGGCGCGGGCGGGCTTAACTGCC
>JAFGMM010000248.1 GCA_016927535.1 Anaerolineae bacterium
ACGATGGTCGGGCCGAAGGGCGTCAAGCTCTCCGGCGGGCAAATCCAGCGCACCGCCGCGGCGCGGATGTTCATCCGCGAGCCGGAGTTGCTGGTGTTCGACGACCTCTCCAGCGCGCTCGACGTGGAAACTGAGCGCACGCTGTGGGAGCGGGTCTTTGAGGCCGATGGGTCTACTTGCCTGGTGGTGTCGCACCGCAGGGCGGCGCTGCGCCGCGCCGATCACATCATCGTGTTGAAAGACGGGCGCATCGAAGCCGAAGGCGCACTAGACGAACTGCTGGCAGCCTCCGAGGAGATGCAGCGGCTCTGGGAGGGTGATCTGGGGCCTCCATCCGGTGGGGTGCCGGTGATGTAATCTGACGCCGTGAGAAGTTCAAGCTCCCGGAGTGCTCCGGGAGTTTTCTCATATCGGCGGGGAGCGCTTATACTAAGTCCGTGGGCGGTTTAGTGGGCGGTTTATCATGGAAAATATGACCAGGTTGATTTTATGTTTCTTGATAGCAACGGTTGCACTGATTTTGTTTGCGGGTTATGTCGAGATGCGGGTGATGGAGCGGCTGTGCGCGCCCGCGCCTGATCGGTGCGCCGCCGATATCGGCGGGTTCTTTGCCGAAATCCGGCGGCTCTTGATCGGCACGCTGGTCGCGTCGGGCAGTATCGGCGCGCTGCTGAGGGTCTCCCGGATGCGGGAGCACGGCAAGGCACCGGCTAGTCTGGCGCCGGCTGCGCCGGCGGGTGACCTGGACGCCGAGGAGCGTAATCTGCTGCGAAATGTCATCGACAGTGTGCCGGACTGCATTTATGTTAAGGACCTGGAGAGCCGCTTTGTGCTTTACAACCGGGCGACGGTCGAACTGCTGGGCATCGCAGAGGATGAGGTTGCGGCGGTTGCGGGTAGGTCTAGCTTCGAAGTATATGACGATCCCGACCTCGCAGCGAAAGCGACCGCCGACGAACAGGAGGTCATCGAGTCGGGTGTACTGTTAGAGACCGAGGAATTGATGCCGGGTAAAGATGGCAATCTGCGCTGGCTACGCACAACCAAAATGCCCTGGCGCGACCCCCACGGACACACCGTCGGCACGATTGGAATCAGCCACGACATCACCGAGCGCAAGCATCTAGAGCGGCGTCTTAAGCGCCGGCTGCGCGAAACCCTGTTGTTGAATCGGGTCGTCGCGGCGGCTACGTCTGTGATGGCGGTGGAGGATGTGTTGACCACGACTTGCCGGGAACTGGCGCACGCGCTGGACCTGCCGCAGACGGCCTTTGCTCTGATGGATGACGGCAAAAAGAGTCTGACGGTCGTCGCGGAGTATGTGACCGAGGCGCGACCGTCTACGCGGGGCATCAGGATTCCAATCGAAGGGAACCTGGCGACTCAATATGTCCTGGAGAGCCGGAAGCCGCTCGTGATCCCCAACGTGCCGGAGGACGAGCGCATGGGTGACCTGGGCCGGGCGATGGCCCGGCGCGGTACGGTTTCGTTGTTAATTGTGCCGCTGCTGGTGCGCGGCCAGGTATTGGGCACGCTTGGCTTGAATGCGACGGCGCCCCGCGAGTTTTCCGAGGATGATGTCGCGCTGGTGCAAAATGTCGCGGCGGCGATTAGCCAATCACTGGATAGCAAGCGCCTTTACGAAGTGTTGGAAAAGGAACTTATCGAGCGGATCAACGCGGAGGAGGCTTTGCGCCGCCAGAACGAATACCTCGCCGCGCTTCATGACACGGCCCTGGGGTTGATGCGCCGGCTCGACCTGGACGATTTGCTCGGCGCGCTGGTGGCGCGGGCGGCCCAGTTATTCGGTACCTCGAACGGTTTCATCTACCTGGTCGCGCCGGGCGGTGAAGTGCTTGAGCGCAAGGTAAACCAGGGCGTCTTTGCCCAGACGAAGGACTTGCCTCAGTTGAAGCCGGGCGTGGGCCTATCCGGCAAGATATGGCAAACCGGCCAGCAGTTGGTAATCAATCACTACGACGCCTGGCCAGGGCGCTCGCCGAACTTCGCCTATGGGCAGATCAGGGCGATTATGGGCGCGCCGCTCAAATCGGAGGCCGAAGTGTTGGGGGTGATCGGCATTGCGCACGGCTACGAGATAAGCGAGACGTTCGGTGAAGCGGAAGTCGAGCTGCTGAGCCGCTTTGCACAGCTTGCCGCGATTTCGCTGGATAACGCGCGTCTGTTCGCCGCCGAGCACGACGCCCGCGAGCAGGCCGAGACGCTGCGCGCCGCCACACAAGAATTGTTCGAAGCCGAGCGGCTGGGGCGCGTGGAGTTGGCGCTTGCCATCAGCGAGGCGCAGGAGGCGCGCGCCGCCGCCGAAGCTGCCAGCCAGTCTAAGAGCGCTTTCTTGGCGAACGTAAGTCACGAACTCCGCACCCCGCTGACGTCGGTGCTGGGCTTTGCCAAGATTATCAAGAAACGCCTGAACGATGTCATCCTGCCGGTGGTGGGCACCGAAGACCGCAAGGTGAAGCGCGCGGTTGACCAGGTGAAGACCAACATTGAGATCATCGTAGCCGAGGGCGAACGCCTGACCGGGTTGATTAATGACGTGCTCGACCTGGCGAAGATCGAAGCCGGGAAGATCGAATGGCAGATGCAGCCCGTGGTGATGCGGCACGTCATCGACCGCTCGGCGGCGGCGACCCTACCGCTCTTCGAC
>JAFGMM010000249.1 GCA_016927535.1 Anaerolineae bacterium
AATAACAAATTCTTATCCATATGATCCTTGGCTGTACTTTCTCTCTTTTTCCGTCCAACCGCTTCCCCCCGCAAGATGTGGGTAATGCTTAGCCCTCAAGGGGAGAGGGGGAATCAGAGCCGCTGTACGGCGCTTCTGGCCCCCCTTCCCCCCTTGTGGGGGAAAGGGTTGGGGATAGGGGGGAGGCGTCACCGCAGGTATTTTTACGCCGACGTGCACTAGAGCGATTGGAGTTCCTGTTCCAGTTGTGCTAAAAAGCTTCGTTCGGTATCCAGGCGCCGGTTGATTTCCTCGTTATTTCCCAGATCGGCCAGGGCCGATTCGTACTCGGTAATGCTCATCTGGCGGGTCAGCATCATTCGCTTGATCGCCAGCGCGCGCTCCTGCTTATATTTCGACTCTTCCTCGTCACTCTCCGGCCAGGCCGGCTGGGCTTCGTCGGAATCGGGGTTAACGGCCTCGCGCAGCGCATCGATGCGCGCCTGTTTATCTTCGCCTACGTAGGCTTTCAGCGTCTTCAGCAGCGCCCACAAAGCCGACCTGCCGGGCGCGATATTGCCGTATGCGGCCAACCGGTTAATCAAGTTGATGATGAAGGGTTGGGTAGAGCCGCCGTAGTCGATGCTCGCCAGCACCGGGGAGCCGACCAGCGCATACGAGAGGAGCGCGCGGCGTTCGTTCTCACTGCCCATATGCGGGGCGAGCAACTCGATCAATTCGTTAAGTGTGTCGCGGTCCAGCTTCATCACACACCCCATAAATCACTCGATGTGATATTTGCCCCTCTCGTCTCAAGAGAAAAGAGGGATCGAGTCCATGTCCATTATACCACCAACCGCATCGGGTTCTCGACCAGCGCCTTGAACGCCTTGAGGAATTCCGCCGCCTCCACGCCGTCGGTGACGCGGTGGTCGGCGCTGATGGTGACCTTCATGCGATGCCCGGCGCCCAGCGTGCCGTCTTCCCGGACCACCGGCGCCGGCTTCGCGCTGCCGACCGCCAGCACGCCCGCCATCGGCGGCGTGATGATCGCGGCGAAAGCGTCTACCTCGAACATACCTAGGTTGCTCACCGCGAAGGTGCCGCCCTCCACATCTTCCGGCTTGACCTTGCCCTCCAGCGCGCGCTGGATCATCGCTTTGTTCTGTTCGGCCAGTGTGCCCAGCGCGGTCTTGTCGGCGTCGTGCGCGACGACGTTCATCACGCCGCCCTCCGGCAGGCCCACCGCAACCGCTACGTTGATGCGCTTGTGCCGCGCGATTTTGTCGCCGTAGAAGTGCGAGTTGACGTTGGGAAATTGGCGCAGAGTCAGCGCCGCCGCTTTCACGATCATGTCGTTGACGCTGATCTTGGCGCTGCTGCCGGCCTGCTCCAGGCCGGCGTTAAGCTGCTTGCGCAGTTCCAGCATCGCTTCGACGTCGACCTCGGTGGTGACGTAGAAGTGCGGGAACTGCTGCTTGCTCTGTACCATCAACTGGCCGATACGCCGGCGCAGCTTATTAACTTCGATGATCTCCACGTCTGGCCCTTCGGGAGGCGGGCCGTAAGCGGGCGCGGCGATGCCGGGCGCGGGAAGGGCAGCCTTCGGTGCGGCTTCGGCGGCGGGTTCGTAGGCTTCTACGTCTTTGCGCACGATGCGCCCCTGCGGGCCGGTGCCCTGCACCTGCTTCAGATCGACGCCTTTCTCCCCGGCGACGCGCCGCGCGAGCGGGCTGGCGCGCACACCGCCGGGCAGCCCGCCGGCGGCCTGGTCCTTTTCGGTCGGCTCCGCCGCAGCCGGGAGCGCAGTTTCTACCTTCATCTCGGCGGGAGTCGGCGCCGCGCCGCCGGCTTCGATGCCCAGCGCGGCTTTGTCGTACTGCTCGCCCGGCGCGCCGAGGATGGCAATGGGTGCGTCAATCGGGACGAAAGCGCCCTCCTCGACCAGCAGTTCGAGCACGGTGCCGCTCTTCTCGAAAACCTCAACCTCGACCGTCGCTTTGTCCGATTCGATCTCGGCGATGACATCGTTCTTTTCAACCGGGTCGCCGGGCTGCTTGAGCCACTTCACGAGTTGGCCCTCTTGCATGTCGAAGCCCAGCTTGGGCATAGTTACAACTGTCGCCATGTTTTCTCCTTCTCTTTGGAAACGCAGCGCGCCGTGTCCCTCCGGGTCGAGCGCGCCAAGCTCCTATAGAATCGCTTTGACCGCCGCGACGACTTTAGCCGGGTTGGGCAGCGCCGACTGCTCCAGGTCTCTAGAATAGGGCAGCGGCACATCCTCCTGCGAGACGCGCTTGACCGGCGCGTCCAGCCAATCGAAAGCCTGCTCCATGATCTGCATGGCGACCTCGGCGCCGACGCCGAAGCGCGGCCAGTTTTCCTCGACCACGACCACGCGGTTTGTTTTCTTCAGGCTCTCGATCACCGGTTTCATATCGAGCGGGCGCAGGCAGCGCAGATCGACCACCTCGGCGCTGACGCCCTCTTTCGCCAGCAGGTCGGCGGCTTCGAGTGATATCTGCACCATCTTCGAGTAGCTGACGAGGGTCACGTCTGAACCTTCGCGCTTCACATCGCTGACGCCGATGGGCACGGTGTAATCGCTGTCCGGCACCGCGCCGCGCGTCTGGTAGAGCGTGCTGTGTTCGACGAAGAGCACCGGGTTGTCATCGCGGATGGCAGCCTTGAGCAGGCCTTTCGCATCATAGGGCGTGCTGGGGCAGATCACGTACAGGCCGGGGAAGTGGGCAAAGATCGGCTCCGGCGCGTGCGAGTGCGTAGCGCCGAGCTGCCGGCCGCCGCCCGTGGTGGTGCGCACTACTAACGGGACCTTGAACTGCCCGCCGAACATATAATGCGCCTTCGCCGCGTGATTGACCAGCGCGTCCAGCGCCAGGAAAGCAAAGTTGATGGTCATGATCTCGGCGACGGGGCGCAGGCCGTTCATCGCGGCGCCGACCGCCGCGCCCACGATTGCCATCTCGGCGATGGGGGTATCGCGCACGCGCTTCTCGCCGAACTGGTCGATAAATCCTTTGGTGACCGCGTAGGTGCCGCCCCACACGCCGACCTCCTCGCCCATGATGAAGATTTTTTCGTCGCGCTCCATCTCCTCCCACAGCGCGTCGGAGACGGCCTGGCGGTAGGTAATCACTTGATTAGACGTAGACATTGGCGTACAACTCCTCCGGTGCGGGGAAGGGGCTTTTCTTGGCAAACTCAATCGCTTCGGCTACTTCTTCTTCGGCGGACTGGGCCTGGGCGTCCAGTTCTTCTTGCGTGACGAGTTTCTTTTCGAGCAGATAGTTCCCCAGGCGAATGATAGGATCGGCTTCGGTCTTCTTCTTCTCGACCTCTTCTTGCTGGCGGTAGCGCTCAGGGTCGCCCATCGAGTGGCCGCGGAAGCGGTAGGTGAGGATTTCCATCATGTACGAGCCTTCGCCGTCGCGCACGTAAGCCTCGGCCATCTCGAACTGTTCGCGGATTTCGAAGATATCTGCGCCGTCGAGCACCTGCTGGCAGCAGGGCATACCGTAAGCCTCGGCCTTCTTGACGATATCGGAGACGGCGGAGGCGCGCGTGACGGCGGTGCCCATGCCGTACTGGTTGTTTTCGACCACCCAGATCACGGGCAGCTTCCACACGGCGGCCAGGTTCAGCGCCTCGTGAAAGTAGCCGATGTTGGTCGAACCATCGCCCATGAACGCCACCGTGATACGGTCGGCGCCGCTGTACTGGTCGGCGAGCGCGATGCCCGCCGCGAGCGGCAGATGCCCGCCCACAATCGCCCAGCCGCCCCAGAAGCGCCGGTCGATGTCGGCCAGGTGCATCGAGCCGCCCTTGCCTTTGCTGACGCCGGTCGCTTTGCCCAGCATCTCGGCCATCACCGTCTTTGTCGGGATACCGCGCGCCAGCGCGACGCCGTGGTCGCGGTAGGCGGTAATGATATTGTCGTCTGCGCGGAAGATCGACTGAGCGGCGACGGCGATGGCCTCTTGCCCGATGTACAGGTGCAGGAACCCGCCGATGTCGCCGGTGGTATAAAGCTCGGCGCACTTTTCCTCGAAGCGCCGAATCAGCACCATTTGCCGGTACCAATTCAACATAGTCTCTTTATCGGGTGTAGTCATTTGACTCCTCGACTGTTTGTGAGAACATTACTTAACACAGCAGGTAGTGTAAAACAGCCGCGCTTTTTCGGCGGCGCTATATCTTACCCATCAGATTGTACCGCAGTGAAGAATTTGGGCCAAAGGTGACGGGTCTGGCGAGCAGGTTTCGCTCCCGGCTCTCTTGACAGACGACGCATGGATGGTAAACTGAACGTAGAGCCGCCGTAGCTCAACGGACAGAGCAGGGGTCTTCTAAGCCCAAGGCTGGGGGTTCGAGTCCCTCCGGCGGCGCTGACAGGATGACAGCGAATAAAGCATAGGGGCACATGGTTGTGCCCCTGCTAGATCCAATATGCGGTTGTGCTGAGCGCCTACGACATAATCTCGTTGTAAAGGGCGCGCGTTTCCGGTGCCGGTTCGGTTTCGTAGGTGGTCGCGAGGTCTTCTTCTAGCCGCTGGAAGTGGGCGGCGGCTTCACTGCGGCGGCCCAGTTCGGCGTAGAGCTTCATGACTTCGCGGTGGAGGTCTTCGCGGCGCGGGTTTTCGGTGATGGCGCGGAGGAACAGGCCCAGCGCGTGCTCGGCCCGGCCATCGGACTTGCGGGCTTTCGCCATCTCGGTGAGCGCTTCCAGGTAGCCAGAGCGGAAATCTTCGCGGCGCTCGATGATCCAGGGGTCATTGTGGCCTTGCAGGAACGGCCCCCGGTAGATGTCGATGGCGCGCTGCCAGGCGGCGACGGCGGCGTCGCCCTCGGCGGCGCGGCCCTCGACCAGCGCGCCGACAAAATCCATGATATCATAGTGAATGGACACGTTCGGGTTTACGCGGTAATAGCCGCCGTCATGCACCAGAACATCGAAATCCAGCGCCTTGTGCAAGCGCCGCTTGGTGACGTGGAAAACATTAACAGCCTGGTCGGTGTCAAGTTCGGGCCAGAAGGCCTGGCAAATCTCGGCGCGTGTGACGATGGGACGGTCTAGCGCGAAGAAGAAGAGCAGGCGCGGCAGGTGACCTTCCCAGGTCGAAACCTGGTCGTTGTCCAGCAGCACATAGCCCGGCCCCAGCGCGAAGACTTCCAATTCCGGCGTGCCGCCGGTCTCGACGCCGTAGAAGTCGCTGGAGACCAGTATATTGTCTTCGAGCATGGTGGCTTGCTTTTGTGCAATCAGTGAGACCCAGGGCAGCCGGGGGAGGGTGCGGCTGTTGATAACTAGGCGGCACTGGTCGGGCAGTGCAGGGACCAGCTTTTCGATAAAAGCCTGGAGATCATCGGCAGCGTCGCCGCGGTCGTACTCGTCGAGGATCAAAACGTAGGGTTCCTGGCTGAGTTCGGCGAGGTCCCCCGCCAGGGTGTTAATGAGAAAGTTGAGGTCTCCGAGAGTTTCGTAGCGGGTTTGATTGAGATTGCGGCCAAAGAGCGGGAATTGGTCGGCGAGATCGTGAGTCAGACCGGCTAGAAAGGACGGTACATTCACGTCGTCCGACCCCATAGCATAATAGAATGTTTTGATGTCAGGGTCGCTGATGAGCCGTGCAATTAAAACGGAGCGATAACGGCTTCTGGGGTGTAGGAGTGTGATGCGGGCTTTCTTTGTATGTTCAATGAACATTTGATAGGACGTATCAATCAAATTGTGAAGTGTCATGGCTTGTAACCTTTGTTACATCTCATATATTGCACACAATTTAACCTACATCGCCAGATAATGCAAGCGGTAAGGCTGAAGTATTGCTTAAAAAAAAGTCATTTTTGCAAAAATAAACCTCGTCAGGAAGAGTAGACCTGCTTACGACATCTAGAGAGTCTTACAATCTGCATAAGGAACATGACCAATGATCAAAATCCTTCGTAGTTCTTGGCTCGTACTTTTGGGAGTGGTGATCGGCTTTGCGTTGAGCTACTGGATTATGAAGCGCTATATGTACACGCTCCAACTCGACACACCCGCGCCGCCGCTGGCTCTGCCCTTGCGACCGGCCCCTGCCGAACGCGCCGCCGTCGAGCCGGTGCCCGCGCCCGCCGAAGAAGACGACCTGACCGAGATCAACGGCATCGGGCCGGCCTATGCGCAGGCGCTCAATGCGCTGCACATCACGACTTTCGCTCAGTTGGCTGCCAGCGACCCTGACGAACTGGCCGCCCGCATCGACCGGCTCTCGGCGGCGCGTATCCGCAGCGAAGACTGGACCGGGCAGGCGGCGGCGCTGAGCAAACGACCGGCATGATATTCATCACTTTGCAAAGCGGGTGTTTTGCTTTAGGTTTAAAAGGTAAAATTATTTTGAATGGCGTCGATAGATTTCTTATGATGAGCGAGCTAGCTTTTCAGACCATGAGCGAGTATGCCCAACTACGCGACCAAGCGATAGAATTGCTCGACCTGTGCCTGACCGAGGGCGAGGGAGGCCCGCTGCTCGCGTTCATTGACGAACAGATTGCGAACGACCCCCCGCGCATCGGGCTTTTGCGCATGTTGGCCGACGACCTGCAACTGCGCCTGCTCTCGCTGCGCGAGTACCGCTTTGATGTACGCGACCGGGTCGTGTGCCTGTTCCGCGACGACTTCAGCGTCGATATTACCGATGCCGCGCCGCCCGACGGTCTTGACCACTATCACCTGCTCGACCCCCAAACCCTGGTCGCCTGCGTGGAACAGCAGGGCCAGGCCGTCACGGAGCAAGAGCGGCTTTTGCTGCTCAAGACCGCCGAAGCCTCTATCGAAATCGTTGCGCAGCTCACTGCCGATGTCCGGCTGGCCGAGTATTTGCGCGCCTACGTGACCGATTGGCTGCAAGCGCTCAACACGCAGCGCTCGCGCACCTACCAACCCAACGAGCCGCCCGGCGAGTATGTCCAATAAATAAAGGTCATCCGGTAAACGGCCAATCCGGCAGCGGCTCCCGGCTCTGCCGCCACGTTTCGGGGATATCGGCTACGCCGGTGTACATGACTACGATGCCGCCCACCATTGCGCAGGTCGTGTCGGTGTCGCCGCCGCCGCCGAGGGTAAACCAAATCGCTTTTTCGTAATCGGCCAGGCTTTCTCCTGCACACCACAGCACGAACGGCACCGTATCCTGGCACGAGACGCGCGTCCCGTTGCCCAGCGCCGCCGCGGCCCCGGCGACTGTCGTGCCGTCCGGCAGCTCGCGCGCGTGCACCGAAGCGTCGCGCACCTCACTGTCCGGGAGGTAAGGCAGGATGCTGTCGATAAAATCGGCGCGCGTCGGGAGCGGCTGCCCCTGCAACCGGTGCGCCATCGCTGCCGCCACCGCCACCGCTACCGCCCCGGCGATGCCCTCCGGGTGGATGTGTGTCACTTCGGAGGAGCGGCGCGCGTGTTCGACCACCGCGTCTAGGTCGTCGGCGAAGTAAGCGCCTACCGGCGGCACGCGCATCGCCGAGCCGTTGCCGTATGACCCGCGCCCCACGAACATATCCTCCGACGCCTCGCGCCAGGGTTTGCCCTCGCGGATGAGCCGCAGCAGGTGGCGCGTGCCGGGCCGCGATTTGCGCCCGCGCTCGTAGCGTTCGACGAAGCTCGCCGCCAGCGCGTCCTGGTCGATGCCGCAGGACCGGCGCAGCACCGCGAAGATCGAAAGCGCCATGTTGGTATCGTCGGTGTATTTCCAGGGCGCTTCGGGCAGCCAGCGCGTCTCGATGCGGCGTTCGAGCGCGCCGGGGCTGATGAATTCGGAATAACCGCCGAGCGCGTCGCCCACCGACAGCCCCTCCAGCGCACACCGGGCGCAGTGCAATCGTGTCTCGTGTTGTGAATCCTTGCCCATCTATCTACCGCCGGTAACGGTCAGGTCGGTTCATTAACTTAATGGTAGTTGAATCGGGTTGTGTGGGCAAACGCGCCGCCGGGGGCGGTATACTACGCCTCATGGATACACCGACACGCGATCACACGCCGGTTTTCATCTTCTGCGTCGTGCTGCTGATGTGCCTGCTGGTCTACGCCGGGCGCACCTTCGTCATCGACGACTTCACGCTGCTGGCGAGCGCCGCGAACCTGGGCAGCGCCGGGCAAACCGATATCAACTTGCTGGCCTATTCGGATTGGGACCTGCCGCCGCCGTACAGCCTGGGCGCGCTCGGCCCCACCGGTGACTATTACGCCAAGAAAGCGCCCGCCCCGGCGTGGCTGGCTGCGCCGCTCTTCCGGCTGGGGACGCTCGCGCCGTGGCTGAGCAGCACGGCGACCGCGCTGCTGCTGAGTCCCATCCTCACCGCCGGGACCGCCGCCCTTCTCTATAGCTGGGCGCGGCGGATGGGCTACGCGCGCGGCGTCGCTGCGGCGGGTGGGCTGCTCTACGGCGGCGCGACGATGGCGCTGGTCTACAGCCGCTTTCTGCTCGGCGAGCCGGCGGCGGCGTTCGGCTTGATGCTGGCGGCGTGGGCGGCAGAATCTCACCACGGAGGACACGGAGAGCACAGAGATGTTAGGGGGATTCTCCGTGTCCTCCGTGTCCTCCGTGGTGAAACAATCTTGTGCGGGCTGGGGTTGGGACTGGCGGCGGGCGGCAACCTGGCGCTGGCGATCTTCGCGCCAGTCTTCGCGCTGTACCTGTATCTGGGACGCCGGGACGGATTCAAGCGTGTGATCGGGATGGGCGCAGCGTTCGTAGCTTGCCTGGCGCTGATCGGTGTGTACAACGCGGTGCGCTTCGGCGCGCCGTTCCAGACCGGCTATCATTTCGACGCCGGCGAGGGATTCACGACGCCGGTATGGGTCGGTGTGTACGGCCTGCTGCTCAGCCCGGCGCGCGGTCTGTTGTGGTTCAACCCGCTGACGTGGCTCGCGCTCCCCGGCTGGCTGGCGTGGCGCAGACGCGATGCGCGCGCGGCGTGGGTTGCGCTGGCGCTGGCAGCCGGGCAGGTGATTCTCTTCGGCGTGTGGTGGGCGTGGGCGGGCGGCGCCAGTTGGGGGCCGCGATTTCTGCTCCCGGCGGCGCCCTTCCTGACGATGATGGCGCTGCCCGTGCTGGAGCGCGCCCGCACGTCGCGGGCGTGGCTTGCCGTGACCGGCGCGGTCGTCGTGATCGCGGTCCTCGTGCAGTTGGCCGGCGCGCTAACCGATGTGAACGTCTACGCCGGCGAACTTCAGACCCTCGACCCGCGCGGCGCAGACGGGCCGCCTGGCTACCCGCACGGCTGGCGTGCGCTGACCGACCCGGCGCTTTCGCCCATTGTGGGCGGTGCGCGCGCGCTGTTGGAGCGCGGGCCGGCGGTGGCTTGGCATCGAGACGGCGCGGTCGATTGGTTGTCGCTGATCATGTTGGTCGCAGCGCTGCTGGTCGTGGGGTTCGGGTGGCCCAGACGCGGCGTCGATCCGGCGGCTCGTATGGCCCCCGGCTTCAGCCGGGGGAATCCCATCAGTGAAGGGAATCGTGCGGGCGCGATTGCGATTATTGTGACCGTCCTCGCCGCCAATCTCGCGCTCAGCCGCATCCCGCCTCCTGTCACCGGCGGAGGCGGCGCACCCTTGCAAACACTGCCCGCCGTGCTCGCCGGCGACGAACCGGGCGATGTGCTGCTGGTTCTCACGCCCGACCTGACCTGGGCGCTGGTCGAACTGACCGACCGCGCGCCGGCCGTGGGGCTGCCGCGCAGCGCGTGGGTCGATGACCCGGCGGCGAACCGGCTGTTCGAGCGCGCGCTGGAGGGCCGGCGGCGCGCCTGGCTCCTGACCTACGACCCGCCGCCGCCCTCCTGGTACGAGGACCGGCTGCGCGCGCGCGGCGCGCCCATCTACGAGGAAAGCTTGGACGGCTACCGGCTGGTGGTCTATGCGCTGAATTAAGGAATCGTCACCGTCACCGAGAGGGTCGCCGCGTCGCTCCCGTCGTCGAAGATGACGCGCGCCCCGGTCGGCGGCTCGTACTCGTACAGACCCACCCGGAGCACGTATTCGCCGGGCGGCAGGCCGGCGGGGATGTCGAGCGTGTGCATCTGGTAAAAGACTTCGCCGGCCCGCCACTGCATCGACGGTACGTGCAGCGCGTCGTACTGAGCGTAGAGGGTGGTTTGGGCCGTGCCCATCAGGTGCATAAAGATGCGCAGCCGGCCCGTGCTGGGCGCGCGCGTCTCCCATACCGTGATGAGGCGCGCCGTTTCCCCCGGCGCCAGCCGGTCCCACGCGATGCCGGTCAGCGCGGCGAGCGGGTTGGCGGCGTCGAGCGGCGTCAGCGCGTAGCCGGCGGGCAGCGCAGCCGGCGCCCGCACCTCCCAGCGCGTGAAGCCGTCTTCTTTATAAGATGCGCCCGCGCCGTCGAGCATTGCCTGCACCGCCGGGTGCAGCGTAAGGATATCCGGCGCGAACACCTGCGCCGTCCCCGCCGCCGGGAGCAGCAGCGCGCCCTGCCCGTCGAAGAAGCCGGGCGCGATATCTGCATCTTCGCGCGCCATGAGGATGCGCAGCGAGGTCGGGTCCACCCAGTCCGGCGTCAGCCCGGCGATGGTGACCGCGCCGGGGTCGTCTTCGGCGTCCAGGTAGCGCGCAATCTGGTAGAAATCGTGTTGGTAGAGAAACTGCACGACCGGGTTATGGTTCCATCGGTCGAACAAGTCCCACGCAGTCAGCCCGGCGTTGAGCGCAAACGCGACGACCAACAGCGCCGCTACGATGCGCGCGCCGCGCCGCTGCTTCGCCCACTGCCACAGCGCATCCACACCCAAACCTACGTAGAAGAACAGCACCGCCAGCAGCCCGATGGGGCGCGAGGGATTGCGCGCATCGGAGGTGAGGATGGTCGGCGCGAGCATCGCCGCGCTCATCAGCCAGAGGATAACGTAGGGCAGGCGGCCCCGCGCGTCAGGCCAGACCAATCGCCACAGCGACACGACCACGCCCAGGTAGAACAGCGCGCTTATCAGCGGCTCCGGGAAGACCGGTCGCCACTGCAAATTGTATTCAAGCCCGTGGTCGCCCTCGACGGTGAACATGGTCAGCACATACGGGATGTTCGCCAGCGCCGGCCCGAAGTCCCCGGCGAGCGCGGCGACCAGCGGCTCACCAACCTGTTCGGCGCGGCCCCGCACCTCCGGGTGCGCCTGGAGATAGACGACCGCCGGCGCTGCGATCACCGCCATGACGACCAGCATCAATGCAAGCCCGGCCCATCGCCCGCGCATACGCTCGCGCTCGAACCGCGCAAGGTACGCGATTAAGGGGAAGAGGAAGATCGGGATGCCCCACGCGCCGGGGAAGGTATAGACCGTCAGGCCGAGCGCAGCGCCGGCGAGTAAGAAATAGCCGGTCATCATATTTCTCCCTCGCCCCTTGTGGGAGAGGGGCCAGGGGTGAGGGCAGTCAAGCGCCCGGTATAATGCGTATAATCCCAGCGCCAGCACCGCCGGGAGGCTCATATTGCGCACCGCCAGCCGGCTGAACAGCGCCGCCCAGAAACACATCGCCAGCGCCAGCGCCGCCGCCAGCCCGACCGCCCGGCCAAACATGCGCTGGCCCAGCGCAATCACCGCCGCGACCAGCGCCATCCCGAACGCGATGGACGGCAGGCGCATCGCTATCAGATTGTCGCCCAGCGCCGCCACGCTCGCGGCCTGCACGAACAGGTACAGCGCTTCGCGCCCGCCGCCGTTGGGGTAGTAAGGCGCAATGTGCCCGGCGTGGATCAAAGCGGCGTTGGCGCGGTTCCACACCTCGTCGTGGATGACGCCGGGCGGCGTCTCGGTGATGAACAGCGCGCGGAACACCGCCGCGACCAGCAGCACGCCTAGCGCCGCCGCCCAATAAGAATGCTTACCACGGAGCACACGGAGAGCACGGAGATTTCCTCTCTTTTCTCCGTGTGCTCCGTGCTCTCCGTGGTGGATCTCATGGGAGTTCATAGCGCGCAACCTGGAACGCATCCACGTGAACGTTGCTCGCTTCGACGTGCGGCATCGCTTCGTCGATCCACCGGTTATCGACCGGCAGGGTTTGCAGCAGCCAGAAGCGCGGGCCGCCGCCCACCGCCGCCGCGACCGCCGCGCCGTCCAGCGGGTTGAGCCAGATTGTTTGCGCGCCGGCGGGCAGCAAACGATCAAGGTAATACTGCATGGGGATATCGTGCAAATACGAGTTGGTCTGCCAGAAGACGACATCGCCCGGTTGGAAGCCGCGCGCAAGCTCGGCGACGGCGTCGCGGTAGTGCGGGTTGTGGCCGTGGTCGGGCGTGAAGTTGACCAGGTTGCCGGCCAGCAGGACGAGCAGCAGCGCCGCCGTGACCGCCTGTAGGGGCAAGCCGGTGGCTCGCCCCGGCATTCGCGCAAACGCCGCGCCGATCAAAATCGCCAGCGCAGGCAGCGCAGGTAGTGCGTTGCGCGGCTGGAACTGGGGCACGAGCAGGTTTGACCCCCACGCCAACGCCAGCCACCCCACCCCCCACATCGCCAGGAAGCCCAGCGCGCCGGGCCGGTAGAAGCGGATGCTCCGCCTCTCCCCGGCGCGGAGGGTGAACATCGCGGCGGCAAGCAGCGGCAGATACAAAACCGGCTGCAAGCTGAGAAAGTCATACAGCAGGACGCGAGAGATCGTGTCTAAATCGGTGGGGAGGGCGTGGTCGTGGGTGACGCCATACTGCGGGTCGTTGAGCTGGTCGAGAAAGGCCGGGAGCCACGGCAGAAAGAGCAGCCCGGCAGCGACGGGCAGCAGGAGCACGCGCCACCGGGCGCGCCGGACCGCAGCATATAAGAAGTGCAAAGGGATGAGAAACGCGCCCAGGTAGTGCGTATAGAGCGCGGCGGCGGTGACCAGCACGTATCCCGCGCCCGTTGCCCACCGTGACCGCGCCAGGCAGCGCCGGAACAGCCACATCGACCCGGCGACGCACGCAGCCAACATGGCGTACATGCGGACTTCGTTGGCGAAGCGGATGAAGAAGGGCATGGTGGCGAGCGCCGCCGCTGCCGCTGCCCCACCTGCCTTTGAGCGGTAGAGGTCGGCGACCAGGCGATAGGTGGTCGCAGCGGTGAGCATGGCGCACAGAGCCGAGAGATAGCGCAGCACCGGCTCGGCCTCGCCGGTGAGCGACGACCACACGCTCAGCGCCAGGAAGTAGGCGGGCGGCGCGTAATCCCGGCGTATCGTTTCGAGGATCGTGTCGATGGTGTGGCTCTGGACGGCGCGCACCTGCCATGCTTCGTCATACCACAAGCTGTAATCGGCGGCGGGATGCATGAGCAGCACGGCGGCGCAAAACAGCAGCGCCGGCGCGGCCATTAAGAGCGAGTGGGTGCGCCGGAGAGCGAGCATCGGGAGCCACAGGGTGGGGCACGCTTGCCATGCCCCACCGAAAACAAGGCTACTCGGACAGCGAAACGCTGTAGAGCACGCCGTAAGTCTGGCCGTCGGGCGTGCGTGGGATGAAGTCCAGCCGGATGATGCGGCGCTCCGGCGCAACCTCAGGCGCGGTGTGCGGGCTGGTCACCCAGATATTCAGCGGCACCGAGGCCGTCTCGCCGGGCAGCAGGTCATGGTCGGGCTTGATGTTGCCCGCGCCCCAGTCGCCGCCGCAGCTAAACCAACCGCCTTCGAGCACCTGCTCCCAGGTGAAGCCGCCCTCGGCGGTCGGCTCAAAGCCGAGCGTGACGACTTCGTTGTAGTATTCGCAGCCGGCGTAAGCCGAGAACACCAGGCCGTCGTTAGTCGTGACGACGAACTCCCACAGCGGCGCGTCGCCGACGTAGGGGAATGGGACGCCCGACCCGTCCATAAAGCCGGCTTTGAGCAGGGTCACCCACTGCTTACCGCCGTCCGGGTTGGGCGTGGGATACCAGTTGCCGCTGGCGAGCGCGGGGGTCATGCTGTGGTTGGCGACGTTGACCCACATCTGCGCCAGGCGGCCACCTTCGCCGTAGTGCAGGTCGGTCACGGTGAAGGACGCCGCGCCCGGCCCGAAGGCCGATTGGGCGCCGCCCGGCGCAGCGCCGGCGTCGCCGGTCTCGGTTTCCTCTTCATCCGGCTGGCCGGCGCTCGGCGGCGGTGCGCCGCCCGGCGTCTCGTTGCCGAAGGCCAGCGGAATCTCGTCGATAAACTCGACAGGCTTGCCGTCGATGGTGACGGCGATGTACTCGGCGGCGACCCAGCCGGTGACCGGTTCCTTGCCCGGCTCGGTCCAGCTCATATACAGCCAATTCTCGCTCGTGTCGCGCCCGATGATTTCGATCTCGGCGCCGGACGGCAGTCCCGGATGGGGCATCGGGGCCTGGCCCAGGCCGGGCACGGCGCGGATGTTGAGGAAGTAGCCGGGGTCGGTGATGACCTTGCCCTTGATGTCGAGCGCGACGGCGGGCGCTGCCGGCACGGCGGTCGGGGTGGCGGTCGGGATAGGGGTTGGGGTTGGCGATGCTTCGGCGGGCGGCGGGATAGGCGTCGGCTCCTGGGCGACCTCCTCGCCGGCGCCGGCGCCGGCCGGCTGCGCAACGGCGGGCGCGGCTCCTGCGCCGCCCTCAACCGGGGCTGCCGCGACCGAGAAGGTCAGCGGGATTACGATCTGCGTACCCTGCGAAGGCGGGACCACGACCACCGTATAGGTATTGCCGGCGTCAAGCTGGACGCGGCTCAACTCCAGCAGAGTATCGCCGGTGTCCGGGTCGGCGGCGAGCAGTTCGTAGCGGGCGGGCGGCAGTTCCACGCTGGGCGCTTGCCCGCCGAACTCCACGTTCTGGGCCAGCACGGTACCGTCGGCGAAGGCGAAGTTCACCGGCCCGGCGTCGGGGACGGCGTGGATAACGGTGAGGCGGGCCATGCCCGGCGTGGGCGGCGTGACGTTTTCGATGAATGCCACCAGGGTCATTTCCGAGAAGTCGCCCAGCGCCATCAGCACGCGCGCCTCGCCGGCGCTCAGCGATAGGGCGACGGCGGTGACAGGCACGGTTTCGGATGGCTCAGCGCCGGCCGGGTAAAAGGCCACGCTGTAGCTCCCGGCCGGCAGCGCGACCAGTTCGGTCGCCGTGCCGAACGTGACGCCGGCGAACACCTTTACGTCGTCCAGGTAAACGTCGATCCTGGGCGCGTCGGGCGAGGCGTGCGCCAGGCGCAGGTGCGCGGCGTTCTCCGGCTCGGCGGCGCGGACGGCGCTGGTCAGGGTGAGGCTGCCGCCGTCCAGCATGACGATGGTGTAGAGCGTGCCGGAGTTAACGTTCAATTCACTGGAGCCGGGCAGGGCGCTGCCGTCGCCGTCGGTGGCCGAGAGAAACAGGTCATAGCTCCCGGCGGGCAAATCGACTTTGGGCGAGGCTTTGCCCGGACCGACGCCGCCGACCAGGGTCGCGCCGCCCTCGGTCTGTAGATCGATGGCGTCTAACTGGCTCGCGGCGTGGATGACGACCAGCCGCCCGCTGCCCATTTCGAGCGGCGTAAGATCGTCTTTATACGTCTTCAGAGCAAGCGCATCGCCGCCGCCGCTCAACACGGCGGTGACCGACTGGTCAGGCTCCAGGGTAAAGGTCGCTACCGGGGCGCCGTCAACGCCGACGGTGTGCTCGCCGGCGGCAAAGATGAAGTACGGCGTGGCCTGGCCGAAGGTCAGCGCGGCGGCAAGCTCGATGCCGTCGATCTGGATCGCAAGCGCCGGGGCGTCGGCGGAGGCATGGACCAAGCGGATTTGCGCCAGGGCTTCATCGCCCGCCTGGGCCGATGCCGGGATGCCGGACGCGGCCAGCAGAATCACGATCAACAATAGTGTCGTAAAAGAAGTTCGTCGCATGATTAAGTCGCTCCTGAACAAAGCTAAGTGTTCGGTGTTGGGTAGCTAACTCCCAATGGCGAATCGCTAATCGCTAATTGCCAACTGCTGAACAGCCAATGCTAGCGTCTCATGTGCCTGCCTGCCACTGGTTCAGGTAGGTTTCCTGTTCGGGCGTGAGCGCGTCGATGCGGACGCCCATGGCTTCGAGCTTGAGGCGGGCGATTGCCATGTCGATGGCCTCAGGGATGGTGTAAACCTGGTTTCCCAATTCTTCGGCATGGCTCAGCATATATTCGGCGCCGAGCGCCTGGTTGGCAAAGCTCATGTCCATGACGCTGGCGGGGTGGCCCTCGGCGGCGGCCAGGTTAATCAAGCGGCCCTCGCCGAGCAGGTTGATTTTGCGCCCGTCGGGCAGCGTGTACTGCTCGACGAAGGGGCGCACCAAAAGCGGCTCGCCCACGGCCATTTCGCGTAGGCCAGGAATGTTGACCTCGACGTTGAAGTGGCCGGAATTGCACACAATCGCGCCGTTTTTCATGACCTCGATATGGTGCGTGTCGATGACGTTGATATCGCCGGTGGAGGTGACGAACACGTCGCCGATGGGCGCAGCTTCGAGCATGGGCATGACGCGGAAGCCGTCCATGACGGCTTCAAGCGCCTTCAGCGGGTTGACCTCGGTGACGATGACGTTGGCGCCCATGCC
>JAFGMM010000250.1 GCA_016927535.1 Anaerolineae bacterium
CGCCCCTCGTGGGAGAGGGGTTTGGGGAGAGGGGGAACAGGTGCACAAACGGTCAAAATTCTTAAGTTGATGTGCATGGGGCGGGTTAAAAACCCGCCCCTACCCCCAGATGTGGCGGTTTGACAAAAATTGTACCCATTACCTGATTATTTTTTCAAAGTCCATAAGTCGTGGGCTATCGGCTCGCAAAAAGCGTCTTTCGTGGGCATTTAGCCGCCGACTTTAGTCGGCGGAGCCACTTTTTAAACGGTCTCTTAGCGTTGCTGTTGCTCGCTGCTTTCGACGCTCGCAGCGCCGGCGTCTTCTGCTTCGAGTTCCTCAGTCTCCGCCTCCGCCTCCGGCAGGCGAGTCACCGCGCGGGCGAAAATCAAATAGCCGGTGTGCGCGATCATGCGGTCCTCCGGGCGGATGCGCTGCGGGACGGTCTTATATCCACGCAGAAAAGTCTCCTCCACTTCGATCATGAACCACGCCCGCGAGTCGTACAGCGCGTCCACCAACGTTTGCACCTGGTTGATGGTCGGCACCAGGATACCCAGGCAGCCGCCGCCGGCCAGCGCCGCCCGCGCCGGCGCGAGATATTCCCACGGCTCGGTCACATCCAGGAACATCGCATCGAGGTCGGTTTCGTCCAGCCCGTCGGCGATATCGCGCAGCTTGAACGTTGCGCGCGCTTCCAGGCCGGCCTTGCGCAGGTTCGCGCGGGCCAGCTTTTGCATATCGGCGCGGCGGTCGTAGCTGAACACGTGCCCGTCTGCGCCGACCAGCGTCGCCAGCGCCAGTGTGAGACCGCCGCTGCCCGTCCCGGCCTCGGCGACGACGTGCCCCGGCTGAATCCCCATTTTAATCATCGCATAGCCCAGGTCTTTAGGAAACATGATCTGGCTCTGGCGGCGCAGGTCGAGGATCAAATCGCTGGTGGTCGGGGCGAGCATAAACATCCGGTGTCCCAGGTGCGTACGGATTTCGCTGCCGTAGGGCAGGCCGATCAAATCGTCGTAGAGCACTTCGCCTCGGTGGGTTTGCAGCTTGTCGCCGGGTTGCAGGGGCCGGATGAAGGATTTGCGGTCTTCGCCCACCAGCAGCACCAGGTCGCCGGCTTCGGTAAGAACGGTCATGTGTTCCCCCTGGAATGTTTCAATTCTGGTCTTGGCGTCACAGGAGCTTATGTTTCCGTGACCTTAATCAGTCGGACGGCAGGCCGAGCAGGTCATCCAGCCGGGCGCGCAGGTTCGCCTCCGACAGGGTGCCTTTGAACACCTGGCGCAGCAGGTTGTTATGGTCGATCAGGCCCAGCGCCGGCACCGTACCCTCGTAGATGCGGTTGTACAGCGGGTAGTCCTCGATCTTCTTCACGTTGATGTAGACGAACCGCCCCCGGTCGCCGTATTCCTCTTCCAGCTTCAAGAGCAGCGCCACCATATCCATGGCTTCCTCCGAGTCGAAGCTGTAGAGCAGCGCCACAATCGGCACGCCCGCCGGGGTCGGGCCGGGCGTAGGCGTCGCGCCCCACGGCGCCAGGATCGGCAGCAGTTCGATCTCGCCCTCGACCGGGGTCACCAGCCAGCCGGCGATCCACGCCTGCGCGGTTTGCGGGTTGTCGGTCTGTTCGGCGAGCGTATATTCGACAAACAGCCAGGTATTGTCGGCGTTGCGCCCGATGACCCGGAGGGTCGAGTCGGACGGCAGGACGTGCACCACCGGGTAAAGCGCGTCGTTCGGCCCGGAGCGCAGGTTCATGCGCACGTCGCCGGTTTGCACATAGACCGGTCCCGGCGTGCGGGTGGGCGTGGGCGGCGGCGGCTCGGTGGCGGTGGGCTGCGCCGTGAGGGTGGCTGCCTGCTCCGGCGGGACGACCGGCGTCGAAGATTTCACCGGCGGCGGGCCTTCGTCTGGGGTTCCGGTTTCGGTCTCAGTCACGGTCGGTGTTTCGGTGGGCGAAGGCGCGTCGGTCGGCTCCGGCGCGGCCAGCGTGACGGTCGGCGTCCAGGTCGGCGTTTCGGTGGGCGTGGGCGTTGCGGATGGCGTCTCGGTCGGCGTCGCGGTGCCGGTCGGCGTGTCGGAGGGAACCGGCGTCGCAGTCGGGATGGTGGGCGTGGGCGTCTCGGTCGGCTCCGGTGTTTCGGTCGGGACGACCGTATCGGCCGGCGTGGGTGCGGCGGTCGGCAGCAGCGCCAGCAGCGGCGTATTGCGGCACCCTGCCACACACAGCGCATCTTGATAGCGCGCCTCGGCGCGCGGGACGAGGGTCGTGCCATCGACGGCGACGATGACGGCATTTGCGCTCATCTCGCCGCCGGGATCGAGCGCGCCCTGCACACCCTCGTAAGGTGGGCGGTTCAGCAGGGCGGCATGGATGGCGCCGGGATCAGGGCCGGCAGCGCGCACCGCGCCGGCGATTAACTGCACTGCGTCGTAATAGGCGGCGCTGCGTATGGTGGGCTTGCGGTCGAACGCCTGCACGTAGTCGGCCAGGAAGGTACGGGTGGCCGGTTCGGGCAGCATGTAGCTCCACGAGAGCACGCCGAGCACCCCGTCGGCCTCGCCGGGGCTGAGCAGACTCAGGAAGAGCGCGTCCACGTCGCTGTAGACGAAGCGCCCCTGCCAGCCCAGGTCGCGCAGTTGTTGCAAGAGAAACGCCGCCTGGTAGGCGTTGCCCCAATGCACCACGACCTCCGGCGCGTTCCGCGCGATGGCCTGCGCGTCGGCGGACATATCGAAGTCGGCGGGGTCGTGGCGCGTGCTGACTACCGGTTCAAGCGCCATCGCCGCCAGCACCGACTCGAACGCAGCGACGCCGGCGCTGCCGGCGGTGTTGTTGGTGGAGGCGGTGGCGATGTGGCCGTAGCCGACCTGGTTGACCAGGTAATCGGCCAGTGCGCGCGCCCGCACCGCGTCGGAGGCGCGCGCCCGGAACAGGTAGCCGTCTGCGCTCACGGTCAGCGCCGGCGACTCGGTGGAGGTCAGGTGTGGAATACCGTACCCGGCGGCCAAATCCGAGCCGGCGAGCATCTGGTCGACGTCTTCTGGCCCCAGCAGGGCGACGATGCCGCTCTCGAACAACTGCTGCATGGCGGCGCGGGCCTCGACCGGGTTGGTGGCGGATTGGATGACCAGTTCGAGCGTGTAGCGCGCGCCGTCGGGCGCGGCCACGCCGCCGGCCCGGTTGATCTGATCGACGGCAAGCTGCGCGCCGGAGACCGAGCCGAAATCGTATTCGGGGCCGCTGAACAGGTAGCCGACAAAGCCCAGGCGCAGCGTTGCGCTGCTTTCTTGCCTTGACCGGACGGCGGCCGGCAGCGATACGAACACCATCATTAACATGACCAAAAGCGTAAAGCGTCGGCGCATGGGCCGGGTCCTCCGCTATACTGCACTGGAGACAGACCGGGGGGTCTTATTGGGTTATACCCCACCAGCGGCGCAAAAACAAACGGGTTTCTGTTACAATTGAAAGGGAGTGCGTGTAAGTTGCTTCATCTTCCCGGTGTGCGTAAACTGGAGTAAGTTGGGGCTGTCTGTAGAGAAAGCACATTATATAATGGAACACGAACGTATTATTATTGATTCCCAGGTAATGGACGGCGAGCCGGTTATCGGCGGGTCGAACGTGACCGTTGCATCGTTTGTGGAGACGCTGGCTTCGGCGTTGGCGCATGCGGCGATCCGGGAAGTTTACCCGCAACTGTCACCGGAAGATGTCCAGGCGGCGTTTGCCTTCGTCCAGGAGGCGGTCACGGCGCGCCGGCAGTTCGCCGCGCAGCAGGAACATCTCGCCGCCGAGCGCGAGCGTGCGCTTGCCATGATGCGCGCCGTGGTCGAATCGACCGCGGATGGCGTCTTGGTTGTGAGCAATGACAACCGGGTGATGATCTGCAACCAGCGGTTTGAAAGCATGTGGAAGCTGCGACCGGGCTGGTACGAGGCTCAATATCCTGAGTGGTTGTATTTGTTGGCGCGGCAGACCCAAGACCCGGTTGGTTTTATCCAGCGGGTCGAAACCCTCAACGACCACCCCGACGCCGAGGGCTACGATATCATCGAGTTGAAGGGCGACCAGGTGTTCGAGCGCTACGCCACGCCTTACGCGGTCGGCGGCGAGATCGTGGGCCGGGTCTGGAGCTTCCGCGATGTCACCGACCGCAAGCGCGCCGATGTGGAGCTACGCGCCAGCCGGGCGCGCCTGAAAGCGATTTTTGATAACGTCGCGGTGGGCATCGGCTTGGTCGATACCGAGGGGCGCTATATCCAGACGAATGAGCAGTGGGACCTGATGCTCAACCGGCGCCGGCCCGAAGACCCCGGCACGGTCGAGCTAGACATCGCCGACCAGACCGAAAACCCGGTCATCAGCCGCAAGCAGCTTAAAGCGCTCATCCGGGGCGAGATTGACGCTTTTCATACCGAGAAGCGCATCGTCCGCGAAGATGGCAG
>JAFGMM010000251.1 GCA_016927535.1 Anaerolineae bacterium
CCCTCGCCCCTCGTGGGAGAGGGGTTTGGGGAGAGGGGGAACAGGTGCACAAACGGTCAAAATTCTTAAGTTGATGTGCATGGGGGTGAGGTGTTTTCATCCTCTTGTGATGCTGCACCGCAACATGGGAAACTCCCTAAAAATCCCAATCCGGCCTCGGCGCAGGCAGGCACAGCGCCCAATCCAGCGCCTCGATCAAATCAGGCGGCCCGCCGAGGTCGTCGGTCACGGCGAGGCTGCTCGCCGGGCGCGCGCCGATCCACATCCGCGTGAACGCGCCGACCGACGCCTTGAGCGTCGGCAGCGCGGCGTCAGTGCCCGGCTCCGCGCCCGACTCCGGCCCCAGCGTGACCACGTAGTCGCCGCCGACGCCGCGCCACGGCGCATCCGCCGGCAGGTGCGCGCCGATGGGATCGCTCAGCGCTAAGTTGAAGCGCACCGTATCGCCGCGCAGGTGGGTCTTCTCCAGGCAGCCCGGCAGGTCACAGATGCGAAGCTGCCAGTACGCTACCGCGCTGTTTTTGCTCTCGAACCGGGACTTTTCGGTGAGCTGCCGGTAGCGAAACGGCTGCGCCAGCAAGTCTTGCATTTGGATAACGCCCGGCTCGCGCATCGTGATGCGCCGCACCTGGTCGCCCAGGCTCTTGACCAGCGCCATCAACTCCATGAACTGGTCCCAGTCCCGGTACGCCCGCAGGATAATCGTGTACGGGCCGTTCTCGCCTCCGCCTTGACACCAGATGAAATGGGTCAGTTCGCCGCCGGGACCGTCGTAATAGCCCAGGCCGAAGCCGCCGCCGGCCCACATCGTCTCGTCTCGCGTGAAGGCGTCGGGCAGGATATTGATCCCGCCGTGCCCGCGCCGGCGCGCCAGCAGCGCCTTGTGCATGGCTTTCCAGTCATCCGTCGTGAGGCGGCGCGGCACGCGCGCCCGGACATTCACCTTAAGCTGCGCCGGGTCGAAGCTGATCCAGTGCTCGTAGCCGCCGGAGCCGTAGCCCAGCGCGTCGTAGTACCCCTGTTCGAAGAAGCAAAGACCGGAGACCAACACACCGGCGGCGGCGTCATCGGCGGCGAGCTGCGCGGTCAGGCGCTTGGCGAAGCCCTGCTTGCGCGCGACCCGGCTGGTGGCGACGCTGGTGACCGCTGAAAACGGCAAATCCTCGGCGATGTAGCGGATCACGCCGGGCATCGAATTGACCAGGCTTTCCGCCTCGCCGTTGACTTCGGCGACGAGCGCGCGCCCGGCGGCGAGAAAAGCATCGACCGCCGCTTTCATCGCCGAGTCGTCGCCGATCCAGCCGACCTCTTGCCAGATGCGATGCGTCGCTTTTTTGTCCCGGTTGGGGTCATAATCCCGGAGAACCATGATTGCTCCTATGTTCCTATGTGAAATGTGAACGAATCAGGCACAAACCGGTTGATTATACCCCCAAAAACTGCGAGGGTTTCTGCAAAGTCCAGAACCTCACCCCCTAACCCCCTCTCCATTGCATGGAGAGGGGGAATCGGAATCGGCGCGCGACGATCTGGAAGTCCCCCTCTCCACACGTGGAGAGGGGGTAGGGGGTGAGGTAAAACGAATACCGCTTACAGCGCGGTCTCCAGGCGCGCGTCTTCCTCCTGCGCGATGCGCCGGCCTTTCTCGACATCGACGCGCACGAGCAAGAACCCGCCTACGATGAACAGCACCACAATCGAGAGCACCGCCGGGCGCGGCGAGGGTATGCCGGTCGCGGCGGCGGTGGCGGCGATGACGGCGGCAAAGATGATCGGCCCGATGATGCCGGCGAACTTCTCGCTTACGCTGAAGAAGCCGAAGAACTCGCCGCTCTTAGCGGCGGGCGACATACTCGCGTAGAGCGAGCGGCTGAGCGCCTGGCTGCCGCCCTGCACCGTGGCGACCAGGAACGCCAACAGCCAGAATTCCAGCACGCTGTCGATCATGTAGCCCCAGACCGAGATCACCGTATAGATCACCAGCGCCAGCAAAATACCGCGCTTGGTGGTCATGCCGGCCGCCCAGCCGGTCAAGAAGCGCTGCAACACAAACCAGCTCAGCGCCAGCCCGATCACCTCGTTGGCGACGATCACGATCACAACCGGGATGAGATCGTAGGCGCGCGGCGGCGCCATCACCTCGATCAGGTCAATCGCCAGGCGCGTCCCGGTCGAGTCGGGGTTGCGTTCGCCGGTGTTGCGGATCACCAGCGTGTGCTCGCCCACATCGAGCGCCGGCTCACCTTCCGCATCCGGCGCCAGCGCTTCGACCGTGTAGGGGTCGGCCTGCTGCACCGCCGGGCTGATGTTGTCGAGCACGGCGATGGCTTCGCCGTCGAGTTCCAGCGCCGCGATGCCGTAATCCGGCCCCAGCGCGCGGGTGATGCGCACGCCGTGCCCGTTGAACGTGATCGCAGCGGCAGCGCTGGGGTCGTCGGTGACGATGTGGCCGGCGTTGTTGACCGTCTCGGCGCGCCATTCGCCCGCCAGGACAATCGCCGCGTCGTCGCTCTGGTAAACGCCGGCGCCCACGGCAGCATCGGTCGCTTCGTAAGGCGGGAAGGGCGCGCCGGTCACCTCCGGCGGCAAGACCCGGAGTGCGGCGAAGCTCAGCAGCGGGATGGTGACCGCGTTCCAAATGAGAAAGGCCAAGTAGAACGCGCGCCGTGTCTCGTCGGGGCGCGGGATGCGCCCGAATACGATGGCAAAGGGCACGCCCACGAACTGCACCATCAGCAGCGCGCCGACGATCTCCACCGAGCCGATGCCCAGCGCCGCGCCGTAGATCGCCGCTACGCCGATAATCGTGCCGATGCCATCGTTGTAAATCCAGAAGGCCACCAAGAACTTGAGCAGTTCGGTGTAGCTGCGGATATCGCGGAAGGTTTTGCGCAGGCGGCCAAAGCTGGCGGTGATGGGGTTTTGGCGCGCGTCGCCCAGGTCGGCGGCGGGCGGTTCGGGGATTGCGCGCAGGACCGGGACGGTGAAGATCGCCCACCAGATCGCCACGCTGAGGAACGACAGGCGCACGCCCCAGTAATCCGGCGCGCCGGGCAGAAAGCGGATCATCAGCACGTTCAGGAAGAGCAGCAGCCCCCCGCCCGCGTAGCCAAGCGCGTAGCCGAACGAACTGAGCGAGTCCACGTCTTCCGCGCGCGCGACGTGCGGCAGCAGCGCGTCGTAGAAGATGTTCGCCGCGCCGAAGCCGATGCGCCCCAGGATGAAGAACAGCGACGCCAGCAGCCAATCGCCCGTACCGACCAGCACCAGCAGCCCGGTCCCGACGATGCCCGCGCCCGCCGATATCGCCAACATGCGCTTCTTGCCGCGCTGGATATCGGCGACCGCGCCCAGGATGGGCGACAGCGCGGCGACGATCAGCAGGCCGATGGAGAGCGTCAGGCTCCAGTAGCCGGTCGCAATGCCCCGGCTCGCCTCGACGGTGGGCGCGATGCCGACGCTTGCCACATCGCTGTAATAGGTGGGCAGCACGGCGGCGAGGATGGTGGTGGCAAACGCGGAGTTCGCCCAATCGTAAAAAGCCCACGCCCAGCGGCGCCGCCGGTACGCGGCATCGTCAAGCCGAGACGCGGGTATCCAGTTGGCAGCGGTCATGGTAAATTCCCCCCTTGTGTTTGCGCATAGATGCCAGGGAGGAATCTTACCCGGTATTTTTTAAATGTCGATTAAAGTTTCAGTCTTGTGTCCCCGGCAGGTGTTGGTCGATGTATTCGCACGCCGCCCGCGCGGCCTCGGCGATATCTGGGGCCTCTTCGCTGAACAAATCGATCACGATCTGTCCGTTGACAAAATCCCAGATGTCGCCGAAGACCGTCACACCCTGCGAATCAAACGTGGCGGTGATGAACACGTCGATATTCTCCACCGAGCCGGTCGCGCCGAGGGAGGTAATCCAGGCGCGCTGCAAGGCCGGGGCCGGGTTCGCCGGGGCCACACCGCCCGCTTCGGCAAACAACATCTGCGCCTCGTCGCTGACCAGGTAAAGGATCAAATTCGCGGCCAGGTCGGGATCGGCGGTGGTCGCCGAGGCTGCATAGCCCACCGCATGGACGATAGAGCGCGAGCGCCCGGTCTGGGGATGCCGGGGCAGCGGCAGCACATCCCAGTTGAAGGGCACGTTTGCCAGCGCATCGGGCACGGCAAACGAGCCGCCGGTGAGCATCGCCGCCCGTCCCTCGGCCCAGAACTGAAAAGCCTCGCGTTCGGTAATTGTCTCGACTCCAAGCGCTTCGCCCATATCCGTCACAGAAGGCATATACCCGTCGTCGATCAGCCCGCGCAAGAACGTTAACGCCCGGATGCTGCCGGCGTCTGCCAGGGTGCAGCGCGACCGGTCGGCTTCTACGACCGGGGTCGTGCCGGCCGATGCGATCCAGTTTGCATAGCCCACCTGAAACCCCACATAGGCCAGCGCGCCGTACACGCCGGCCTCCGGGTCGGTCAGCGCGGCGGCGTAGTCGGCGAACAGGTCCCAATCCCAACCGGCCGGCGGGACCGGCAGGCCGGCCGCGTCGAACATATCTTTGTTATAGAACACGCCCACCGTGTCCCAGTTGACCGGCCCGGCGTAGAGGTCGCCGGCTTCGCCCCAGCGGTACGGGTCAACCAGGCCCGGCCCCCACAGCGTGGTATCGATCCCGGCCTCGTCCCAATAGGGCTGTAAATCCAAAAGACGGCCGGCCGCCGCGTAATCCTGGAAAAAGGGCTGGTTGATGTTGAACACGTCGGGCGTCCCGCCCATCCTGGCGGCCAGGTCGAGCTGCCCCCAGTAGATGCCAAACGGTCCGTGCAGTTGCAGATCGACCGCTGCGCCGGGGCAATAGGTCGTCTCCCATTCGTCAATCGCGGCCTGGATAAGCGGCTGCCAGTTCGCCGACCAGACCCACATCGTCAGCTTGCCCGGCGCTTTGCACGGCACGGGCGCGATGACCGGCGTGTCTTCCTGGGCATGGGTGGGGGCGACGAAGGCGATGCACGCGACGCATATGACGATGCAAACCATCCAATGCGCTGCTTGTGACATGCTGCCAGCCTCCTGTATGTGGCGTTCAAACCTCGCGTTAGCCTTAATTCTATTATAAAAAGGGGGATTGCAATAGGCTAATTCCCGGAAAATTGATAGATTATGTCATAATCGGCGCGGCGTTAGACGCAAACCGCCGGGCGATGGTAGAATTGCCGCCATAGGTCACCAAGCGCACAGGAACCAACCACCATGCAAGACTTCGCTTACACGCGCCCCCAAACCCTCGATGAGGCCCTGGCGCTGCTGAACGAGCCGGGCGTGCGGGCGCGCATCCTGGCCGGCGGCACCGACCTCGCCATCGAGATCCGCCAGGGCCGCATCGACTTCGACCGCGTGGTCGATATCAAGCGCCTCCCCGAACTGAAGATCATCGACCTCGCCGGCGACCGGATCACGCTCGGCGCGGGCGTCACTTTCGGCGAAATACTCGACCATCCCACGCTGAGCGCACGCGCGCCGCTGCTGGTCCAGGCGTGCCGGCGCATCGCCAGCGTGCCGATTCGCAACCGAGGCACGCTGGGCGGCAACGTCGTCAACGCCGCCGCCTGCGCCGATTCGCTGGTCGTGTTGATCGCGCTCGACGCCGATGCGCACATCGTCGCGCCGGGCGGCGATGAGTCGGTCATGCCGGTCGCGGCGCTGGTCACCGGGCCGAACCGGACGCGGCTCCCGGCCGGCGCGCTGGTGCGCGCGTTCAGCTTCGCGCCGCCGCCCGATCCCGGCAGGACCGTCTTCCTGCGCGTGGGCCGCCGCCAGGCGATGGTTATCGCACGGTTGGCGCTGGCTGCGCTGGGCGCGCTCGACCAGGCCGGGCGCATCGTAGAGGTGCGGCTCGTGCCCGGCGCGGCCTTCAGCCCGATCCGGCGCATGCCCGAAGTCGAGTCGATGCTGGTTGGGCAAACGCCCGGCCTGGCGCTGTTCGCGCAGGCGGCGCACACGATGGAAGACCTGCTGCGCGCCGAAAGCGGCGGGCGCTGGTCGAGCGCGTACAAGCAGCCGGTGCTCGCGGCGCTGACGGCGCGGGCGCTGCATACGATCTTTGGAGAGCAACAGGTATAAGTATGAAAATCGAATTCACCCTCAACGGCGCGCCGGTCACGGTCGAAGCGCCGGCGCGCACGACTCTGCTGGCGCTGCTGCGCGATTACTTGAACCTCACCGGCGCCAAAGAAGGCTGCGGCGTGGGCGAGTGCGGCGCGTGCTCGGTGCTGCTGGACGGGCAGCTTGTCAATTCGTGCCTGGCGCTGGCGCCGGAGGCGCACGGCGGCGAAGTCATCACCATCGAGGGCATCCACGCGCCGGACGGCGGCCCTAACGATTTACAGATCGCTTTGGTCGATTACGGCGCGGTGCAGTGCGGCTACTGCACGCCGGGTATGGTCATGGCGGCGGAGGCGCTGCTGATGCGCAACCTGAACCCCACGCGCGCCGAAATCCGCGCCGCGCTCGCCGGCAATTTGTGCCGCTGCACCGGCTACGTCCAGATCATCGACGCCATCGAAGCCGTCGCCCGCGAGCGAAGAACTCACCACGGAGAGCACGGAGAGCACGGAGAGCACGGAGAAAGATGAAAGATTCTTAACCGCGAATAACACGAATAAACGCGAATTTAGGAATCTTGATTCGCGCGATTAGCGCTATTCGCGGTTACAAATCTTATTCTCACTAGGAGACCCGCCCATGAGCGAACCCAACCCCAATCTAACCTACGTCGGGAAACCCGCGCGCAACGTGGACGGCATCGACAAGGCGATGGGCCGCGCGCGCTACGTGGCCGATATGCGCGTGCCGGGTATGCTGCACGCGGCGGCGCTCTACAGCACGCAGCCGCACGCGCGCATCGTCGCCCTGGACGTAGGTCCGGCGCTCGCCATGCCCGGCGTGGCGGCTGCCGTCACCGCCGGCGATTTCGTCGATCAGGGGCGCTGGGGCTGGCCGATCAAAGACACGCACATGCTCGCCTTCGAGCGGGTGCGCTGCGTCGGCGACGCCATCGCCGCCGTCGCCGCCGAGACGCGCGAGCAGGCGCGGCAGGCGGTGCGGGCCATCAAGCTCGAACTCGAAGCGCTGCCCGGCGTCTTCGATCCCGCCGAAGCGCTGGAGCCGGGCGCGCCGCCCATCCCGGAAAAGCCGTCCGAGCACGGCGCGCACGCCGGCAAGTGGAATCTCGCCGAGACGCTCATCGTGCGCAACGGCGACCCCGACCTCATCCTTGACGAGTGCGATATCGTGCTGGACGAAACCTACACCTTCGGCCACCAGGAGCACGCCTACCTTGAGACGGAGGCCGCGCTCGCCATCCCGCACGCCGACGGCAGCCTTACCGTCTACAACAACTGCCAGAGTCCCTTCATCGCGCGCGGCCACCTGGTGACCGTGCTCGGCCTGCCGGAGGACAAAATCCAGGTCATCCAGGCGGCGGTCGGCGGCGGCTTCGGCGGCAAGGACGACGCCGTGTACAAGATCAGCGGGCAGGCGGCGGCGCTAGCGCTGAAGACCGGGCGACCCGTGCTGCTCACCCTCACCCGCGAGGAGTCGATTGTGACCTCGTACAAGCGCCAGGCTTCGGCGATCCGGCTCCGGATCGGCATGGACGCGGATGGGAGACTGCGGGCGGCGCGCGCCAACCTTTTGGTTGACAGCGGCGCGTATGCCTCGGTGACGCCGCTGGTGGGCTGGCGCGCGTCGATGCACGCGGCGGGCGCGTACCGCTACGAGGCGGTGCACGTCGATACCGACGTGGTGTACACCAACAACGGCTATTCGGGGGCGTTCCGGGGCTTCGGCAATATCCAGGCCGGCGCGGCCATCGAGCAGGCCATCGACGAACTGGCGGAGCGCGCCGGCATAGACCCGATTGACTTCCGGCTCAAGAACGCGCTCCGGCCCGGCGACCGCGCCATGACCGGCAACGTCATCGCGCACGAGATCGGCCTGAGCGCATGCCTGGAGTGGGTGCGCGCGGCGTCGGATTGGGACCGCAAGCGGGCGGAGTACTTGCCCTCACCCCCTAGCCCCCTCTCCCACAAGGGGAGAGGGGGAATAAGGCGCGGCATCGGCGCGGCGTGCTACTTCCACGGGAGCAGCCTGGGCGCAGAGGGCGCCGACTACGCGGGCTGCACGGTCACAATCGAAAACGACTACGGCGTCACGCTCACCGCCGGCCTGACCGATATCGGGCAGGGCAGCCGCACCGTGTACACGCTCATCGCGGCGGAGGCGCTGGGCGTGCGCCCGGCGCGCATCAAGGTGCTGCGCCCGGATACCGAGACCATGATCGAATCCGGCCCGACGTCGGCCTCGCGCGCGACCCTGGTCGGCGGGAACGCCATGCGCGCCGCCGGCCTCAAGCTCGACCGGCTGCTGCGCTGGGCGGCGGCGGACCTGTTCCACTGTGCGCCCGCGCAAGTGATCCGTGACGGCGAGCACTACGTCGGCCCGGCTGAGGAGCCGGCGCGCTTCGAGGCGGTCGTCGATCACGCGCGCGCGCTGGGCCTCACGCTCTCGGCGTCGGCGAAGTGGGGCGTGCCCGGCTTCAAGTGGGACTTCGAGACCGGCGCCGGCCAGCCGTATTTCTGCTACGTGTTCGGCGCGCAGGTCGCCGAGGTGGAGGTCAACATAGACACCGGCGAAACGCGCGTGCTGGGCGTCTGGGCGGCGCACGACGGCGGCACGATCATCTTTCCGCAAGGCGCCGCCGGGCAGATGTTCGGCGGCATCGCGCAGGGCATCGGCTACGCGCTGATGGAGGACATCCGCTTCGACCGGGGCTACCTGCACGATGTCAACTTCGATAATTATCTCATCCCCACCGCCGCCGATCTGCCTGATATCCAGGGCCACTACGTCGAGACGAACTTCCCGCACGGGCCGCACGGCGCGAAGAACCTGGCCGAGCCGGTGATGATCGGCGCAGCGCCCGCCATCGCCAACGCGCTGTACCAGGCGACCGGCCGGCGCTACCGGCATATCCCGGTCACGCTGGAGCGCGTGCGGCTGGGCTACGACCTGACGCGGCCCGGCTCTGAGCGCACCTGCCGCGCGGCGTTGGGGTTTGGGGAATGAAGAGAAAATACTATAATCGCCGATGGTACCCAGACATGAGCGGGTGCAGTGAAGTAGAGCACGGGAGGAATCATGCACGCTGTATCTCTATTCCGACGTGGAAAATACTCGCAGGCGTGGGTCAAAGACTTTTATACTCAGGCTGGCAAGTGGTGGGGTCCAGAAGTCAGCGGTCTGGAAACGCCGCGCGCAGCAACCATCGAACGCCTCTGTGGACCAGGAAATAAGCGCATCCTTGAACTCGGCGCCGGCGCCGGCCTCACGGCTGCACTGATGGCAGACGCCGGCCACCATGTTGTTGCTGTGGAGTTCAGCCCGGTGTACGCCGGCTACGCGCGCGAGCATCTGAAGACGCCGCGTACCGGGACGTTGGAAGTTGTCGAGGCGGACTTTTATACTGTGGAACTGGCAGGACCTTTCGACGTGGTATGTTACTGGGACGGTTTCGGTGTGGGTTCCGATGCCGACCAACGCTGTTTGCTCCGGCGTATTGCGCAGGGCTGGTTAGCGCCGGCTGGATGCGTGCTGATGGACGTGTTCAGTCCCATCAAGCCAATCCGAGACTCAAATACCGTCGTTCAATTAGACCCGCTAGAGGGTGTGCCAGAGTCGGTGGAGATGAACCGGCGCTGTCACTTCGACCCGCTGTACTCTCGCTGGATTGACGAGTGGGAGCCGGTAAGCGCGCCGGAGGCGGCTCTGGCGCAGACCATTCGCTGTTATACGCCGGCTGATTTTCTCCTGCTGCTGCAAGGGACCGGGCTTGCATTGCGGCAATTGGAGGTAGATGGAAATGCGTTGGACTTTACATCTGGCGCCATCACGACAGCCGGTCCACTGATGGAAGCTTACAGCTACCTGGTGCAGTTAGAGATAGGGGCTGAAACGCCTGATCTGAACACAGACCAACTATAAAGCAGCGCGAAAGCAGCGCGCAAAGATGAAGCGCTTCAGGATGATCGAAATGGGTTGGCTCAAGGGTAGCTGTGCAAGGTTCGCGGTTAAACGGCCCGGCTATCCCTCCGCGATGATTCGATCTACCACCAACTGCCGGAACTCCGGCGAGAGGCTGGCAAAGTACGCGCTGAAGCCGGTCACCCGCACGATCAAGTCCGGGTACTTGCCGGGGTCTTTGTGCGCCTCCAGGACCTTCGCGGCGTCCATGACGTTGATATTGATCTGCGTCCCGCCCAAGTCGAAATGGGTCTTGATGAGGCTGGCGACGTTCTCAACGCCGCCTTCGTCCTTCGAGATGCCGGGGTCCATGTCGATCTGCATCGGCGCGGCGTTGCCGTAGCCGGGCTGCACCGACGCCACCGCGACCGCCATCGCCGTCGGCGCGCCGTCCTTGCGGAAGCCGGGGTCGGGGCTGCTGCCGTGCGAGATGGGCGCGCCGGCGCGGCGACCGTTGGGCGTCGCGCCGAGGTTCTTGCCGAAGCCGATGGTGTTAGCCCAAGAGAACAACGACGGGATCATGTTGAAGCCGTCCGGCGTGGGCTTCTCTTTTACGAGGTCGGTGAAAAGCTGCGCGACGCGCCGGGCGCACTCGTCGGCGCACGAGCCGCCGCTGCCGTAGCGCGGGATGCTCCTCATCATCAGCCGCGCGCGCTCGCCGTCCGGGCCGGCCCAGTCGGTATCCAGGTGGTGCATAAGTTCCTGCCAGGTCAGGCGCGCTTCCTGCTCGACGCGCTGCGCGAGCGCGGCGAACGAATCCGCGACCGTGGCGAGCGCTGCCGCGTCGATGCCCAGGTTATAGAACTCGACGCCGCCGTGCGATGCATCCAGGCCCTTTTCAATCGGGCCGTGGCAGCACAGGTCGAGCACCAGTTCGGGAAACACGAGGTGCATGTGTTCGATGTGATAATCGAGGCTGGCGGCGGTCACCTCCACCGCGCGCCGGAGGTGCTTCTCGAAAGATGCCCACAGGGTCGCCGTGCCAGGCGAAACGTTCGGGTCCGGGTCGGTCATCATATCGTGCAGCGCCACGTCGAAGACCACCGCCAGGTTGATCTTCACGCAGTCGTTGACCGTGTACTCGCGGCCCGGAATGGCCGACCAGTGACAGCCCGAATAGGCGCGCTCGCGCGCCAGTTCCGCCGGGTAGCCGTTCCGCGTGAAGCCTTCGAGCGTCTTTTCGATGCCCAGGAACTTAGGGATGCCCTGCTTGTTCTCGAACAGAATCTCGACGCTGCGCCGCAGCAAATCCGGGTTCACGCCGTCGCCCACGCACACGCCGAGGTTGGCCGGGATCTTCAAGCGGTGCGCGGCCTCCAACACCAGGAAGGAGACCCGGTTCGTGACGTCCGCGCCGGTCTGCGGGTCCGGCCCGCCCAATTGGATGTAGGCGGTGTCGCGCAGTAGTAGACCGGCAATGTGGAAAATTGCTTCTTCGTCGGTCAGGCGGCCGGCGGCGATATCGCGCTCGTAGTACGGCGTCAGCAGCACGTCCAGCCGCCCCAGCGACCCGCTGCCGTTGTACATGCGCGCGGCCATCTGGTACCAGACCATCCACTGGCAGGCTTCGATGAAAGTCTGCGGCGGCTCGGTGACCAGGCGCGCGTTGATGTCGGCCATGCATTCGAGGGTTGCGCGGCGCTGAGGGTCGGTCTCGGTCTGCGCCATCGCGCGCGCGGCGTCGGCGTGGCGTTGAATCCAGCTTTGCATACCGAGTACGACCGCCTCCAAGCCGTCATAGAAGTCGGCGCCGTGGGGCGCGTTGGCGGCGCGGTAGCGCCGAATCTTCGCCAGCAGCCCGCCCCAGCCGAGATCAAGACCGATCTGCAAATCCTGGCAGAAATGCTGCTGCGCGCCGATGCCGGGCAAAAGCTGGTACTTCTCGATGTCGTCGCGCAGGTGCGGGAAGTCGAAATCCGGGTTCCAGCCTGGCTTACGGTAAGACGAGAAGTTCACCATGTACGCGCCGGCCAGCGAACTCATCGGGTCGATGTAAACCGGGTGCTGTTCCAGGAGCGCGCCGAAGTTTTCGCCGGTCGCCTTCGGTCCGAAGAAGCCGCCGCTTGGATGGTTGGGCTTGGTTTCGTAGCCCTTCAGCAGCACGTCTTTAATCGGCATCCCCGACGGGCTGATGGCTTCGACCAACACCCGCAGCTCCGGCGGCGGGAGCACCAGCGCCCAATCGTCGTGATCCATCGAGCCGATGACGCGCTGCTTCTCCTGAGTCTGGGCCAGCTTCGTCGCGCGCAGCGCGTCGAGGCGCTGCTGGTAAGTCAAGGTCTTTACCTCTGCCGTACTCATTCTTGATGCTCCAAATGCTAATAATTCTGTGTTGGTCAGCGACCTAATTGACTCCCCCTCACCCCCAACCCCTCTCCCTCAAGGGGAGAGGGGAGCCAGAATCGGCGCGCGGCGGCTCCGGTTCCCCCTCGCCCCGGCGTGGGAGAGGGGGTAAGGGGGTGAGGGGAAGAAAACGCTAAGTCAATCACGTTGTTGACCATCACAAAATGCTAATAATTCCCCTGTAAGACAACACCATACGACCGGGCGACTCCGGCCAGCGCGGCCATCTGCGCTTTGCTCGGCGGCTCGAGCCGGCCGGCGCGGTAGTCTAGCGCCAGGCTGCGGTACTTATCCGCCGCCAGGCGATGAAACGCGAGCAGTTCCAGGCTGAGCGGGACCTCGCGCGCGCCGTTCACCGCCCGGAGATCGGCCAGCGCGCGGACGAACGCCGCAATCGCACCGATGGCCTCCGGGTCGTCGTTCACGGTCGGCACCACCGGGACGCGAAAATGTACGGGCTTGCCGGTCCGGGCCAGGCGGCGCGCATTCTCCAAGATGCGCTCGTTCGAGACGCCGGTCGCGGCGCGATGCCGGTCCGGGTCGAGGTGCTTGATGTCCATCATCACCATGTCGGTCACTGGCAGCAGCGCGGCCAGATCATCCCAGGGATAGTTGCCCGCCGTCTCGATGGCGGTGTGGATATCCTCTGCCTTGCAGCGCGCCAGGATCGCGTAGGCGAAGTCACGTTGCAGCACCGGCTCGCCGCCGGAGAGCGTCACCCCGCCGCCCGACGTTTGATAAAACGCGCGGTCTGCCAGCACCTCCGCCACGACCTGATCCGCCGCCATCTCTCTACCGATGCGCACGGTCGCCCCGGAGAAGCAGACCTCGGCGCACGCGCCGCACGCCCGGCACCGCGTGCGGTCGTAGCCGCCGACGCCGTCGCGCAGCGTGCGCGCTCCGTTGGGGCACGCGGCAAGACAGGCGCCGCACCCGATGCACAAGTCGGGGAAGAATTGCATCTCCGGCTTGAAGCGAATCGATTCGGGGTTGTGGCACCAGAAGCAGCGGAGCGAGCATCCCTTGAAAAAGACCGTGGTGCGGATGCCCGGCCCGTCGTGTATCGAAAAGCGCTGAATGTCGAATACAATCCCGTCCATGTGTCATCTGTCCTGACCCGTTTGATGCCAGTATAACGCCGTCTTCTCTCAATTGTAACGCACAGAAATGTGGCAAGTTTGATGATCTTCGTCATATTGACTGATTCCTGATTCTGCCGAGGCGACTCTCACTGGGTATAATCAGAAGTGGGGCGCGAGCCTGACAGAGAAAGAAATGCCCACGCCTGACGGGGCATCACAAGAAGATGAAAATGATTTCACCACGGAGTCCACGGAGAGCACGGAGATTTCCTTTTTCCTCTCCGTGATCTCTGTGCTCTCCGTGGTTATCTTCGGAGGAGCACGTCAATGAACAAACGCGACGCCGTGTTGAGTCTGTTGGATGAGCACGAGCCGCAGGCATACACCCCGGCGGCCTTCTTCCTCCACTTCGATCCCCAGTACCATCGCGGGCAGGGGGCGGTTGATAAGCACCTGGAATACTTCCGGCATACCCAAATGGACTTTGTAAAAATCCAATACGAGAAGGTGTTCCCGCGCCGGCCGGAAATCCAGACGCCGGGCGACTGGGCGAAGATGCCCCTTTACAAGCGGGACTTTTACGAAGATCAACTGGCGGTCGTGGCCGGCCTGGTGCAGGCGGCCAAACCGGAGGCGCTGGTACTCGTCACGCTCTACTCGCCCTTCATGTGCGCCGGGCACACCGCCGGCGAGCCGGCGCTCACCGCGCACATCAAAGCGGACCCGGAGCGCGTCAAGCAGGGGATGGAGATCATCACGGAAAGCCTGATGCTGCTCGTCAAAGGGTGCATCGACCTGGGCGTCGATGGCTTCTACATGTCCACCCAGGGCGGCGAAAGCTGCCGCTTCGAGGATATCGCGCTCTTTAACGAGTGCGTCAAGCCCTACGACCTGGCCCTGATGCAGGAGATCGACCGGTCGTGCATCTTCAACATCTTGCACGTTTGCGACTACCACGACGGGTATGACGACCTGACGCCCTTCTTAGACTATCCGGGTCACGTGGTCAATTGCAGCCTGCACCTGGGCGAAAAGCAGCTCACCGGGAAAGAAGTCGCGCGCCTGTTCAACCGGCCCTACATGGGCGGCCTGGACCGGAAAGGGATCATCGTCTCCGGCCGCGCCGCCGAGATCGAGCAGGCGGTCGAAGACGTGATGCGCGGCGCGCCGGATAAGTTCATGCTGGGCGCAGACTGCACGCTGCCCGGCGATATCGACTGGGACAACATCAAGACCGCGATTGCGGCGGCGCATGCCTACCGGAGGTGACCTCTGCCATGAAGAGCATGACAAACTTGATCTTTGCGTTCCTGGCCGCGCCCGGCGAGATGGAATCGCAAGCCCTGATGCTGGCCGAGAGCATCCGAACCTTCGCGGGCGAATTCGCCGATAATCCCATCTGGGTCCTGACGCCGCAGGCCGAAGACCTATCGACCGGCGAGGCGCTGAGCGCGCTCGGCGTCCGCCGGGTCCCTTTCGATATCGACCCCGCCGCGCAGGGCTTCCCGTTCGCCGCAAAGGTGTTCGCGTCCGCCGCCGCCGAAGCGCGGGCGCAGGCGCAGAGCGAAGGCCGGGCGGACCTGCTGGCCTGGATGGATACGGGGGCGCTGGTCGTCGGCGAGCCGCGCGCGCTGCTGCTGGAGGAAGGTAAAGCGCTGGGATACCGACCGGTCGATCACATCCTGATCGGCCCGCCGTATGACGCGCCCCTCGACCCGTTCTGGGAGCTGATCTACCGGCGCTGCGGCGTCCCGGAGGGCCGCGCGTTCCCCATGACGGCCAGCGCGGACCAAAACCGTATGCGCCCCTACTTCAATGCCGGCCTGCTGGTCGTGCGCCCGGCGCACGGCCTGATGCAGCGCTGGCGCGACGATTTCCGGCGCTTGTTCCGCGCCGCCGAGTTCGAAGCGTTCTACGCGCAAAACGTGCTGTACCGGATTTTCGTCCACCAGGCCGTGCTCGCCGGGACGCTGCTCGCGTCGCTGGACAAAGCAGCGATGCAGGAGCTGCCCCACCTCGTCAATTACCCGCTCCACATGCACGCCGAATACCCGCCGGACCTGCGCCCGGCATCCGTCAACGAACTGATATCTTTCCGGTACGAGGAGTTTTTCAAAGACCCGAATTGGGCGGGCGTCTGCCCGGCGCAAGAACCGCTCGCAAGCTGGCTAAGCGCGCGGCTGGGCGCGGCCTACCACTACCACCGCTCGTAGCGCACCAGTTCGTCGAGCGTCTTACGGCGCTTATCGCCCGGCGCGTCGGCGGCGTAGCCCAGCGGCGTAAACACGATAGGCTCGACGTTCGCCGGCAAGCCCAGCACCTCGCGCGCCGCGTCCGGGTCGAACGCGCCGATCCAGCACGTGCCGAGGCCCTGGTCGGCGGCGGCGAGGATCAGGTGATCCATCACAATCGCGGCGTCCACATCGTGATGGGATTTGCCGTCTTTGCTGCGCACCCATACCTCGTCCAGCAGCGCGCACATGGCGATCACCAGCGGCGCTTGCGTGAACCATTCACGATGATAGATGCGCCGCAGTTCCTCTTCGCGTCCCTTCGTGTGGATCACGATGATGCGCACCGGCTGGCGGTTTACCGCGGTCGGCGCCAGGCGCGCCGCCTCCAGCACCGCCCGGAGCTTTGCGTCCTCGACCGGCTTATCACTGTAGGCGCGCACGCTGTAACGCGCTCGGATCAGTTCTGAGAATTCCATGACTTACTCCTTTTCTGGCAGCTCTGCAATATAGTGTAGCCGCAGGCCTGGCGTAGGGGCGGGTTTCAAACCCGCCCCATATGCATCAACTTAAGCGCTTTTTCCCCCTCTCCCCCGACCCCTCTCCCTCAAGGGGC
>JAFGMM010000252.1 GCA_016927535.1 Anaerolineae bacterium
GCCCCTTGAGGGAGAGGGGTCGGGGGAGAGGGGGAAAAAAGCGCTTAAGTTGATGCATATGGGGCGGGTTTGAAACCCGCCCCTACATATGGCGGTGTGTGCATCTGCCAACCCTGTATATGGGTACAAATCCGGCAAGAAACCATCACCACGGTATTCTGTAGCGCTACCCGCCACTACCCCTTTGTTAATAATCGGCGAATATTTTCTCCTCAAAAGTAAATGATTAAATAATTATCATGTTATATATCCCAATAGCGAGATAAATCTAAAGTCACATGTGCGTTTCGCCCGCCCTGCGCTAAGATAGTTCCAGGCTACAGGTGTTGGCTGTAAACAAGGATAGAGGCGCATGGCGAATGAAATCAAAGGCGAACCGGCTGAAGAACAAGAACAGGACCGAAACGAACCCCAAAACCCTCCAGACAAACACGTCCCAACCATCGACGAACTGCTAGAACTGCCCATCCCTGACGATGCGCAGATTTCCCCCGACGGCGCGTACATTGTTCATACAGTGACCACGCCCGATTGGAAACAAAACGATTATATCACACAGCTCTGGCTGGTCGAGACGGCATCGCCCGGCGCATCCCGCCAGTTGACCTTTGCCAAAGTCGATAGCTGGGGGCCGCACTGGGCGCCGGATGGGAAGTGGCTGGCGTTCCTTTCCGAGCGTGACACCGACACATGGACCCAAATTTATCGTATTTCGCCTTTCGGCGGCGAGGCGGAGCGCCTGACCGAATCGGAGACCGATATCCAGTGGTTCGAATGGTCGCCGGACGGCAAGCGGTTTGCGTACACGGCGTATGAGCCGGAGAGCGACGCCGAGAAGGACCGCAAGGAAAAGTACGGCTTCTACCACGTTGACGACGAGGACTACTTCCGCACGCACCTATGGGTATTCGACATAGAAAGCAAAAAGAGCCAGAAGATAACCGGCGGCGACACCTACCACGTCCGCAGCTTCGCCTGGCACCCGGCAAGCAACCGCCTGGCGTTTGCGTCGTGGCCCACCTCCGATACCAGCGATCACGAGCGCAGCCGGATTTACCTGGTTGACCTGGACAGCTTGGAGGTTAAGCCGCTGACCGGGGAGGGGTGCTTTACGCCGGTGTGGTCGCCGGACGGTAAAGAACTGGGCTTTTTGCGGTACGGCGCGCCCAGCTACTACGCCAACAATGAACTTTGCATCATGCCCATCGACGAGGCGGGCGAGCCGGGCGAGGCGCGGGTCGTCTCCGGCCAGTTTGACGAGAATATCGAGTACATCCACTGGGGACAGGATGGAATTTACTTCTTGGCCGTGCAGCGCACCGCCCGTCACCTGTTTCGCATCGACCCGGCAACCGGTGAATACGCGCGGCTCACGCCCGACGAACCCGGCTGGGTGACCGGCGACTACAGTCTAACCGACGACTGCCGGTATGCGGCGCTCACCGCCGGCGACGCCGCGCACTACATCGAGATCACACGGCTCGACCGCGCCGGCGACCTGCGCCGGCTGACCGACTTCAACGACAAGATTAAAAACTGGAAGCTGGGGCGGCGCGAAATCTTCCAGTGGGCCAGCGTCGATGGCACGCCCATCGAGGGCATCCTGACCAAGCCGGACGATTTCGACCCGGAGAAGCGCTGTCCGCTGCTGGTAGTGGTGCACGGCGGGCCGTCGTCGGTGTCGCTCTTTGGCCTGCTGTCGGGGAACAACCGCTTTTACTATCCCGCCGAATTATGGTTGGACAAAGGCGCGTTGGTTCTGGAGCCGAACTATCGCGGCAGCACCGGCTACGGCGAAGCCTTCCGCCGGCTGAACGTGCGCAACCTGGGCCTGGGCGATTACGAAGATGTGGTTTCCGGCGTGGGCGCGCTCATCGAGCGCGGCTGGGTCGATCCGGAGCGGGTCGGCATCATGGGCTGGAGCCAGGGCGGGTACATCTCAGCTTTCGCCGCCACCTACGGCGGCGCCCGCTTCAAGGCGGCTTCGGTCGGCGCCGGCCCCACCAATTGGGTGACCGACTACGCCAACACCGACGTGCATCACTTTACCCGGCAATACCTGGGCGCGACGCCGTGGGACGATATGGACATCTACCAGAAAACGTCGCCGATGACCTACATCAAGAACGCCAGGACGCCTACCCTCATCCAGCACGGCGAGTATGACCGGCGCGTGCCCATCGCCAACGCCTACGAACTCTACCAGGGCCTTAAAGATGTCGGCGTCGAAACCCGGCTGGTGATCTACCGGGGGATGGGACACGGCATCTACCGCCCGCGCCTGAACCGCCGGGTGCTGCAAGACAACCTGGATTGGTTCGATCGCTGGATTTGGGGCGAGCCGGTCGAAGAAGAAAAAGACGTCTCGGTTTGCTACGTGGCGCTCACCGATGTCCCTAAGATCGACGCAGCCGCCGGCGAAGACGCGAAGGAAAAAGAAGAAGCCGCCCGGTGCGCCGAGGCCGAGGAGCAGTCCGCCGCCGCGCGCATCCTCACGGTCTATCACTGGGCCAGGCGCGACCGCGCCGAGTTCCGAGTTTTCTCCGGCACGGAAGGGCTGCTGAGGCTGGACGACGAGCTTTCGGAGCGCGACGATTCGGCGCAAGATCACGCGCTCGACCCGGCGCGGGTTTACGATATCGCGGCGAAGGTGGCGGAACAGATCAAAGACCAGAAGCTCAAAAAGCTGGTGGTTTATACGCGCGAGGCGAGCAAGCACCCGCAGGTGTTTGTCTACGTGGGCGCGCTGCAAGTGGCGGCGGGCATCGTGGCCGACAGCGTATCGGTTGAACACAAGCAAATAGACGAGGAGGAGTGGTAAGCGCGCGAGTGCGCATCCGGCTTCTCAATGCCATCCCCCCGCCTCTTCCGCGCGCAGCCGGCAGACCCGGCAGCGCGCTTCATCTATGCAGCCGCCATTTCGCCGCGTGTGATTGACAGGTATGGGCGCTAGAATCGGATGGCTTTTAGCTGAAAAGGGTTCTTTACCATGCGTGATATATGGCACGTTCTTGTCGGGCCGCCGCTGCCGACCCAGCGGATGGCCGAGATGCGCCTGAACAATTTTCGCGCACTGGCCGCGCTCTCGCCCGATGCGCTCGCCTCGATTGCCTACGCCAACCAGGAAATCTTCTTAGGGCTGGTCGCGGCGGGCGCAGCAGGACTGGCGTATTCGTGGAGCATCGCCCTGGCAATCGCGGCGCTCCTGGGAATCGTGGCGCTCTCGTATTCCCAAACCATCGTCGCCTACCCGGCCGGCGGCGGGTCGTACACCGTCGCACGCGAGAACCTGGGCGTCGATGCCGGTTTAGTGGCGGCAGCGGCGCTTTTGATCGCTTACGTTTTGAATGTCGCCGTCAGCATGACGGCAGGCGTAGCTGCCGTCGCTTCGGTGTTCCCCGCGCTCTGGCCGCACCGGACTCTCCTGGCGCTCCTCTTACTGGCATTGATCACCGTCGCCAACCTGCGCGGGCTGCGCGAAGCGAGCACGGTCACGGCAGTGCCGGTCTATCTCTTCGTGATCGTCTACCTGGGAATGATCGCCGTTGGCGTGGTGCGCGCCGTGGTCGAAGGACCGGGAGCGCTCGCGCCAACGGCGCTGCCGGCCGCCGAACCGGTGACGCTTTACCTGATCCTCCACACGTTTTCTACCGGCTGCACGGCGATGACCGGCATCGAGGCGATCAGCAACGGCGTGCCGGTCTTCAAGCCGCCCGAATCACGGAACGCCAACCGCACGATGGCGGCCATGGCCGCCTTGATGGTTATCCTCTTCCTGGGCACGACCGGGCTGACCCAGTACTTCGCCGTCGCCGCCGGCCCGGAGGAGACGATCCTCGCGGCGCTGGCCCGGCGTGTCTTTGGCGCCGGCCCGTTCTTCTTCCTCGTGCAGGCTTCGACCCTGCTCGTCTTGATGGTGGCCGCCAACACCAGCTTTATGGGGTTCCCCCGCCTGGCGTCGATTGCGGCGCGCGACGGCTACATGCCGCGCCAGTTGACCATGCTGGGCGAGCGGCTGGTCTTCTCTAACGGGATTCTGCTGCTGACCGGCGCGGCCGGCGTGTTGATCGTCCTGTTCGGCGGCGACACCCACGCGCTGATCCCGCTGTTCGCCACCGGTACGTTCTTGGCATTCACGCTTTCGCAGGCGGGGATGGTGGTGCGCTGGCTCAAGGTGCGCGGGGCAGCTTGGCGCCTTAAGACTGCTCTCAACCTGTTGGGCGTGGTAGCAACCTGTGTAGCCCTGATCGTCATCGGCGTGAGCAATTTCTTGGGTGGGGCATGGCTCGTCATCTTGCTTATCGCCGGGCTGGTGTTCGGTTTTCACAAAATCCGCCAGCACTACCGGGCGGTCGCCGAGCAGCTTTCTCTGGAAGGGCTGTCGCCGTCTTTGGCCGCTCTGCCGGCGCCGCGCGTCATCTTACCGATCTCCGGCGTGCACCGGGGCGTCATCGAAGCCGTGCGCTATGCGCGCTCGATCTCCAAGCACGTCACCGCCGTCTACGTCGAAGTCGAACCCGGCAGCGCCGAGCGGGTACGCCGGCGCTGGGAGGAATGGGGCTTGGATCAAGACGCCACGCTCGCCGTCGTGCCGTCGCCGTACCGGTCGGTGGTCGGTCCCCTCTTGGCGTTCATCGACCAGGCCGACGGCGCGTGCGACGATGGGCAGTTGGCGACGATCCTGCTCCCGGAGTTCGTGCCGGCGCGCTGGTGGCAAACCCTGTTACACAACCAGACGGCATGGCTGCTCAAGGTGGCGCTGCTGTACCGGCGGCGCGCATTCGGCAGAACCCGCGCCATTATCGACGTGCCGTTTCACCTGAAAAAGTAATGTGCGTCGCTCCTGGAGATCACGGCGCGCGCGTATTCTGGCCTTTTGGCTTTGTAATTTCGCCCATTCTCGTTTACATTATCAACCGGCGCGGCGCACCTGCCAGCCGATCACAGCAGAAGCGTTGAAGTCTGAAGGGTAACCATGAGCCGGTTTGTGGCTAAACTCCAAAAGGTGGTCGAAGAAGCGCATTCAGAACTTCGTGACTGCGCGCAGCAGTGCATAGATACAGTCCAGGCGATAGGGATAAATTCATTTGGCGATTTGCTCGGAATCGCGGAAAACAAATCGCTATCTCTAGAGATTCGCCAAAGCGCTTGCTGGTTATTGCTCCGGCTGGGCGAACATCGAGCTACGTCAGCACTTCTCGAAATTGCGACAGATATCCACGAAGAAATAGAAATGCGCCGGTATGCCCTATACAGCGTGGGTCAAATTGGAAGCAGGCAAGCTATCAAACCGTTGGCGACACTGATGAATGAAGACCCCAGCGAAGAAATTCGCGCATCTGCAACAAATGCTTTGGGTTGGTTAAGTGTCAAACTGAGTCTTTCATCAAGGTTTCTTTATAGACTCCTGTCTCATCGGAAAATAGCAGAGGTTTTAATCGAAAAACTAAACGACACTACAGAGACTCCTAACGTTCGCGGAGAGGCAGCCGAAGCGCTGGCAAACGGATGTTTTACCGAAACAGTACCCTCGCTCATCAATGCCCTTGGCGATCCGTCGGCAGAGGTGCGCTTTTGGTCGGCATTTGCGCTTGGTCAAGTCGGGTCTCCGGCTGCAATACCGGCTCTAGAACGTTTGGCGGCGGATGAAGCTATTGTGCCCGGTTGGTGGTCGGTGGGTAAAGAGGCAAACGATGCCTTAGTCACAATAAAAAACATTTGCTAATTACGCAAGTAGGGCAATCACAGTAGAAGCGCCGAAGTTTAAGTCATCACTGCCCAAAAGGGGGGACGCACGTGGATCAGAGCGGTTTGCTCGCGCTGTACACCTACAATGCCTACGCCAATAAACTCGTACTCGATACGGCTGCGCAGTTGACAGCCGACGAGCTTGTCGGCGAATCAAGCCCCAGTCACGGCTCGGTACACCGGCTGCTTGTGCACATGCTGGCATGCGAAGCCTACTTTCTGACCTGCTGCCAGGGGCGCCTTCTCCCGTTCGATCCGGGGCAGATATCCACACTAGACGATATTCGCCGCCATTGGCAGGCGCTTGAGCAGGAGCAACAGAGTTTCATCGCGTCGCTCGGCGCGGATGACTTGGCGCGCATGGTCCATGTTGACTTCGGGGGTGGCCGCCCGACGCTTGATCTGCCGGCATGGCAACTTCTCATGCAGGCGTTCTTACACTCGACCCACCATCGCGGCGAGCTGTCGATTGTGCTCACCGGGCTAGGGTACCCGCTGCCGACCCTGGATATCATTCTTCACTTCATCGAACAGAGCGGTCAGGAATGGCCGGTAGAGTAACATGGACCTTTCTTTTCTCATTCGCGGCATCGTCATCGGTTTTTCAATCGCTGCGCCGGTCGGCCCGATCGGTGTGCTGTGCATCCGGCGCACCCTGGCGACCGGGCGCATCTCCGGCCTGGCGACCGGGCTGGGCGCTGCCAGCGCCGACGCCATCTACGGCGCGGTGGCGGGCTTCGGCCTGACCGCAGTGTCGGCTTTCCTGGTCGATCAACAAAGCTGGTTTAGCTTAATCGGCGGGCTGTTCCTGGTCTATCTCGGCGTGCGAACGCTGCTCGCCAAGACCGGAGAAGATATCACCACAGAGAACACGGAGCGCACGGAGCCAGAAGAAGAAGGAAAAGAGGGAGAGAGTACAAATCCTCGTTCTGCCTCACGCCTTCTCCGTGTACTCCGTGCGCTCCGTGGTGATAAATCCGGCGCATCCAACGGCGGACGCGCCGGACTTGCCGGCGATTATCTCTCGACCTTCTTTCTCACGCTTACCAACCCGGTAACCATTCTTTCGTTCGTGGCAATCTTCGCCGGGCTGGGCCTGGCGCAGGCCACCGGGGAAAGCCGCGACTACCTCGCGGCGGGCGTGCTGGTGCTGGGCGTCTTTTTGGGATCGGCGCTGTGGTGGCTTACGCTGAGCGGCATCATTAGCCTGGTGCGGGTGCGCTTCACGCCGCGCGCCATGCTCTGGGTGAACCGGCTTTCGGGTGCGACCATCATCGCGCTGGGATTGACGGCGCTGGCGTCGCTGGTCCTGGGCGCCGCCGGCTGACCTGAACGCCTATGGTCGTTACCGTTGTTGTACTGCGACATCCAATGTGCGGAATTTGGCAAACTGAAGGGATAGGTATCGCGTGACAGACTACGACATCATCATACGCGGCGGGACCGTTTACGACGGGTACGGCGGCGCGCCCTTCGCCGGCGACGTGGCGATAACCGGCGATGCCATCGCCGCCGTTGCGCCGCACATCGACGGGGCGGCGCGCGCCGAAATCGACGCGCACGGGCTGGCGGCAGCGCCCGGCTTCATCAACATGCTCAGTTGGTCGGTCTGGTCGCTGGTCGAGGACGGGTGCGCGCAAAGCGTCATCCGCCAGGGCGTGACCCTGGAGGTGATGGGCGAGGATATGTCGATGGGGCCGGTCCTGGACGACGTGGCAGAGGAAGTCGTCCTCAACATGCGCGGCGATCTCCGGCACCATGCAATCGAATGGACGACGCTGGGCGAATACTTAGAATACCTGGCGGCGCGCGGGGTCGCGCCGAATGTGGCGTCGTTCGTCGGCGTCGGAACCGTGCGCGCAAACGTCATCGGCCTGGACAACCGCGCGCCCAGCACCACCGAGCTTGACCACATGTGCGCCTTGGTCCGCCACGCGATGGAAGAGGGCGCGATGGGCCTCGCCAGCGCGTTGATCTACATACCGAGCTGCTTCACCTCCACCGAGGAACTCATCGCGCTCGCCAGGGTCGCCGCCGAATCGGGCGGCCTGTACATCTCGCACCTGCGCAGCGAAGAAGACCGCTTTCTCGAGGCGCTGGACGAACTCTTGACCATCGCACGCGCGGCGAACATCCGCGCCGAAATCTACCACCTCAAAGCGGCGGGCCGCGCCAACTGGCACAAGCTCGACGCGGCGATTGCGAAGGTCGAGGCGGCGCGCGCCGAGGGGCTGCAAATCACCGCCGACATGTACACCTACCCGGCCAGCCAGACCGGGCTTGATGCGTCGCTGCCGCAGTGGGTGCGCGAGGGCGGCCTGGATGCGATGGTCGCCCGCTTGCAAGACCCGGCGATGCGCGAGCGGGCCAAGCAAGAAATTGCGCCGATGGGCGAAAGCTCGCTCTTGGTGGGCTTCGAGAGCGAGGCGCTGAAGCCGCTCACCGGCAAGCCGCTGTCTGAGATTGCGGCGGCGCGGGGCAGGTCACCGGAAGACACCATGATAGACCTGATCGTTGAGGATCACAGCCGGATCAGCACAGTGTACTTCAGCATGTCGGAGGAAAACGTACGCAAGAAAGTCGCGCTGCCGTGGGTGAGCTTCGGCTCCGACGGCGAGGCCATCGCCGCCGAAGGCGTCTTCCTCCGGTCGAGTACGCACCCGCGCACTTACGGCAACTTCGCGCGGCTGCTGGCGAAGTATGTGCGCGAGGAACAAATCATCCCCCTGGAGGAGGCCGTCCGGCGCCTGACGACGCTGCCCGCCGCGACCCTAAAGCTGGACCGGCGCGGCGCGCTGCAAGCCGGTCACTTCGCCGACGTGGTGGTCTTCGACCCGGCGACCGTGCAGGACCACGCGACATTCGAGAACCCGCACCAATATTCGACCGGCGTGCATCACGTGCTGGTCAACGGCGTGCCGGTGCTGCGCGACGGCGAGCACACCGGCGCGACGCCGGGGCGCGTGGTGCGCGGTCCCGGCTGGCGAGGTGGTTGACGCTGTAGGCGGCGTGTTCATATTTCCGGGGACATCGCCTTTTTACTTGCATGAGTCGGCATATGCCGGTACGCTTAGGAGATAAAAGCGTCCCACGGCTTGCGCAGAGCCGCTCACGCCATCCCTGCGTCGGTGTGTACTATGACAGACTTAGAAGCAAATATCAGACGGATCGAGATTGACGATTTCCATGCCGTTGTGATGGCTCGCAGACAGGCCCTAGATATTGCGTTGGCGCTTGGTTTCCCGATGCCGGACGCTACTAAGATTGCGGTCGTGGTCTCTGAGTTAGGCCGCAATGTTGTGCTCTATGCCGGAACCGGCACCATCACCTTGATGCCCCATCCGGGCGAACCCCGGCATTTCAAGCTCATCGCCCAGGATCAAGGCCCCGGCATCAAAGATATCGAACTGGCGCTCACCCAGGGCTATTCCGACTCCGGCGGCCTGGGGTTGGGGCTTTCCGGCTCCAAGCGCATCATGGACGAGTTCGAGGTTTGGTCGGTGGTCGGTGTCGGGACGCGCATTACGGCGGTCAAGTACCTGCGCTGACGCTCTCTCGCCGCTTTCAAGACACAGAAGCTCTTGCATAGACAGAACATTCGTGCTAAAATCACTTCCAGCTATGGCTGTCTTCCAACCCTTGAGAGGTGATCCAATGACAGAGATGATCGGCTACTGCGGTTATAATTGTCACCTGTGCGCGGCGCGCTCCGATGACCCCGCCGTCAGGCAGCAGTTGGTCGATGGGTGGCGAAAGATCTTCGGCCACGAAAACTACACCGCCGAGAATGTCAAGTGCGACGGCTGCCGCAGCGCCGGCCGGGTCGCCGACCAGCAGTGCCAGGCCAGGCCGTGCGCGCAGGCCAAGGGCGTCGAAAGCTGCGCGTTCTGCGACGAGTTCCCGTGCGACAAAATGAGACACCTGATGGGAAGTCGCGACGGTATGTTGATCTGGTGTCATCCGAGAACTGCGTCGGTCACGGAGGCGGAGTACAACCTGTGCATGCGGCAGTTCGACAGTATGCCTAACCTGGTCAAGATGCTTGCACGCGCCGGGAAGCTCCCTACGTGGATGGGTGGCGAGGATTCGCATTTTTAAGAAAGGGTTGACAAGGCCCGAAACCCCCCTTATACTTTCTTTAACATACTTCATCGGGAGTTTCGCCCGTCATGAGTGTATCAAGCGCAAATTGTATAGCTTACCTAAGCACGAGGTGATTCGACGCCGCGTGCTTTTTCGTTTTTTATGCCAACTCAAACTTAGTTTGAAAAGGAGTTTGAACAGTGGATTACGAGAGGATTAGCCGAATCGAAAAGTCGAAACGCTACGCGGAGGAGCGCGAACTACGCATCGACTTTCAGAACTTCACTGCGACCATCAGAGGGGACAACAGCATCCACACGGTGAACTTTAGCGATAAGACCTGGACCTGCTCGTGTGATTTCTTCCAAAAGCGCGGTTATTGTGCGCACACCATGGCGCTTGAGCGCGTACTTGATACAATGATCCCCAGTCGTGGCGAGACAGAATATTCGACTGATCCGGCGGGGGCAACGGGTTGACAATTGTATAAGATTCTTGCGAGCAGAGGCGGATCGCTCCGCCTCTTGCTTTTTATTCCGATCTAGCAAATCCTCGGCAGCAGCACCCCCAGCGGCATATCGACCACGCGCCGCCCGCCGATCCCCGTCCGCGCCGCGACGAGGCCGGGATGCTCCGCCGCCGCCTCCCCGATGATGGCGGCGTCCGCGCCCAGCGGGTGCGCTCGCATCGCCGCAAGCACTGCGTCCGCATCCGCGCGCGCGACGAACGCGACCAACTTACCCTCGTTCGCCACGTAGAGCGGGTCCAGCCCCAGCATCTCGCACGCCGCGCGCACCGCCGGGCGCACCGGCGCCGCACGCTCGTCGAACACCACGCCCACCCGCGACGCCTGCGCCAGCTCGTTCAGGCTCGCGGCAAGACCGCCGCGCGTGCAGTCGCGCATCGCGTGGATGTTCGCGCTCGCTTCCAGCATCGCCGCAACCAGGCCGTTGAGCGGCGCAGTGTCGCTCGCCACATCGACATCGAAGTCCAGCCCCTCGCGCACCGACATCACCGCGACGCCGTGGTCGCCCAACATGCCGGAAACAATCACCGCGTCGCCCGGCTGGATGTTCTGCGCGGCGATATCGACGCCCGGCGGCACAATGCCCACGCCGCTTGTGTTGATGTACAGGCCGTCGCCGTGCCCGCGCTCGACCACCTTCGTATCGCCGGTCACGACCTGCACACCGGCCTCCTGCGCGGCGCGCGCCATGTTGGTCACGATCTGGCCGAGCGTGTCCATCTTTAAGCCTTCTTCCAGGATGAAACCGGCGCTGAGATAGAGCGGCGTCGCGCCGCTGACCGCCAGGTCGTTGACCGTGCCGTGAACGGCAAGCTGCCCGATATCGCCGCCGGGGAAGAACAGCGGGTTCACGACAAACGAATCGGTGGTGAAGGCGAGCCGCCCGCCGTCGAGCGGCATCGCCAGCACGGCTTGATCGTTGAGGCTGCGCAGCGCGGCGTTATCGAACAGCGGGAGAAAGAGGTGTTTTACCAGGTCGTTCGACATGCGCCCGCCGCTGCCGTGACCCATCACGATCTGCGGGTAATCGCGGAGCGGGAGCGGGCAGACGAAGCCCTCGAAGTTGAAGTCCGGTTTTGCGTCGTTCGTCATCGGGATCAGACCACAAGCGAATTTCCTAAGCGCTCGACCAGCGCGCCGGAGAGATAAAGCGACTCATAGGTTATCTCATTACGGCCCAAAAGCGTAGCCTGGCTTGAGCGACCGGCCTCGATTTCGACCTTGTGCAGGTTCAACCCGGCGGGGAGCGCCCGCCCGTAGCGGCTGCCGGCTTTGTGACCGTCGTAGCTCAAGAGGAACGGGACGCCGCGCTCGTTCAGGCGCGCCAGCTCGCCCGCGAACCGGTCGAAATCGACCCCGCTGTAATATCGCGGGTCTTTGAAGCCGCTCACTCCCTGGTAGGGCGGGTCCATGTAAACGAGGTCGCCGGGCGATGCGCCGCCCAGCACGGCCCCATAATCCCGGCTCGTGAGAGCCGCCGTCCCGCGCAGCAGCCGCGAAGCCGCCTCGATATCGCGCCGCATACTTTCGGGCTGCCGTCCCTTGCGCCGGTTGTCGGGGCTTTGATTGAATTCGCCCTGCGCGTTGTAGCGCACCGACGCCTTCACGCACCGCGCCAGGAGGTAAAGAAAGTAATCCGGCCTTTGGGTCGCATTGAAGCGGTCCCGGACGAAATCGTAGAACGCGCGTTCCCGGCCCGTTTGCTCGCGCCACAGCTTCTCGTAAGCGTCCGCAATCCCGGCGGGATCATGGATAATCTCGCGCCAGAGCGCCATCAACGGCTGATTGATATCGTTCAGGTGAAACCGGCGCGCCTTGCGAGCGTGTGCGGCGGCGAGCGAAACGGCGGCAGAACCAGCGAACGGTTCGATCAACGTATCAAATTCGCCGGGGAAGAATCGCAAGATGTGGCGGGCGATGCGGCGCTTGCTGCCTTGATAGGGGATGGGCTGAGGAACGCTCATTTTGCATATATCAAGCAGCGGCGACCGGCACGACCTTGACGGGCGAGCCTAACCGGGTCAGGAAATCATAGCACACTTCCCAGGTCAGTTCGAAGCCCGGCGAATCTGCCGCACCCAGGTAACCGACAATATCCATCAATATATCGGTCTCTGCGGGGTCGAAGTCCTCATCCATAATGACATCCTCCGACCACGCAACTAATTCTTGTAGGGTCGTCTCCCGATTCAAGTAGGCGAGGAGTTTATTTAATACGATTCGCCGCGTAATCATATATCACTTCCTTCGTCAACTAATATTTGATGCCCGGTGTCTTTAGGGTACTTGGAATGTATGGCGATTAATACTCCTTCATCGTCATAGACTTCCTGCACAAAACTGATCGTCATTTCATCAGCGCCAACTATTTTAACATATCTCGCCATACCCGAATGCCTACCAGGAACGTCTCGCCAGTAGCGCCGTCCGCCGTCGGGCAATTCGACCCAATTTGGAAATTTGCGCTCGTTCTGCTCACGTGTCGTCATTTACATTTCCCGGTGTTCCACCACAATCCCGCCGACCGTGCCCGCCGCGACCATCAAGCAGCCCACGTAAACCAGCACATCCGGCACAACTTTTACCTCGTCTGTGTACACGACCAGCTTCTCGAAAGCCTCCGCCCTAAGCTGCCCGGCGACCCGCAGCGCCGCCGCCGAGACATCCTCGGCCACGAGCTTTTGATCGTACCAGGGAACCGGGTCGTCGGCGCGCAGCAGGCCAAACTTGCCGGAGAAGATGCGGAAATCCGCGCCGTCGCGTTGCGCCCACTTATACACGGCGCGGATGCGCGCGCTGATGTAACGGTCAAGCGCCGGCAGGTCGCCCGGGTCGTCGCGCTTCTCGGCGCTGCAAAGAGTCACGTAACAAAGAGTCATTCCGCAGTAAACCGCCCATACTTATAGTAGGCCGCGCACGCCCCCTCGCTGCTGACCATCGTCGCGCCGAGCGGCTTTTGCGGCGTGCATAGTTTCCCGAACGCCGGGCACTCGTCCGGCTTCTTGATGCCTTGCAGCACCAGCCCGCTGATGCACAGCTTCGACTCTTCCGCCGTGATCGCGCTCACGTCTGGGAAACGGCGTTCGGCGTCGTAGTGCGCGTACTGCTCGCGCAGCCGGTAGCCGCTCATCGGGATGACGCCGATGCCGCGCCACGCCCGGTCGCACGGCTCGAACACCTCGTTAATCACCTTCTGCGCGGCGAGATTCCCCTCCCGGCGCACCGAGCGCCCGTAGGCGTTTTCGACTTCGCACCGGCCTGCCTCAAGCTGCCGGACCACTTTAAGGATGCCGTTGGCGATATCGAGCGGCTCGAAGCCGGTGACCACGACCGGCGCTTCGTACTGCGCGGCAATCGGTTCGTACTCGGTGTAGCCCATCACCGTATTGACGTGTCCCGCCGCGAGAAAGCCCTGCACGCGGTTTGTGGGCGAGCCGAGAATCGCGCGCATGGCCGGCGGCACGGTCACGTGCGAGACCAGCATCGCAAAGTTTTCGATGCCCTGCCGCGCCGCCTGGACGACCGCCATACCGTTGGCGGGCGCGGTGGTCTCGAAGCCGACCGCGAAGAACACCACCGTTTTATCCGGGTTCGCGCGTGCAATCTTCAGCGCGTCGAGCGGCGAGTAGAGAATGCGCACGTCCCCGCCCTTGCTCTTGACCGCGAACAGGTCTTCGCGCGAGCCGGGCACGCGCAGCATGTCGCCGTAGGAGGTGAAGATCACGTCGCTGCGCGCGGCAATGGCGAGCGCCTTGTCGATGAGTTCGAGCGGCGTCACACACACCGGGCAGCCCGGCCCGTGCACAAGCTCGATCTCCCTGGGCAGCAGTTGGTCGATGCCGTTGCGGATGATGCTGTGTGTCTGCCCGCCGCACACCTCCATGATGACCCACGGGCGCGTCACTGCCCGGCGGATCTCGTCGAGCACGCCGCGCACGGCATTCGCGTCACGGTATTCGTCAAGGTATTTCATGATTTAAGATTCTACCACAGAGAGCACTGAGAGCACGGAGAAGAAAGATTTAACCACAAATGGCACGAATAGTCACAAATAAGAACATTTTTCTATTTGTACAGATTTATGTGTGTTCGCCAGTTGGCGATTCTCCGTGTCCTCCGTGCTCTCCGTGGTGAATTTCTAAACTCCTAATTCCTCTTGCAACGCGCCGATCTCGCGCAGCAGCGCGAGCGTTTCCTGCGCCTCGTCCTCGTCGATGACGCTAATCGCAAAGCCGACGTGAATAATCACCCAACTCCCTACCTCGGCCTCCGGCGTCAGGTCAAGACACACCTCGCGCCGCACGCCGCCGAAGTCCACTTTCGACATGCGCTGGCCGTGCTGCTCATAGACTTCGATCACTTTTCCGGGTATCCCTAAACACATAGACCACTGCTCCTTGAAGCGCTAATAGCTGTTAGCTATTAGCTGTTAGCTGTTAGCTAATCGCCAACCGCCGCCGTCACCGCATTCGCAAACAGATCGCCCGGCCAGACCTCATGGGTAAGCTGCGCGAAGAAGAACGCGCCCACGATCTCGTAAACCGGGTCAATCCACAACATAACACCGCCGGAGCCGGTATGTCCAAACGTCCTCGGCGACCACAGCGCGGCGGCCTCTGCGCCGGTGTCTTCGCCGAAGATGAACCAGCCCAGCCCGTAGGGACAGTTGGAGAACGGGTCTTCGTCTTCAGGCGGCTGCATGCGCAGGCCGAACTGCCCGCGCGTCATCAGATCGACCGTCGCCGGGCTGAGCACGCGCACACCGCCGTAAGCGCCGCCGTTGAGAAACATCTGCCCGAAGATCGCCATGTCCATCGCCGTCGAGTAGCCGCCGCCCGCCGGGCCGGGCCATTCGTCGTTATCCTCGCCGTTCCACCAGTCGAACGGCGTGCCGGCCGGCCGCCGCATGATGCGCGGGCGCACTTCCTTCGGCGCCGTGAAGTAAGTATCGTTCATGCCCAGCGGCGCAAAGATGCGCGCGCGGCAGAAGTCCGCGAACGATTCGCCGCTCACCCGCCGCACGATCTCGCCGGCCAGCGTGAAGCCCTGGTTGAAGTAACACATCGTCGTGCCCGGCTCGGCGCGCAGCGGCAGACCATAGCGCAGGTGCAGCCACTCGTGAATCGCCGGGTGCTGGTTAGGCGGGCAGGGCGGCAGTTCGATCTTACCCCGGCGCAGCTCTGCCAGCGCATAGGCGTCCTCGTCGCGCAGCCCGGAGGTATGCGAGAGCAGGTGCCGCACCGTGATCTTCTTCTTGCCGTCTTGCAGTTCGCCGATAATCTCCGGGATGTAGTTGCACACCGGGCGGTTTAGCCCCACCCGCCCATCCTCGACCAGGCGCATCACCGCCGTTGCCGTAATCGTCTTGGAGATCGACGCGAGCGGGTAGATGCTGTCGAGCGCCAAGTCAGGCGCATCGTCGCCGGGGCGCAGCTTGCCGAATGCCTCGTGCAGAAAGATCACTCCCCGGCGCGCCGCCAACACCACCAGCGCCGGCGTCGCGCCGGCGTCTACCCAGCCCTCCGCCAGGGCGCGCACACGCTCCACCCGTTCCGGCACGACGCCGGCTTCCTCCGGTGTACCTTTGCGTAGTTTCATGATTCGTTTGCTCCTCCGAAGATAAGATTTTTTAACCGCGAATTACGCGAATTACGCGAATAAAGATTCCTAATTCGCGTTTATTCGTGTTATTCGTGGTTAAATCTTCATCCTCGTTTTTAAGAATCTCCGTGCTCTCCGTGCCGCGCTTTGCGCGTCCGTGGTGAAATCATTTTGCAAGCGCCGCCCGCGCGACGACCGCCTGCCCCAGGCTCAGGCCGCCGTCGTTGGCCGGGACGCGGCGGTGAATCAAAACATCGAAGTCCGCCGCGCGCAGACGCTCCAGCGCCAAGCGCAGCAGCAGCCGATTCTGCCAGACGCCGCCGGAAAGCGCCACCGTATTTAGCCCGCGCTGGCGGCGCACGAGCCGGGCCAGGAACGCCAGGTGATCGGCAAGCGTGACGTGGAAGCGCAGCGCGACCTGCGATACCGGCGCGCCGTCCCGGACATCCTGCGCGATCCGGCGCAGCATCGGCGCTGGCGAGATCAAGTGCGGCGCGTCGCTCGTGTCTGTGCTCACCGGGTACGGGGCGAGTGAAGCGCTCGCCCCGGCGGCGCGCGCCGCCATCTCCAGCGCAATCGCCGCCTGCGCTTCGAACGTGATTTCGTCCGGGCACAGGCCGAGCATCGCCGCCGCCACGTCGAACAGCCGGCCCATGCTGGAGGTCCACGCCATGTTGTAGTTGCGCTCGATTTGCTGCTTGATGAGCCGCCGTTCGGTTTCGCCTACGCTTGCCAGGCCGGGCAGGTCGGGCACTTCGCCGAGGAAGTGCAGCAAATACGCCGCCGCCAACCGCGCCGGCCGCCGGATCGCCGCCTCGCCGCCCGGCAGCGGCGCATAGGCCAGGTGTGCGAGGCGCTCGTATCTCGCGCGGTCGGCAATCAAAAACTCGCCGCCCCAGACCGCGCCGTCGGGACCGTAGCCCGTCCCATCCCAGGCCAGCCCGATGACCGGCGCGCCTTCGGGATAATCGTTGTCTGCCAGGCACGCGGCGATGTGCGCGTGGTGGTGCTGCACACCGATGCGCCGCACGGCGCCGTCGCCGGGCAGCAAGTCGCCGACGCCCAGCGCCGCGCTGAGTTCGCCTTTCGCCCAGCGCGTCGAGAGATAATCCGGGTGCAGGTCGTGCGCAATGACGGCCGGCTCGGCGCGGAAGATGGCTTTCAGGTGTGCGGCGGCTTGCTCGAAGTATTCGAGCGTTTCGAGGTTGTCCAACTCGCCGATGTGCTGGCTCAAGAACGCGCGCTCGCCCTTCAAGAAGCACAGCGTATTCTTCATCTGCCCGCCCACGGCGAGGATATCGCCCTGATCTCTCTTAGATACCTCACCCCCTATCCCCCTCTCCATGACATGGAGAGGGGGGACCGGAGCGGTCGAATCGTGGGCTTCTCCCCCTCTCCACTCTGTGGAGAGGGCTGCGGCTTGCCGCGTGGGGGGTGAGGTATCCGCCTCGGTAGAGGTCTGGAGCGAGGAAGAAGCCAGCGTCACCGGGTACGGCGCGTAGCCCCGGCTGCGCCGCACCGGGTACGGCGCGCCGTCCACAACCATCATCACGCTGTCGTCGGCGCGGATGTGTACGGCGCGGTCGTGCAGCAAATACGCATCGGCGATATCGCCCAGTTCGTCGATCACCCGGTCATTCCGGTAGCTGAGCGGTTCGTCGGTGTGGTTGCCGCTGGTCATCACCAGCGGGACGCCGGCGTCGTGCAGCAAAATGTGATGCAGCGGCGTGTAGGGCAGCATCACGCCCAGGTCGTGATTGCCCGGCGCGACCTCCGGCGCGATGCGCGACTCCGGCCGGCGGCGCAGCAGCACAATCGGCGCGGCGGGCGACGCGAGCAAACCGGCTTCGGCGTCGCTCACATAGCAGTGTTCGCGCGCCATCGCCAGGTCGCGCACCATCACGGCGAAAGGTTTCGCCGCGCGGCCCTTGCGCTCGCGCATACGCTGCACCGCCATGACCCAGGTCGCGTCGCACGCCAGATGAAAGCCGCCCAGCCCTTTGATCGCAACGATGGCGCCATTCCGCAGCAGTTCGGCAGTTTTGCGCAGGGCGTCGTCTTCGCCCGCCAGCCACACCCCCACCTCGTGCCGCTCCGCACAGGGCGCGTGCGCCGCGAACAGCCCCAGCAGCGGCCCGCACGCCGGGCATGCGTTAGGCTGCGCGTGGAAGCGGCGGTCGGTCGGGTCGTCGTATTCCGCCTGGCAGGCCGCGCACATCTTAAACGGGTCCATTGTGGTCTGCGGGCGGTCGTAGGGCAGCCCTTTGATGATCGTAAAGCGCGGTCCGCAGTTGGTGCAGTTGGTGAAGGGATAGCGGTAGCGCCGGTCGTCCGGGTCGAACAACTCGCGCCGGCAGTCCGGGCAGGTCGCCACGTCCGGCGCGATCAAGCTGATGCCCCCGGCGCTCGCACTGTGCCGGATCTCGAAGCGCCCGTCGGCGGGCAAAGGCGCGGCCTCGCGCACATCGATGCGCTCGATCACGGCAAGCGGCGGCGCTTTGGCGCACAGGTCGCGCACAAAGGCGTCGAGCGCGGCGGGTATGCCCTGCGCCTCGATATCGACGCCGGCGGAGGTGTTGCGCACCCAGCCGGCCAATCCCAGCCCGGTCGCCAGGTTATAAACAAAAGGCCGGAACCCGACGCCCTGCACCACGCCGTCTACATGGATGTGGCGGCGGGCGGTGGTATCTTTGCTCTGCTTCTCGTGCATAAGCAGATTATGCCGCGAGTCGGAAACGTTGGCACCGGTCAATCTGCTCTATCGAAAGGTGACGAATATCACCCAAAATGTCAAACGCACCCTCGCGCTGGAGAATTATTTCCTGCCAACAAGCCGGCAAAATCCTTGTCTGAGGGCGAATCTGGTGGCATAATAGGCCCATAGTCCTATGCATCAGGTTGCACTGTGTGGTGCGGTTCAATTCGGCCCGCACAGGACCAACCTCTATAACCTACGCGAGGAGGTTTTCACAGTGGCAAGCGTAACCTACGAACATGTCACAAAACGCTTCGGAGATGTGGCGGCGGTCGTCGATCTGGACATCCATATCAAAGACCGCGAGTTCTTGGTCTTCGTCGGACCTTCCGGCTGCGGCAAAAGCACCAGTCTGCGCATGCTCGCCGGCCTAGAGGAGATCACCGAAGGGACGATCAAGATTGGGGATCGTATTGTCAACAACGTGCCCCCCAAGGACCGCGACATCGCAATGGTTTTCCAGAGCTACGCCCTCTACCCCCACATGACCGTCTTCGACAACATGGCGTTCGGCCTGAAGCTCCGCAAGACGCCGAAGGACGAAATTAGGAAGCGCGTGCAAGAAGCGGCGCGCAGCCTGGGCATCGAAGACTTGCTCGACCGGCGTCCGCGCCAGTTGTCGGGTGGTCAGCGCCAGCGCGTCGCAGTGGGCCGCGCCATCGTACGCGAGCCGGCAGTGTTCCTGATGGACGAGCCGCTCTCCAACCTCGACGCCAAGCTGCGCGTTGAGGCGCGCGCCGAGATCAGCCGTCTCCACCACCGCCTGGGCACCACGTTTATCTATGTGACCCACGACCAGACCGAGGCGATGACGATGGGGTCGCGCATTTGCGTGCTCAGCGCCGGCGTGCTCCAACAACTCGACAGCCCGCAGAATCTCTACGACTTCCCGGACAATGTGTTCGTAGCCGGCTTCATCGGCAGCCCGGCGATGAACTTCCGCCGTGCGACCGTCAAGCAGGAAAACGGCACCCTGGTCGTCGATACGGGCGACTTCTCGGTCGTTGTGCCGCCCGAACGCGCCCGGCAGTTCCCGGACGCGGCCGGCAAGGAAGTCATTTTCGGCATCCGCCCCGAAGACATCCACGACCCGCAGTACGTCCCCTCCGGCGTCCATACCGCCAACATCCCGGTGGACGTGGACGTAGTCGAGGAAATGGGCAACGAAAAGATCGTCTACGTGCGTGACTCGGAGAAGCGCGACCTCACGCCGCTGGTGGCGCGCATCGACCCGCGCAGCCGCCCGGTCATCGGCGAAAAGGTCGAAGTTGCGCTTAACATGGATAACGTGAACATGTTCGACGCCGCCACCGAAAAGACGCTGTGGGTCGGCGAAAAGCACCCCACCGATTGGTAAGATCAGCAAGATAACATGACCCGGTAAATCTAAAAGGGGGCCGTTAGGGCCCCCTTATTATTTGTTATATCTCCTGCCGGAGAGGCCGCCCCGCCGGTCGGCAGGGCAGCATCCTTGTCTACCGGCGTTAGATCACGAATCAGTCTTCGCCGTAGAGATTAGCCTGTTCCAGGTCGAAGGCCCGGCTGGCGTTTTCCTCCGCCGGCGAGTTCTGCGGATGCTGGTCAGGTCCCTGGCGATCCGTCAGCTTCACAACTTCGCCATCTTCTCCAACGTCGTAGGACGGCCCGTCGATGGGCAGCGCATTGAGTTGATAGAGGTTGTTGGTGTAGTCGCGCTGCGCAAAGTCGCCGTCAACATCGGAGGTAAAGATAACGATCGGCGCGTCGCACCACCAGGTCGGCGCGAACTCCTGGATGTTGATGTCGCCTTCTACCGGGTTCTTCTCGTTGGTCAACTGCCGGGTCTTGCCGGTAGCGACCTCGTAGACGTAGATGTCCCGGTCGCCGTCCAGGTCCGACTGGTACGCGATGAGCGTATCGTCTGGCGACCAGGTATGATTCGCCGTAGCGCCCAGACCGGCCTCGGCGTTGAACTCGGAGACGCGCTGGACGTTCGAGCCGTCGGCGTTCATGGTATAGATAGCCTCAAGCGGCATGCCGTATATGTCGGTAACCCCATCGCGCGTCGAGCGGAAGGCGATCCGGGTTCCATCATTGGAGTACACCGGGTTGAAGTCATCGCCCGCGCCGTCGCTGATCTTCACAGGGTCAGGTACGTTGTAAGGATCGGAGAGGTCCATCTCAAAGATCTGCCATTGGCCGGTCCGGTTGCTCTGGTAGACGATCTTCTTGCCATCCGGCGACCAGAACGGATTGATGTCGTCAACGCGGTTGTTGGTCAACTGGATGATCTCGCCTGTGCGCACGTCTGCCAGGAACAGTTCCCAGTACCCCTCGAACGCGCCCTGGAACGCGATGTACTCGCCGGTGGGCGACCACATCGGGTCCTTGACGATCATATTCTGGGTGTAGGTCAGGCGTCGGACCGGCTTCGCGGGGTCGCCGTCGGCCGGCGCGATGAAGATTTCCCAGATCAAGCCGGTTTCCTCGGTGCTGGCGCGCGTGCTGATGAACGCGACCCACTGGCTATCCGGCGAGCGGGTCGGCGCCTGGTCGAACCGGGCAGCCGGGAGCAGGTTTTGCCCCTGGGTATGCGAAAGGTTCGGGTTGACGACCTCGCCCACGCCGCCTAGCCGGAAGATTTCCAGGTCGCGGTCGGCGCGCGACTCGAAGTCGCGGTAGCTGTGATAGACCAGCCAGTCAGGGCAGACACCCAATGCGCTCATGACGATAGGTTCCCACCCCTCGGGGCCGTGAATGCTGCTGTTGGCACAGTTCCTCGGATTCACGTTGGCGATGAGCAGCCCAAAATCATCGAACTGGACCGCATCCATCGGCGTATTGCAGTACCCTACAGGCCCAGCCTCTTCGGTCGGCTCTTCCGTAGGTTCGGGTGTCGCTTCCTCGGTTGGCTCCGGCGTTGCTTCTTCGGTTGGCTCCGGCTTGAAGCACTCCGCCACCGACGCGCTCGCGTCCGGGTAGC
>JAFGMM010000253.1 GCA_016927535.1 Anaerolineae bacterium
AGCCAGCGCCCATCGTCGAGCGCGCCGGTCACCTCGTAGACCACCGGCTGCCCGATGCCCGTCCCCGGTCGGGTCAGCACGGCGTCGTCGCGCGCCTCGATGCCCAACTGGTACACGCCGTCGGCAGCCGCATAGGCCAGCGCTGCGCCGTCGGCGCGCCAAACGACGGTCGTCTTCGCCGCCCAATCCGCGTCGCTCACCACCCGCACGAGCGGCTGCTCGTGAGTATCTACCCGGTAAACTGCCAGGTGCGCGCCGGTCCATATGGCGACGTGCCGCCCGTCGGGCGCGAGCGCCATGCCGCGCAGCATCTCGCCCGCGCCGTCATTGCAGACGATATCCGTGCGCCGCCCATCTTCAAAGATCACGACGACGCGGCGCTCGGTGTAGGCGACCAGGAACATCCCCGCCGGGTGAAGCGCATAGCCCAACACCGGGTCCGGCTCGTCGGTAACCTGCTGCGCCTCGGCGTCGCCGCGCCGGAGCACGAACACCTGCGCGCGGCCATCGACGCGATCCGACAAAAAATACAGCGGGCGCGCCAGCGCCGGCTTGTCCGATGTGGGAGCCGGCGTGACAATCTGCGCGCCCGGTTCGCTCGCAGTGGGAGCGGGCGTCCGGGTGGGGAGAAAGGCCGCCACGGTGATGACTTCGGCGGGCAGCGTCAAGGTGGGCGTGGGGCGCTGCGCGCGGCTGCCGAATAACTGGTGAAAGCTGCCCATGAACAAGACCAACAGCCCGATCAACACGACGCCCACGCCAAACTGCGCCGCCAACTGCCCCAAACACCCAAGCGTGCTGCGCTCGGTAAAAGCTCGATAGAACGGGTTGTTTCGCCTGTACACCTTCGTCCCTGCCCAACTCGCTCAGTCAAAATCGGTCGGCCATTCGGGATGCCGGTCGTGCTCGAAAAAGTGCGCAATCTGGGCCGGCGTGGTGCGCCCGACCGAGAGCGGCGGGATATCATTGGCCGGGAAGAACGCCACGCCGTCGGTTTCGCCGCTCAGCGCCGGCCCGCCGCCGGTCAGCTCGCACCGGAAGAACGCCTTGTAAATATAGAAAGCGTGCGGCGGGTGCCCGTGCCGCGCGCGGTCATAGAGCGCCAGCAGCTTGACCGCGCGCGTCTCGTATCCGGACTCCTCCCACACTTCGCGCTCGACCGCCCGGCTCGGCGGCTCGCCGACATCGGCCCAGCCGCCCGGCAGCGTCCAGAGGCCGTCGGAGCGCTCGCGCACTAATAAGATTTTACCATCTTTGAACACCACGCCGCGCACGTCGAACTTGGGCGTCGCGTGGCCGTCCTGCGCATCGAACAGCGCGCATGTCTCGTCAAGACTCAAGTTCGAGTGCGCCGCCAGCATCTCCGCCGCGATCTTGCGCACCGCCTCGTAGCGTTCGACATCGAAAGGGCTGCCGGCGTAGTGTAACCCATTTTGCGAAATCTCTTGCAGCTTCCGCGCCCATACCAACCACTGCGGTTCTGTCATGCCAACTTTCCTTAATCGACAAAACAGCCCTGTGTATAAACTTCCACACAGGGCTATTGTAGCCGGGTCGATCCAAGCGTATCGCTTACAATTCGATCTTGGCGCCCAGCAGCTTGAGGAACTTGGCGATCCAATCGGGATGCGCCGGCCACGCCGGCGCCGTGACCAGGTTGCCTTCTACGTGCGCCTGATCGACCGGGATCGCCTGGTATTCGCCGCCGGCGCGCGTCACGTCCGGCCCGACGGCGGGATAAGCGCTGCACTGCCGGCCCTCCAGCACACCGGCGGCGGCGAGAATCTGCGGGCCGTGGCAGATCGCCGCGACCGGCTTGCCGGCCTCAAAGAAGTGGCGCACCATCGCTAATACGTGCGGGTTGAGGCGCAGGTATTCGGGCGCGCGCCCGCCGGGGATCACCAGCGCGTCGTAATCTTCCGGCTTCACCGCGTCGAACGTGGCGTTAAGCTGGAAGTTGTGGCCGGGCTTCTCGCTGTAGGTCTGGTCACCCTCGAAGTCGTGAACCGCCGTGCGCACCTTGTCGCCCGCTTTCTTGTCGGGACAGACTGCGTGTACGTTGTGGCCGACCGCCGCGAGCGCTTGGAAGGGCACCATCACCTCATAGTCTTCAACGAAATCACCGACGAGAAACAAGATATTTTTCGCTGCCATGTCTCACATCTCCTTGTGTCGTGTCAATGCGATACCGCTATTTTAACGACGCGCCGGAGCGGGTGCCAGTGCAATACGCGCGCCGTGCGTCTTCGCTGCGTCGAGCATGCCGGTGCGCGCACGCTCACCGCCGGTCGTCTTCAGCAGCAAGGCGAACGGCCCTTCGCCGTGCGCCGCGAGATGTTCGTACAGCGGGCCGGCTTCGTTGGGCGGGGCGGCGACCGTCAACGTCGCACCGCCGAGCGGGAAATCATACGCGCGCACGTGCGGCGGCGCCGATGCCGCCCCTACACCGAGCAGCGCGCCGTAGCGGTCGATGCTGCGCTGCAAATCCTTCACCGCCACGGTGACACGCGCCACGCCGGTCACGCCGTTGGGATGCACGCGCGCATCGCCGCCCGGCACACGAAGGCCGCGCGGCGTCACGTCGGCGCAGTAGAACGGCAGGTCGAGCGCATCCGGCGCGCCCCCTAACCAGCGCACCGCCTGCCCATCGGGACGGACACGCCCGCCCGGCGTCGGCCCGGTGAGGTGCAGCCCGCGCGCCTGCGCGCCTTCGACCAGCGCGGCAGCGTCGTCCGGGACGAGCGCAAAATCGACCAGGCCGGTGTAGCCTTCGCCGTGGGCGAGAAAGCGCACAAAGACATCGGTCATATCGCCGGGCGGCGGCTGCTTGAAAGCAATCAGTTCTAAATACGAGTCGTCGGCGAAGGCAATCAGCGCGTTATGGCTGTAGCCGTGCGCGTGTTCGCCGCCGGGCGTGACCGTGAAGCCGAGACCGGTGTAGTCGGCGGCGGCAGCGTCCAGGTCATCGACGAGGATGACGATGTGGTCGATGCGGAGAGGTTGAACTTTAAAAGAGTTCATCGAGTTCTTTCTCCCATTCAGTAGAGAACTCGTGGATACCTGCTTCTAACTCTTCGTCACATTTTGAGCGTGCACCTACGGATGGTGCGATTCGTAGGGGCGGGTTTGAAACCCGCCCCATATGCATCAACTTAAGCGCTTTTTTCCCCCTCTCCCCCGACCCCTCTCCCTCAAGGGGC
>JAFGMM010000254.1 GCA_016927535.1 Anaerolineae bacterium
AGTCTGACTCCCCTCGCCCCTTGAGGGAGAGGGGTCGGGGGAGAGGGGGAAAAAAGCGCTTAAGTTGATGCATATGGGGCGTCCCGGTGGGACGCCCAAGATATGGCGTCGAACCTTTGTTCGCCCCGCGAATTCCTAGAGAGTTGGTCGGTTTGATGCGAAATAGCGGAAAGAAATCTCACCACAGAGACACAGAGGGCACAGAGAAATCAGGGAAACTTCTGGAAAACTCTGTGCTCTCTGTGCCTCTGCGGTAAAAAATCTTGTTCCCTCAGCCGATGCCTATTCCGCGCCGACCGTCACCCCTGCGAGGGCCTCCAACACGGTCACGATTGCGCTGTTATCTAGCTCGCCGTTGCCCATGCTCAGCATCGCCTCGAAAAGCTGATGGGCAATCGCCGTTTGGGGCAGCGGCACGCCGTAGGTGCGCCCGGTGTCGATCACGATCTTAAGGTCCTTCGCCTGCATGTAAGCTTTGAAACCGGGGGCGAGGTTCCGGGTAAAAATCTTGGCCGGCTTGGTGTCGAGCGCCCAGCACTGCGCCGCGCCCTTGCTGATGGCCTCGACCACGCGCGCCGGGCCCACGCCGCACTTCTGCGCCATCACTAGCGCCTCGGCCATCGCCACCATCGTCCCCGCGACGACGATCTGGTTCGCCGCCTTCGTGATCTGGCCGGCCCCGCTCTCGCCTACCCAGATGATATTTTTGCCCATCGCCTGGAAAAGCGGCAGGGTCTTGTCGAACGCCTCCTTCGGTCCGCCGACCATGATGCTCAGCGTGCCGGCCTTCGCGCCGATATCGCTGCCGCTCACCGGGGCGTCGAGCGCCATCACGCCGGCCCCGGCCAGCTTCGCCGCGACCATGCGCGCGGTGGCGGGCTTGATGGTGCTGTTATCGACATAGATCATGCCGGCGTGGGCGCCTTCGATGACGCCGCCCGGCCCCAGTACGACCTGTTCTACGTCCGGCGAGTCCGGCAGGTTGGTGAACACAAAGTCGCTCTGCCCGGCCACCTCGCGCGGCGAGGCGGCGGGCGTCGCGCCTTCCGCCGCCAGCTCATCGACGATGGCGCGGCTGCGGTTGTGCACGGTGAGCGTATAGCCGGCTTTCATCAAGTTGCGGGCCATCGGCGCGCCCATCAACCCCAATCCAATGTAACCTATGCGGGTCATGGCAAGTCCTCCTTGTGAGTGTGGGTTGCCCTGTATTGCACCGGTCAATGCTGCGATTGTAGCACATGGCGGCGCCCGGCAGCCGGTTCGGAGACCGCATCCGCGTCGGGCAGTTCGTCCTCGACCCGGCGGAGGCGCGGGTACAGGGAGCCTACCGCCACTGCCAGCATGATGAGCAGGCCCATCAGGATGAAAATCAAACTCATGCCGCGCCCGGCACCCGCGCCGATGATCTGCCCCACGCTGCCGGAAAGCGGGCCATCGACGGCGAGCAGCGGCTCGAATACGTTGTCGGCCAGCGGCCCCATGAGCAGAAACGCCAGCGGCGTGGCGGCCCGCGCGATCATCTGGCGCGCGGCGAAGACGCGCCCCTGCACGCCCGGCGCGACCTTGCCTTGCCAGATCGCCTGGTTGCACGCGCCCACAATCGGCAGGGTGAAGTGTGCGCCGAACGCGCCGAGCGTGGTCAACAGCACCGACGGGCGCAGGCCCATCAGGACGAAGCTCAGGCCCTTCACAAACTCGAAGCCCAGGACGCCTTTGATGCGACGTTTCGGGCCGCCCCACACGCTCATCGCCAGGCCGCCGAGCAGCATCCCGCTGCCCGCAATCGAGACGAGCAGGCCGAGCCAATCCGCGGTCGTGAAGCCCAGCACCATCGGCGCCAGCAGCGCGCCGACCGTACCGCCGGCGAACTGCGCGACCGCTAAAAAGGCGAGCAGCCCCAACAGGCCGGGCCGCGCCAGGATGTACCGAAGCCCATAAGTGACTTCGCCGCGCACGGCATCGGGCGTGTCTTTATCGGCGGCGGGGAGCGCCGGGAACCGGACGAGCAGCAGCGTCCCGACCGCCGCGATGAAGGTGGCGAAGTCGATCAGGACCACGCCGGGAACGCCGATGTTCACGACTAACATGCCGGCCAGCATAGGCGCGAGGATATCGGCGGCGGCCGGTCCGAGCTGGAGCAGCCCGTTGGCGCGTCCAAGCTGGCTCTTCGGCACGAGCAGCGTCGTCGCCGCCAGGTAGGCCGGCGCCTGGAAGGCGCCAAAGGTGGCGTTGAGCGCCGCGACGACGTAGATGTGCCAGGTTTCGAGCTGCCCGGCGGCGAACAGCAGCGCGACGGCCAGAGTGCCCAGGCCGGCGCCGGCGTCGCTCAGGATCATCACCCGGCGCCGGTCCCACCGGTCGACCAGCACCCCGGCGAACGGCGAAAGGATGATGGTCGGCAGGACGCCGGCGAGGGCCAGCAGCGCGAACTGGGTCGCCGAGCCGGTGTGTTGGTAAACCCAAAGGCTCAGCGCGAAGCTGGTCAGGCCGGAGCCGACGAGCGAGACGACCTGCCCCAGCCAGACGACGACGAAGGTCCGCATGTTGTGCGGCTGCGGTTGGGTTTGCATGTGCATTTTCGTTTAGTCTCCTTGCAGTTGTGTTTATCCCAAAATAAAAAACGGCGCGCCGGGGCGCGCAGTAGCTCCGCAAGATAATGTGGTGTCGGATTTCTTGCGCCGCTTTGTACCCATTGGCGGGCGCATCGCCATATGTAGGGGCGGGTTTGCAAACCCGCCCATATGCATCAACTTAAGCGCTTTTTTCCCCCTCTCCCCCGACCCCTCTCCCTCAAGGGGC
>JAFGMM010000255.1 GCA_016927535.1 Anaerolineae bacterium
AGAGGGGTTTGGGGAGAGGGGGAACAGGTGCACAAACGGTCAAAATTCTTAAGTTGATGTGCATGGGGCAGGTTTCAAACCTGCCCCATATGCATCAACTTAAGCGCTTTTTCCCCCTCTCCCCCAACCCCTCGCCCTCAAGGGGCGAGGGGAGTCAGACTCGTGCTAGCCCATATACGACAAAAAGCAGCGAGGCTGTGCGCCGGTAAGCCCCTCGCCCCTCGTGGGAGAGGGGGAACAGGCGCACAAACGGTCAAAATTCTTAAGTTGATGTGCATGGGGCAGGTTTCAAACCTGCCCCTACCGCGTGGCGGCAAGATTTATGTCGTCACGCGCGGTCGAGAAGGGTACAATGGACGCTCAGTTATGCGCATACGCGAGACCCTTGTCACCCTCGGATTATTGGCGTTGGGGCTGCTGGTCGGGCTGGCCTTCCTGGTGGTCGCTTCGGATGTCTCCAGGCCGGTGCTGCCACTTCTGACCCAGGCAGCCCCCACACCGGCGCCGGTCCAGGAAACACCCGCCGGCGTAACAGTGTTTACGGCGACGCCGTTTGTCCTGGAGCGCTGCGCGCCAGAGCAAATCCAGGCGGCGTTTGCGGCGCTGCCGTCCTATACGCCCGCGCCGGGCGCTTTTGTCGGCGTTGCCGACGGCGGCTTCGCAGCCGGCGGGGTGCGCTTCCCGGTGCGCGGCGCAAACTACTACCCGGTGCATACCCCGTGGCGGCGCTTTCTCACCGAGACCGCGCCCGAAGCGGTGCAGCGTGAATTCGCGTTGATGCGCGAGGCCGGGCTGAACACGCTGCGCATTTTTCTGTGGTACGAGGCGCTGTTCCAGTGTCCGGGCAGCGGCGCGGTGCCGCGCCCCGATACCTTCGCCCGCCTGGATGCGTTTATCCACCGGGCCGGCGAGGCCGGCTTTCGCCTGATCGTCACGCTCAACGACCTGCCCGACCTGGAGCACTGCCCGCTCTACACCGCGCCCGCCCACACCCAGGCGCAGACCCGCTATATCGTGAGCCGCTACCGCGACGAGCCGGTCATCATGGCGTGGGACCTGCGCAACGAGGGCGATATCGACTACCGCGAGCGCTTCACGCGCGAGCAGGTGTTGGCGTGGCTGGCCGAGACCGCCGCGCTGGTCCGCCGTATCGACCCTAACCACTTGATGACCGCCGGCTGGCTGCAAGATTCGGCGGCGACCGCCCCGCACGTCGATTTTCTCTCGTTTCATCACTGGCGCAGCGCCGCCGAGCTTACCGACCGCCTCCGGGCGCTGCGCGCGGCGACCGATAAACCGCTGCTGCTGGGCGAGGTGGGATACAGTGCGCTGGGCCGCTCCGAGGTGGAGCAGGCGGCGCTGCTCGACCAGGCCATCGCCGCCGCCGAGGCGGAGGGCGCGGCGGGCTGGCTGGTCTGGACGGCGTTCGACTTTACGCGCGCGGCGACCTGCTGGCCGGGGCCTTGCCTTTCGCCCAATAACCAGGAGCACTATTTCGGTCTGTGGCACGTGGAATATAATCCTAAACCCGCCGTTGACGTAGTATTGCGTTATACTGGGGGTCCTTGAGAGATATTTATGATTAATCGATTGTGGACCGACGCCTTACCGGGAGGTGCGCCGTGTTTCGTGAGCGTATTCGAGCGATATTTTCCGAGCTTTCGCCCGGCAGCCGGCGGCTCGCCAGTTTTATCCTGGACCATTACCACCAGGCGGCTTTCATGAGCGCCCACGGGATCGGCAATAAGCTTGGGCTGGACGCGGCGACGGTGGTGCGCTTTGCCCAGCGCTTAGGCTACAAGGGTTATCCCGATCTGCGCGACGCGATGCGCGAGGCCATCGAGCGCGATTTGAATGTACCGAGCACCTGGTCAACCCAGATCCCGGAGGACACATCCGACCTGGCCGGGCTTATGATGGCCTTGTTGCAGAGCCAGATCGACGACCTCAAGGCGCTGTGCACCTCCCTGGCCCATGAGGATATCAATGGCGCCGTCGAAAAGGTGCTCAACGCCGAGAAGGTGTTTGTCGTCGGCGAAGGCGTCTCGCACCGGATCGCCGATTTGTTCGCGTATGGACTGCGGGCAATCGGGAAGCCGGCTTCCCTGGTCGAGACCGATTTCGGCGAGATGGTTACGACGACGCTGCTCGTGTGCCCGGTCGATTTGTTCGTGGGTATTGCCTGCACACCGTTGTGTCCGAGCGTCATCAGCATCATGGAGGTCGTCCGGCAAGAGGGCGTGCCCACGCTGGCCCTGGTGGGCGCGCAGTCCTGGCCGCTGGCGCGCATCGCCGATATCGTGCTGACCGTGCCTACGTCGCAGCCGGTCGTCTTCACCCATTACGGCGCGATGACCGTGCTGACGAAGGCGCTGCTGGACACGGTGGCGGTGCGGCGGCGCGGCTGGCTGCTGGAGAAGGCGCCGCTGATGCAGCGCATGACCGAGAGTCTGTTGCAGACTGAACACGGCGTCGATGCGGAGATCATCCCCAAGACCATCTCGACTTATTGGACCGAGCCGGCCGGCTAAGACGAAGAAAAAGGATTTCGGTGAATCATGACTTCAACTTCGGTTTTGAAAGGTAAGCGCGTGTTCGTGACCGGCGCGACCGGCTTTATCGGCGGGGCGCTGGCGCTGCGGCTCTGCGAAATCGGCGCGCGGGTGGTGGGCTTGGCGCGCAGCCCGGCCAAGGGCGCGTTCCTGGCGGCGGCCGGCGTCGAGGTGGTGCAGGGCGACGTGACCGATTTCCTCCGGCTGCACCAGGTGATGGCCGGCGATATCGACGTGGTGTTTCACCTGGCCGCAATCGCCGGCGCCGGCCTGTCGGCGCAGATGCAGAAGGTCAACGTGGAGGGCACGCGCAACGTGCTTGAGGCGGCGCGCGCCGCCCATGTGGGGCGCTTCGTGCACGTCTCGACGATGTCGGTCTACGGCTACCGGCGGTCGGGCGTGGTGGACGAGACGGCGCGCCTGGGCGACACCGGCGATATGTACGGCGATACCAAAGCGCTCGGCGAGGGGCTGGTGCAGCGCTCCGGCCTGCCGTGGACCATCGTCCGGCCCGGACAGGTCTACGGGCCGCGCAGCCCATCCTGGTCGGTGCGGATGCTGCAAGCGACGCGCCGCTTCGTGCCCTTGATCGACAGCGGGCGCGGGTCGTGCCACCCCATCTACATCGACGACCTGGTTGATCTGGTCGCGCTGGCGGGCGCGCATCCCGGCGCGGTGGGCGAAATCTTCAACGGCACGCCCGACCCGGCCTGCACCTGGCTCGCCTTCCTGGACGCCTACGCGCGCATGCACAACCAGACCTGGCACGTCGATATCTCGCGCAGTTGGGTGATGCCGCCGGTGGCCGTGCTCGACCTGCTCCTTCTGCTGAGCGGGCGGCGTCTGCCGCTGCGCGCGATGGTCGAGTTCATCACGGGCGACGTGACGTACAGCAACCGCAAAGCGCGCGCGGTGCTGGGCTGGGAGCCGCAGGTTAGCCTGCAAGCCGGCATGCGCCGCACCGAGCTATGGTTCCGCGCCGAGGGTTATCTGCCGTGACGCCGCTGCTCGTCGTCGGCGTCCTGGGGCTAATCGCCGTGCCGGTGCTCTGGTGGCTGCTGGTGACCACCGAGGGCGTCTACCTGGGGCGGCGGGTGGTGGTCGGGCTGTACGACCTGTACGCTGCTCGCTACGACAAGATCAAGGGCTTCGATCCCCGCAACGAGTTGCTTTATCTGGGGCTGGCGGTGCTTGGCGCGCTGCGCGGCGTCAAAGCGCCGCTGGTGCTCGACGTGGCGACCGGCACCGGGCGGCTGCCGCTGGTGTTGTTGAACGAGCCGTTCTTCAACGGGCGCGTGTGGGGCCTGGACCTGGCGCGGCGAATGCTGGTGCACGCGGCGCGCAAAACGCGCGGCCACGGCGACCGGGTGCGCTGGCTGTGGCAGCGCGCGGAATACCTGCCGTTCGAGGACGGCAGTTTCGACCTGGTGACCTGCCTGGAGGCGCTGGAGTTCTTCGAGGATCAGCGCGCGGTGCTCGCCGAGATCGTCCGCGTGCTGCGACCGGGCGGGATTCTGCTTGCCACGCGGCGGCTGGGCCGCGACGCGAAGTTGATGCCCGGTAAGGCGCTGCGCGAAGATGCGCTGCGCGGCTTGTTGGAGGCGTTGGGGTTCGAGGCTGTCGAGTTCAAGCCCTGGCAGATGGATTACGATTATGTGTGGGCGCGCAAGCCGGGCGGTTCGATCACCGGGCGCGGCAACACACTGCCGCTGCCGGAACTGCTGCGCTGCGTCCGGTGCAGCGCGGCGGCGCTGGTGGAGGAAGAAAAGCGGCTGCGCTGTACGGCGTGCGGCGCGCAGTATCCCATCGAAGGCGATATCATCAACCTGCACGGCGCGGCGAATCACGGAAAGGGGGAGATTGTTAACCACGAATAGCACGGATCATCACGAATAACGCTTTCTTATTCGTGTCGATTGGTGTGTATTCGTGGTTAACTCTTTAAACATGAACCAACACGAATGGAAAGGGCGAATACCGACCACGCTGATCTACTGCCGGCGCGATGACGAAATTCTCTTGATGCTGCGGCACAAACAGCCGAACAAGGGGCTGTGGGTCGCGCCGGGCGGCAAGATCGAGCTTAGCGAGTCGCCCTACGAGTGCGCGCTCCGCGAACTGCGCGAAGAAACCGGCCTGCGCGCGAACCATTTGCACTTTCGCGGCCTGGTTACCGAGACCTCGCCGCGCGCCGACTGGCAGTGGATGCTCTTCATCTACCTGACGACCGACTTCACCGGGGCGGTCGTGCCGGACGACCGGGAGGGCGCGCTGCGTTGGTGGCCCATCGCGCAGGTGTATTCGGGTGCGGCGCGCATGCCCCAGGCCGACCAGATTTTCGTCCCGCACATTCTCGACCTGGACCGCCCTTTCTACGACGCCCGGTATGTTTACGACGACGCGCTAAGGCTCATCGAGATTCACAATATGGTTGGCGAATTGTAGGGGCGGGTTTGCAAACCCGCCCATATGCATCAACTTAAGCGCTTTTTTCCCCCTCTCCCCCGACCCCTCTCCCTCAAGGGGC
>JAFGMM010000256.1 GCA_016927535.1 Anaerolineae bacterium
GACCCTACGACGAATAGACCGCCTCCCGTATCCGGCAGGGCTAAATCGGCCCTGGTTAGCAAAGCGCGCGGCGCGATGCCCGCGCGTACCCGCACAAAAGAGGCCGCCGTGCGATAGAGATACCGCCGGCCTTGCGCGCCGGCTTCCATCAAACCCAGCGCCAAGACTTCAAGGTCGCGGTAGCTCGCCGCGTTGACTACGCACACGCTGCGCCGGGGCAGGCTCAAGAGGCGCTCGGTCACCGCCGCCGGCCCGCCGCGCCGGATGGTATCCATGCCGATAGAGGCGACTTCGTTCGCGGGCCAGCGCCCGCGGGTTTTTTCTTCCACCCACGCGCGCAGGTTCGACGCGGTATAGCCAAAAGCCGCATCCTTTGCAAAGGCCGTCTCGCCCGCCGGCACCAGGACGCCGCCTTCATCCACGTAGTGGACATCGTGGATGGTGTAGCGCCCGCCCTCCAGGAAAAATGGGACGATGAGCCAGGCGTCGAAATCTACCGGCAGCGCATCCGCCAGCGCGTCAACCTCGCCGGGGAAGTGGCCGCGCAGCGTAGAGTCGCTGCGGCTGACCACCACGACCTCGCGCCCGGTGCGCTGCATTGCCTCGCCCAGATTTTGCCCGATCATGCGGTTGCGCGCCTGCGCTTCGGCCGGCAGTAGGCTGCGTGTATTGGTCAGCAGGTAAAAAGCCGGCGGCTCGTTTTTCAGTTCGGCGCATAGCGCGCCGGTGGGCCATTGCGTCAATACGTAGACGCCATGTACCGTCTGCGTGCCGGTGGGGTCGTCGTCCAAGGCGACAATCTTATGCGCGCTTTGGCGCACCCGGCGTTGAATCGCCGGCAGCAGGTCGTCGGGCCATTCGGGAGGCAGGCTATTGAGCGCTTCGGCGCTATTGACCCACGCCATGCGCCAGCACCTTTCGCATATACGCCATCCCGCATTGCCCGCTGGTAAAGACCGGGACGCCAAACACGGCAACCGGGTCGGGATACGAAAGCAAAAAGACCGTCATCGAAAGCTGCGCCAATACGATGCAGCCGACAGCCTCCCGGTCGAGGTGCGCGCGGATGGCCCCGGCGAGCGCATCGTTATGACCCACCACATCGCCGGCGGCGAGCCTGTGCCAGGCCGCTTCGACGTTAAGGCCCGAATAACTCACGGCTTGGCCCATCTCCCCGGCGGTCTCTTGCAACAATTTTTGGGTACTTTCGACGGTCGGGCCGTGCGTAGCAACGACCAGCACCCGCCCGCCTTGCTCGACGGCGCATCTCATCATCGGTTTGTCGATGGGGACAACCGGTACATTAACTGCCGCTTGTACCAATGGGTAAGCGCGGTTCATCGTAGAGCAGGTCATGAGCACGGCGTTCACACGCGCCAGGTCCACGAGGTCGCGGGCATAGCGCACAAAAGCGTCAATATTCGATTGGGGCGGCGTCGGCTTGCCGGCGGCGTGCGCTTCCATGAAATTGATCTGTACGGCTTCATTGCCCACATTGACCAGGTGCGCGCCCGGCAAATACAAACGTCCAAAATAGTTCGCCCACAACATGATCCATGCCCCGCCGTTAATCAGGCCCAGGCGCTTGCCGATCAGCGCGGGGTCGCCTTCCGGCTCCGGGCCGGTGTGCGCGACGCCGGTCACTTTAAGGTAATCGGAGAAAAGCCGGATAGGATCAACGGTTTCGAGTTGAGTCATGAGCCTGGTCCCTTCATCGCTTCGGGACTCAGCTTCGCCTGTATCGCCGCGCGCGCGGCGGCTGCGATATGCGGCGGCTGCATCTTGTGCAGCTCAAAAAGCGCATCGACGCCGCCGCTGTTAAGCCATTGATCCTGTACGCCGATGCGCCGCAGCGGGACCGGGTATACGTCGCCGAGCGCCTCCGCCACCGCCGCGCCGAACCCGCCGACGATTGTGGCGTTCTCTGCCGTGACCGCACAGCCGGTTTTACGGACCGACTGCGCAATGAGCGCGCGGTCAATGGGTTTGATCGACGCCAGGTGGATCACCTCCGCAGGGATGCCGTCTTTTGCCAATATCTCCGCCGCCGCCATACATTTGCCGGTCATCAAGCCCGTGCCAAAGAGCGTCACGTCTGCGCCTTCGCGCAGCAGTTCGCCCTTGCCCCACGCGAAGGTGTGACCAGGCCCGAACAGCACCGGCAGCGTGTAGCGCGTCACACGGAAATAGACCGGGCCTTCGGTCTTCATCGCGGTATGCATGATGGCGCGAAGATCGGCGTTGTCGCCGGCGTCGGCGACTTTCATGTTCGGCAGCGCGCGCATGACGGCGATATCTTCAATGCAATTGTGTGAAGCGCCCGCGCGGCTGGTAGGCACACCGACATAGGAGCCGGGTATCTTCACGTTGAGATTAGGGTAACAAATCGAAATGGCGATCTGGTCGAGCGCACGGCGCGCCGCAAACACGGCAAAGGTGCTCGGAAAGGGGATAAAGCCGGTCAGCGCCAACCCCGCCGAAATGCCGAAAAGGTTTTGCTCTGCGATGCCGACCTGGATAAAACGATCGGGATAGGCTTTCTTGAAGTACACCGCTTTGGAAGACGTGTTGAGGTCCGCGTCGAGCATTACCATGTTGGGATAGGCCGCGCCGAGTTCGACGAGCGTTTGCCCAAAGGCGTCGCGCATTTCGAGCGGGTTATTATCATTCTCCGGCATAAAAAGCCTCCTTGGCGTCGTCTTCGTGCAGGCGGCTGTACCCTTCTTCGGCGCGCCCATAACGCCGCGACAACTCGCGCAGCATCCGGTCGGCGACCGCCGGTTCGGGTGCTTGCGTATGCCACTTATAGTTAAATTCGGCCATCTCGACACCCCGCCCTTTGACCGTGTGCGCGATGATGACAATCGGGCGTCCGGCCGGCCTGACCCAGCGCGCCTCGTGTAAGGCTTGGACGATGGCGGGGATATCGTGCCCGTCAATTTCGATGACATCCCAGCCGAAAGCGCGCCACTTGGCCGCGAACGGCTCGATACCCATCAGGTCCCACACGAAGCCCTTCGCCATAACCTTGTTGTAATCTACGATGGCGATGAGATTATCGAGGTGGTAATGTGCGGCAGACATCGCCGCTTCCCACACGTTGCCCTCGTTACACTCGCCGTCGCCCAGGATGCAAAATACGCGCGCGACGGCGTTCTCCTTAAACCGCAGCCCTAACGCCATCCCGACCGCCACCGACAGGCCCATGCCCAACGGCCCGCCGGAGGATTCAAGCCCCGGTGTGCGGGTCATGTCGGTGTGGCCTTCGATGCCGTCAAGCTCGCAGTATGTATACACGGCTTCGATAGGATAGAACCCTTTAAGGGCCAGCGCCGCATACAGCGCCGGCGAACCGTGCGCTTTGGAGAGCACCAGCCGGTCGCGCGCCTCCCATTTCGGGGCGTCGGGATCAATGCGCATGTGGTGAAAATATAGCACGGCGAGCAACTCCGCCATGGAGAACGAGCCGCCGATATGGCCCCATTTGCCATAGGTAATCATTTCTACGCTCAAGCGGCGTATCTGGTAGGCCATTTCCTCCAGGTAGCCGGACAGCTCTTGCGTCGGTTGCATGGCAAGGCTCCAGTTTGAAAAAGCGATTTGTAGAATCGTCGGCTAAATCGTACCGTAAAAAATACTTATAGTCAATATTTTGTATACATAAAAGCTTTTGTTTTGCATCCAGAATTGTGCTATACTCCACCTTATACCGTTCTGCATTTGTGCGAAAGTGAACCGTCGATGTCCATTTCAACGACGACTTACCAACAGCAGGCTTATGATTTCGTCAAGCGCCAGATCATGAACCTGGGGTACCGACCGGGGGAATATATCACCGATTCCCTGGTCGCACAGGCGCTTAATATCAGCCGGACGCCGGTGCGCGAAGCCTTTCACCGGCTGGAAAACGAAGGGCTGTTGATTAACGAAGCCAGGCGCGGGTGGAAGATTTATACGCTTTCGTTAGAGGATATTCACGAAATCTTTGATCTAAAAGAAGTGATAGAGGGGTTGGCGGCGCGGCAGGCCGCCGCCTGCCAGGACGAACAACTCCGCCAGGCGTTGCAGGACGCCCTGGCCCGCATGAAGGACGCGATAGCGGTTGGCGACTCGGCGGGGTGGATGCGGGCCGATTTCGAGCTGCACGATGTGCTTTTCGAGATGGCCGGCAACGTGCGCGCCCAGCGCATCGTTCAGAACCTCAACGACCAATGGCACCGGGTGCGCATCGGGTTCCTGGCAATGGAGGGGCGCATCGACCGCTCGGTCGGCGAGCACGAAGCGTTTATCGTGTGTATTTTGAACGGCGACGGCGCCGGCGCCGAGCGCGCCATGCGTATGCATCTCAACCAGGTGCGCGCCGAACTGGTGCGTCTGCTGGTGAATGTGGTGCTGCCCTTCGTCGAAAACGGAGTCTGACGCGGGCGCTGCGTCCAGCTTTCATCGGGTTTGTGCTTCGCGGCAAGACGATCTCAATCCGGCAAGGCCAGCGGGTAAGCGCCGAATCGCTCAACTATCTCCACCAACGCCGCAATGTTTTCCTCCGGGTAAGGCATCGTTTGATCTTGGCCGCAGACGTAGCCGCCGCCGGGGGCCAGCGCCCGCAGCATCTTCAGAGTCGCGCGGCGCACTTCATCGGCTGCGCCGTGCATCAGCGCCCTGGAGCTGACGCCGCCCCAGAAAGACAGCCTATCTCCCCAGCGTGCTTTGAGCGCGGCGGCGTCGTTACAACTGGCCTGCACCGGGTGCAGCACGTCCAGACCGATCTCTACTAAATCGCCTACGATAGCGCCAACCGCGCCGCAGCTATGCAACCCCACCAGCCGCCCGGCGTCTTTCCACACGCCGAAAATTTCGGCCAGCGCCGGTTTGAACAGGGCACGCCACACGCCGGGACTCATCACCAGGGCGCGCTCGGTCCCGTAGTCGTCGGTGAGCCAGCACATTTCCAGCCCGGCGGCTACCAACCGCCGGGAGAGGCGCACCGTGTAATCTGTCACCATTTCGACCATGCGCCGCGCCGCGTCGAAGTCGGTCAATGCAGCCATGAGGAAGCTATCCATACCGGCGAGCGCACAGGCGCGCTCAAACGGGCCAAATGGCAGATGCGCCAGGTGTAGTTTGCCGGGGTCTTGCAGCCCTTCTTGCACGCGCGTTAAGCCGGCCTCGTCGGGGTCCGGCGGCTTGTATGCAGCCCATTTCGAGAAGTCGGCGAGCGGGTGATGCACCGGGAAGGGCGTTGCGCCCCAATCATCTTCGGCGCGCTGCCAGCCCACGCCCCACTGATCTACCCAGGTTGTATCGGTAGGAGCCGCCCAATCTTGCGGGTGCGCGCCGTCGTAAGCCAGCCGGTCCCAGGATGGCTCGTATTGGTGCGGGACACGGGCCGGCGCATCGCGCTGCAGAGCGCGCAGCAGGTTTTCTTTCGCATCCATGGGATTTTATCCTTTGACTGCGCCGGCGGTCATGCCTTCAATAAAACGCTCCGAAAGGAACAGGTAGAGCAGCAGCACGGGTAAGGTGCTCGCTACCAGACTGGCGGCCCCCAGTGCGTAGTCTGAGCGGTTTTCGCCCAGGAAGTTAAAGATTGCCAGCGGGAGGGTGCGGGAGGAGCGCGTGGGCACCATGACAATCGCATAAAGGAACTCGTTCCAGCAGTAAATAAAGTTAAAAATCAGGATGGTCGCAAGCGCCGGCCGGCTGATGGGGAACATCACGCGCCAAAACATGCTCCAATCGTTGCAGCCATCGATGCGCGCCGCATCCTCTAAATCCTGGGGAATCTGGGCGTAGAAAGTGCGCAGCAAAAAGACGCTGATCGGTAGGCGGGTGGCGCTGTACAGGAGCACCAGCGAGAGTAGATTGTTGTAAAGCGACGTCCAGCCTGTGATCTGCAATTGGCCGGCTACCATCTCAAACTGTGGGATGATCTTGTAGGAAACCATTTGCTGAAACTGGGCGATCAGGCTGATTTGGGCCGGGAACATGATCGAAATGAACATCATGCCGAAGAGCAGTTCGCGCCCACGGAAGCGGAATCGCCTGCGGGCGAAGCCGTATCCCGCCAGGGCCGACAGCATGGTGCTGAGAATCAACGAGCCGCCCGTGACGATGATGCTGTTGAGTACATAACGAAAGATGTCGATCTGAGGGTCGGTGAAAAGCGTAACGTAGTTTTTGGCCCGGAAGGGAACCGGTAAGCCGAAAGGGTCGGCAAGGATTTCGGTGGTGTTGCGGAACGAGAGCGCCAGCATCCACACGAAAGGAAACCCCACCACGACGGTAAATACGAGCAACCCGCCCGTGAGCGCCCATAAGCGCACCGACGCAGGCTTACGGCGAAAGGGAAAGGCGACAGTTTGGGGTTGGGGTAGGCTCGCCATGCTCAAAACTCCAGGGTTTCGCGGCGCTGTAGATAGCGTTGGAGCAGCAGCGTCACGATGAAAATGACCAGGAACCAGATGACCGCCATCGCTGAAGGATAGCCCAGGTCCAAGCCGCGCCAATTCCAGGTGCGTGTATAGACCCACGTTGCGACGGTTTCCGAACGGTGCATCGGGCCTCCGTCGGTGAGCACAAAAACCGTGTCGAACGCGCTCATTTTGCCGATAAACGAGAGGATCAGAACATTCACAAATGTGCCGCGCAGCAGCGGCAGCAGAATATAAAGGATGACTTTCCATGTGCCGGCCCCGTCGATGCGCGCGGCTTCGACCAACTCATCTGAAATGCTGGAAAGACCCGCCAGCAAAATCACCATTGAGAACCCGAAGGTGCGCCAGAAATGCACGACAATGACCGAGGCCAGCGGCACATCGACCAGCCAGTTTAAGGGTTCCAGGCCCAGCCCCTCCACGAACAGCGTCAACGGTCCCCAATCGGGATTGAACACCCAGCGAAAGAGCCAGCCGACGACCACGCCGGAGATCAAGATGGGCGTGAACCAGACGGCACGAAAGAGCCGGTGAAAAGGCGTCTTAAAATACAGAATTAGCGCGAGCAGGGTTGCGACGGTCATCTCCAGCACCGGCCCGACCAGCGCCCAAATGATCGTGTTAGGCACGGCATACTGGCCGAACCACTTATCTTTTGTCAGCGCTTCGACGTAGTTGTCAAGCCCGACGAAAGTCGCCGTCAGCTCGCCGCCAATTGGCTCAATGCGATACAGGCTGTTGTAGAAGGTGGTCAAGACGGGAACCAACAGAAAGAGCGTGTAGAGCGCTAACGCCGGACCGATGAATAGGAGGATAGAAAACCAGGGCTTGCGCTGTTTGTGGGGTGTGGATGCGCGGACCGAAGCTGCTTCGGCGGTCTGCGCGGATCGGACCGTTGCCATGTGGTTTGCCTCCTGGTCAAGGGTCAAGGGGGAGGGCCGGCTCTGCCGGCCCTCAGTCGCTAGGTCATTCGGCGCCTTCGCACAGGCCCTCGTTGAGCAGTTCAACCGCCTCATCGACATCGGTGATGAGGCCCAGCGGAATGCCCTGGTTGAGCACATCGTTGAGCGCGGTGGTGATCTCGCCGCAGGCCGGGTTCACCTGGGGAATCACGACGTCAAGATCGCCGTAAACCTCGTCGAGAATGGCGAAATACCAGCCGTACTCGCTTTCGACATCGGCTGGATCATAGATGATGGCGGTGGGGCTGGCGGTCTTGCCGACCCACAGCGCGCCGTATTTGGGCGTGGCGAGGGTGGTTAGGATATCGCCGATCACATCGGGGTTCGCGCTCAGGGTCGTGCCGGCGTAGCCGGAACCGAGCGCGCCGATGCCCAGGTTGTTGTATTCGGCGTCGGGATATTCGACCGGGCGCAGCATCCCAAGCCGCTGGTCGAAGTCCGCCGACTGGCCGCCCTCGTCCGGCGACTTGAAGGCGCGCCCCGTGTACCAGGTCGCCAGGTACATCGCGCAGGCTTTTTCTTGATTGTTGAAAAAAGCGTGAAATTCGTCGATGGTCATCGTGGCGAAAGCTTCGGGCCAGATGGGAATAGCGCTGAGTTCGATGTGAGTCTCGATCGCTTTACGCGCTTCGGGCGTATCCCAGTTTTTGAGGCCCTGGAGATACAGCGCGTAGTCTTCTGGGCCGGCGTAAGCCAAGAGCGCCTGGTGCATCGGCCACCTGCCGGGATAGTCACGGTTGCCTATAGCGTCAGCGACCGGGGCATAACCGCCGTCCAGACAGGTTTGCATCACGCCCTTCCAGTCGTCGTAGGTAAACGTGTAATC
>JAFGMM010000031.1 GCA_016927535.1 Anaerolineae bacterium
AAGTCCCCCTCTCCATGCATGGAGAGGGGGATTTAGGGGGGTGAGGTAAAAAACGCGAGTTCGGGAACTTGTTTTTGAACGTGTCCTTAGCTTGTGTGACCGATCAGCCGCCCAACCGCTCGCGGCATTCGTCGAGCGCAGCCTGGGACGCCGGGACGAGGCCGTCCAGGGTAGCCTGGATCTCATCGCGCCCGATCTCGCCCAACATCACCAGGTCCCAGGCGTCGTTAGCGGCGCGGAGCACGGTCCCCTTGCAGGGATGGTCGTTCGCCCACTCCGCGACCTGCTTCAGATCCAGCACCTTGAAGAAAGCCTGCGCGTAATCGGTGTCGGCGTCTTTATATTCTTTCAGCACTTCCGGGATGGAGGGGAACAGGTTACCGTTCTCCATCAGGTAGCGCTGCCCTTCCGCGCCAACCCAGTAGCTCAGGAACTCGTAAGCCTCGTCCGGGTGCTCGGTGCCGGCCCACACCGAGCAGGTCAGCGACCAGGCATTGACGTAGCGCTCGCTGTCCGCCACCTGCGGCTCCGGCACGATGCCGAACTCTACGCCGGCTTCTACCGCGTTGAGCATGTGTCCCTGGTTGAGCGTCGCCATCGCCAGGCGGCCGGCCATGAAGAGGTCAATCGGGCCGGTGCCCTCGGTGCCGAGAATCTCGATATCGGCGGGTGTGGGGGTGCCGTCGGTGGCGACCAGGTCCCACAGCCAGGTGTACGCCGCGACCGATTCGGGGCCGTTGAGGTAGCCTTCAACCGTCATGCTGTCGTCGCTGTAAGGGAAGGCGCCGTAGTTTTGCCAGATGGCCCGGTATGGCCCGCGCGGGCGGTCGCCGCCCCAGGTTTTCTGATCCGGGTTGGCGAGCGCGGCGACCATTTCGATGTAGTCTTCGGCGGTCCAATCCTCGGTCGGATAGTCCACGCCGGCGGCGTCGAAGACGGCCTTGTTATACATGACGAAGTTCGCGCCCACGCCCAGCGGCAGCCCAATGACCTTATCCTGCCACACGGCGCGCGTCTTCCAGAAGCCCTCGAAGTACATTTCGGGGTCGAGGTCGGGGTCGGCTTCGATGTAGGGTGTGAGGTCGAGCGCCTGCGGGTACCAGTTGTTATCCCAGAAGAAGGCCACGTCGGGCGCGCCTTCGCCGGCGCCCAGCGTGGTAGTCATCTTCTCGGTGAAGCCGCTTTCCGGCAGAATCGTCAGGTTGACCTTGATATTCGGGTGTTCGGCCTCGAACGCCGCGACCAAGCCGCGTTGCGCTTCTTCGGAGTATTCCTCCGAAGCGACGCTCCACCACTCGATGGTGACGGTTTCATCTTGCGCCAGCGCGCCGAACGGCAAAGCGGTGAGAAGCAGCGCCAGCGCAAGCGAGACGAGATGGTTTCGGACCTTCATGTGTTTGTTTTCTCCTTATAACCAGAACTTACGATATGGCTTCAAGCCCACACGTGACATGACGTGTGCGCCGGATACCCGTCTCAAGGGATGAGATCGACGAGCCGCCGCGCGAGGTCGATGATATCTACCTGCGCCGCGAACTTCAGGCATACGCCGGCCGGCCGGCGCACGCGCTCGACCCACGCCGGCGGGATTGCGCCCAGCCCGTGCCGCGCGCCGCACAGCGCCCCTACCACGGCAGCGATGGTATCGGCGTCGCGGCCAAAGTTGCCCGCCCAGAACATCCCCTTGCCGAAATCGCCCCCGATCAGGCGGAAGACGGCGTAGATTTGCGGCAGCGCCTCGGCGCACGCCGAATGCACCGGCGTCCAAAACTCGGTATGCAAACGCTCCCACGCCGCCTCGACGCTGCCCGCGTTGTCGCACAACCGCATCGCTTTGTCCGTCGCCCGGCCCAGCCAGCTATCCGCCGGTATCCGGGCCAGCCCGGCATCGATCACCTCGTCTACCGGCGCGCCGGTCATTGCCAGCGCGACGCTCGCGGCGACCGCCTGCGCACCCCAAACGCCGTCGCGGGCGTGGCTGATCTGCGCTTCGATGCCGGCCATTTCGGCGGCGCGGTCGGGGTCGCCGGCGCAGACGACGCCGACCGGCGCGACGCGCATCACGGCGCCATCGTCGTCGTTGTGCACATTGTCGATGCCCGAATACGGCGGCAGGAGGCCGCGCTCCAGGTTGGCGACCGCGCCGTACAGCGGCTTACCGCCCCGCTCGCCCATGCCGCCCTGCCCGATGATGTACTTCTTCCAGGCCGCCGTGACGTGTTCGGTCGTCAGCGCGCCGCCGCAGTCCAGCAGGGTTTGCGCCGTCAGGACGGCAAACTCGGTGTCGTCGGTGCTCTTGGCGGCTCCGTACAGGTTAGTAACGATGCCGTAGCGCTGCCGGTAGGCGTCGCTCCGCCCCAGGTCGCCCAGCGCATCGCCCACCGCCAGCCCGACCAAGCAGCCGGAAGCCCGGTCGGTCAGAGTCGATTTGTCTTTCCAGTTCGGTTGGTTGTTCATAATCTTCTTTGCGTAGATCAGAGTATCAAAATAAGCTTAATGAGAACGATTTCAGAGCACCGGCGCCGTCGATTCACGCACGATGAGGCGGCACGGCAGCCGCACATGCCGCGCCGCTGGCGGCGCCTCCCCCAGCATGCGCGCCAAAAGGAACTGCGCCGCTTGCGCGCCGGTTTCGTATTTGCGTTTTGCCACCGTGGTCAGCGCCGGCGAAGTGGTCACGGCGGCGTAGATGTCGTCCATACCGATGATCGAGACAGCGCCCGGCACCTTAACGCCCATCGACTGCGCCCCCTTGAGCGCGCCAATCGCCAGGATATCGTTGGCGGCAAAGACGGCAGTGGGGGGGTGGGGCAGCTTCAAAAAGTATTGCATCGCCTCGAAGCCGGCCCGGTCGGAGAATTCGCTTTCCACGATGAGCGACTCGTCCAGCGGGATGCCATGTCTGGCATGAAACATCACGTAGCTGTGGTAGCGCTTGTAAGTCTGGTCGCGCGCCGACCGCCCGGCGACCAACCCGATTCGCCGGTGTCCCAGAGATACCAG
>JAFGMM010000257.1 GCA_016927535.1 Anaerolineae bacterium
CCCCTTGAGGGAGAGGGGTCGGGGGAGAGGGGGAAAAAAGCGCTTAAGTTGATGCATATGGGGCGGGTTTGAAACCCGCCCCTACGCTCAGCCGACGACCACGCTATATTGCAGAGCTACCGCACAAATAGAAACGCTCTTTTATTCGTGATTAAAAACTCTTTCCGCACCGAACCCCACTCAACAATCGACAGGATGAGCCTCTTTCTCGGCTTTCTTTTCCTCCGGCGTTTTTCGCTCCGTCGCCCCGACTTTCCGCCGGGCATAATCGACGACCGCCGCCATGAATGCGCGGAATAACGGGTGCGCCCGGTTGGGCCGGCTCTCGAACTCCGGGTGAAACTGGCTGCCCAGCATGAAGGGATGATCGCGCAGTTCGGCGATTTCTACCAGGTCGCCGCCGCGCCAGATGCCGCTGAAAACCATGCCGTGCTGTTCAAAGATTTCTTTGTAGGCGTTGTTGAACTCCCAACGGTGGCGGTGGCGTTCCTCCACGACCGGCTTGTCGTAAGCTGCGGCGGCGCGCGTGCCGGGCACCAGTTCGCACGGGTAGACGCCCAGCCGCATCGTGCCGCCCATATCGGTTACGTGGCGCTGTTCAGGCAGCAGCGCAATGACCGGGTGCGCGATGCTGCGCTCGAACTCGGTGCTGTTCACCGAATCGGTGTTGAGAATATGGCGCCCGAACTCGATGCACATCACCTGCATACCCAGGCACAGCCCCAGGTAAGGCACCTTGTTCACGCGCGCCCAGCCCGCCGCCGCGACCTTCCCCTCCACACCGCGATAGCCGAACCCGCCCGGCACGACAATCCCATCTGCGTTCTTAACCACATCCCACGAGCGCCCTTTTTCTAGGTCACCGGAATACACCCACGCAAGCTCGACCTCGTGATCGTTGGCAACCGCAGCGTGCAAAAGCGCCTCGCGCACGCTGATGTAAGCGTCGTGCAGTTCGACGTACTTGCCCACAATCGCCACCCGAACCGCCGGCTTAGGCCGGCGCATCTCCTCGATCATGCGGCGCCACTGCGCTAGGTCGGGCGCTTCGGCGGTGCGCTCTGCCAAACCCAGCCGGCGGATTAAGTACTTATCCAGTCGGGCTTCCTCCAGCGTCAACGGAATCTCGTAAAGCAGCGGCGTCGTCACCAGCGGGATCACCGCCTCGCGGTCCACGTCGCAGAAGCGCGCAATCTTATCACACAAGTCGGCGCTGACCGGGTGATCGGCGCGCGGGATAATCACCTGGGGCTGGATGCCCAGGCTGCGCAGTTCGCGCACGCTGTGCTGGGTGGGTTTGGTCTTCAGTTCGCCGGTCGCGCCGATGTAAGGCAAAAAGGTCACGTGAACGAAGACGGTTTCCTCCGGTCCAAGCTCGTTGCGCATCTGGCGCAGCGCTTCGAGAAAGGGCTGCCCCTCGATATCGCCGATGGTGCCGCCCACTTCCACGATCACTACGTCGGCGCCGCTTTCCTCGCCCACGCGCCGGATGCGCCGCTTGATCTCGTTGGTGATGTGCGGGATGACCTGGATGGTGCCGCCCAAGAAATCGCCGCGCCGCTCGCGGCTGATGACCTCGGCGTAGACTTGGCCGGTCGTCACATTGCAGGCGCGCGTAAGCCGCTCGTCGATGAAGCGCTCGTAGTGGCCCAGGTCCAGGTCGGTTTCGGCGCCGTCCGCCGTGACGAAGACTTCGCCGTGCTGGAAGGGCGACATCGTGCCCGGATCGACATTGATATAGGGATCGAGCTTTTGGATCGAGACCTTGAAGCCGCGCGATTTGAGCACCCGCCCAATCGCCGCCGCCGTGACGCCTTTGCCGACCGAACTCACCACCCCGCCGGTGCAGAAAATATATTTAGGCATATGCACCTCCCTGACCAGACACAAATTACTAACCGACAGAAGACCAATATACTAAAAATTTTCTTTTCAAATGCAGCGGCGGGGAGGCAGGCCCTTTCGGGCATCTTCCCCGCCGAATGCATGATTGATCTAATTCAGCTTCAATACTGCCGGACGCTGCTAGACAAGTTTTTCGAGGTCATCCGCAGCGCGCCGCATGTCCAAGAAAATCAAGCCGAGCTTAGCGTTCTCGCGGACCAGTGATGTCAAGACAGCTTCTTCGCCGACGGACATCAAAATGACGTAACCGTTGTCGCCACGAATATAAACCTGGTCCAGCAAACCGCGCCCAAGCTCGCTTGCGATTCGCTCACCCAGCGAAAGCATGGCCGCCGACATCGCTGACACGCGGTCCTCCTCGATGCCTGCCGGCAAGGACGAAGCCATGATAAGACCGTCAACGCTGACGACCGCCGACGCCTCAATATCGGGCGTGCCGGCCTGCAAGTCGCGCAAGCGATCTACCATAAGCTCGGTTCGCGATTTTGCCATAGGTGCTGCTCCTTTCTACCGTCGCTGTACCGGCGTGGCGTGACTAACCGGTGACCTAGAATCCCAAATCCAAGATTGCCAAAAAGGACCACTGCATAATAGCATGGGGCAGTGCCAAAGTCAAACATTGGTAGTTACCTTGTCTCAATTTTAACCCTTAGGCTATAATTCGCCAATCGGTTGCTTAAGGAGTAGTTTGCTTTATGCCTTTGGTCCGCGAGATTGTCCAACGTATCACGGCGAACGTCAGTACTGTTATCATCGGTAAACAACGTGAGATTCAACTGACCATCATCGGCCTGCTGTGCCGGGGCCACATTCTCATTGAAGATGTGCCCGGCGTGGGCAAGACCATGATGGCGAAAGCCCTGGCCCGCTCGATGGGCTGCACCTTCAGCCGCATCCAGTTTACGCCCGATATGCTCCCCTCGGATGTGACCGGCGCGACGATCTATAACCAGAACACCGGTAAATTCGAGTTCCGGCGCGGCCCGGTCTTTGCGCAGATCGTGCTCACCGACGAGATTAACCGCGCTACGCCCAAGACCCAATCGGCGCTGCTGGAGGCGATGGAGGAGCGCCAGGTCACGGTAGACGGCGCTACCTATGACATGCCGCAGCCCTTCCTTGTCCTCGCCACGCAGAATCCCATCGAATACGAGGGCACCTTCCCCCTCCCGGAAGCGCAGCTCGACCGCTTTCTGCTGCGCATCCAGCTTGGCTACCCCGGCCCGGCGGACGAAATCGCCATGCTCGACACCCAGCAGTACGCGCACCCGCTCGACGTGCTGGCGCAGGTGGTCAGCGCTGGCGAACTGCAAGAGGTGCAGGAGGCCATCAAAGACGTGTTCGTCGCGCCGGAACTGAAGACCTACATGGTGGAACTGGTCAACGCCACCCGCCGCCACCCGGAGGTCTACCTCGGCGCGTCGCCGCGCGGTACGCTGGCGCTGCGCCGCTGCGCCCAGGCGAGCGCCGCCGCGCAGGGCCGCGACTACGTGATGCCCGACGACGTAAAAGCGCTGGCGACCGCCGTGCTCGCGCACCGCATCATCGTCAGCCCGGATGCGCGCATCCGCGACATCACCGCGCGCTCTATCGTGCGCAGCATCCTGAGCGCCCTGCCGGTGCCCGGCGCGGCGGTCGGCGCACGCTGAGCGCGCGACACCTACCATGCCGGAACGCCGCCTCACCTTATACCTGATCTTAATCGGCGCGGTGCTCCTGGGGATCATCACCGGCGAGCCGCTGTTCTTCACCCTGGCATACTTTGCCCTGGGCACGCTGATCCTCGCCGTGCTGTGGGCCTGGACGGGCCTGGCGGGCCTGCGCTTCGAGCGCCGCGCCCTCTCGCAGCGCGGTCAGGTCGGCCAGAGCTACGAGGAAACCCTCGCCGTCCACAACCGCAGCATCCTGCCCCGGCTGTGGCTGGAGGTGCGCGACGAATCGACCCTGCCCGGCCACATTGCGAGCCGGGTCGTCTTCCACATCCCCCGGCGCGGCGCGCAGACCTGGACGGTCCGCACCAACTGCACGCGCCGGGGCCGCTACCGTCTGGGGCCGGTAACGCTGGTCAGCGGCGACCCCTTCGGTTTCTTTGAGCAGCGGCGCGCCGTCGCCGAGACGGGCGAAGTGCTGGTCTACCCGGCCACCTTTCCCATCCACGGCTTCGACCCGGCGGTCGGCATCCTGCCCGGCGGCGAATCGGTGAGCCTGCGCACCCACGCCATCACGCCCAACGCCGCCGGCGTCCGCGACTACGTGACCGGCGATAGCCTGCGCCAGATTCACTGGCTCTCGTCGGCGCGGCGCGCCCGGCTGACGGTCAAAGAGTTCGAGATGGACCCGCTGGCCGATTTCTGGATCGTGCTGGATAACCATGCCGAGGCGCACGTGCCCGGCAGCAGCCATCACCCGCTTGGCTCCACCGAGGAATACGGCGTCTCCATCGCGGCGTCGCTCGCCGAGCACTTCTTGCAGAAGCAGCGCGCGGTCGGCCTGGTGACCTACGCGCCTAACCGCGCCTGGATCATGGCAGACCGGGGGCCGCGCCAGATTCGTAAGATACTGGAACTGCTCGCCGTCACCGAGGCGACCGGGCAGATGTCGCTGGGGAACTTGCTGCGCCTGGAGGGCGAGAAGTTCGCGCGGACGACGACGCTGCTCATCGTGACGCCGTCGCTCGACCCGGCGTGGCTGGCGTCGGTGCGCTGGCTGAAGCTGCGGCGCGTCAAGGTGGCAGTGGTGCACATCGACCCGGAGACGTTCGGCGGGGCGTTCGGCGCGTCGAATATTTATCGCGCGGCGGGCATCGAGGGTGTGCCGGTGTACCCGGTGCGGAGAGGGGATAGTTTGAGCGCGGCGCTGAGCAGGCGGGGGAATGGGTGGTAGGCGCGCCGGGAGGAAGTGTAGTAAAATGCTAACTGGATCACATGCACCAAATACAAGTTACGAGTATACTTTTTGCAAATACTTAGAGCCACATCCTTGAAAGGTTGAGTAGTGATGCCATTAGACCGTGAAACCTTAAATGAGCTTGTAGACATATTAACGCCGCTCATGAAAGACGAACTATCGCGCCGTGCATTATTGACGCGGGCCTTCATCGGTAACCCCATACTAGATCAAATTAACTATAGCGGTTCATCGCGGACCTTTGCCACAGAACTCATTTCACAATTAGTAAATTATGGCGAGATTGCACCCGGCAAATCGGCGCTTTGGGCACTGCTAGAAGTTGTCTATTCTAATGTAGGTTTAGACAAACGGGCACGCATTGAGGCATTAGACGATAAAGTCAATGTGCCATCAGAACCGATCGAGCCTATTGCTAAAACAGGTATGGGTGCTCAGGCAATTACCTGGCTACATCTTTCAGATTTTCACTTTCGCGAGTCAACCGCGTATGATGCTGACGTAGTGTTAAGTGCCTTACTAGATGACATTAATAATCGAATCAGAGAAGATCAAGTACGACCCGACTTCATATTGTTCAGCGGTGACATTGCCTTTTCAGGCCAACCTACTGAATATCGAATAGCAAGACAGTTTTTCGACAGCTTGCTACAGACCACTAATTTGAACAAGAGTGCTTTGTTTATCGTCCCAGGCAATCACGACGTGAACCGCAAAGAAATCAACTTTGGAGCACAAGCTATTGCCGACACTATCAGCAATCAAGGCGATAAAGAAGCGTTTCGTACCGTGACACGAAGTGCATTAGATGATCCAGCAACTCGATCATTGCTTTTCAAGAGACTTCAAAATTATGGGGATTTCGTAAATCAATATTTTGAAGGTCACCTCAAACACGACCCAGAAAACTATTTTTATACACGAGTTGTCAGACATGAGCAGACTGGCCAGCAGATCGCCATTCTTGGCCTGAATTCAGCTTGGCTGTGTGGTAGCGACAAAGACAAGAATCGTATCCTGCTGGGAGAAAGGCAAGTCCGAGAAGCATTGGTACAAGCCAAAGGTGCAGACATAAAAATTGCCCTGCTTCATCATCCATTTAGCTGGCTTCATGAGCTGGATACCTGGGATGTAGAACCTATGCTCACAGATCAGTGTAATTTCATTTTGTGTGGACACACCCATTGGACAAGCCTTACACAATTGACAGATCCGGTAAATTCTGCGATGCGTCTTGTCGCTGGAGCCGGGTATGAAAGACGCAGTAAAGGTAATAGATATAACTATGTCAAGTTGAATCTTGAAAAGAAAGAAGGAACAGTTTTTTTAAGAATGTATAGTGATGCAAGAGGAGGTTTCTGGACTGAAGATGTGGTCACATATCCCAATACTCCAGGAGGAAAGTATACCTTTAAGCTCACCCTTACCAAGCGGCCTTCTGCTCAGAGCGCGATTCCCATTCCTGCTCCTCAAGGTATAGTTGTTATTCCCGCGCCCGCATCGGCTGGAGCCAGTGCCCATATAGGCGGCGTTTCAATAAGTGGAGAGCCACGATCATCTCAAACTTCCACTTCTCAAGTCACTCTGACTACTTTTTTTGAATCTCTTATTAGACAAATAGATTACTGTGAAAAACTATTTACCAAACATGCTCAAACAGAAACAAGTGAGTTAATTTATGGATTAAGGGAAATTGATTATGAGTCGCGTGAATGGTTGTCACTTTTAAGTCAACTTGACGACAAGGAAGATACTCTCTTGCCAACAACTGATTTCAAGTCTATCACAAATATTATCATAAATTTTCAAGTTAAGATTACCGCTATCCAATCTTATCTGGAGAGAGAAGAAGATAAAGCAAAAGCCAGAATAAGTGATCAATGGTGTAAAATGGTGATAGAGATTCTTGATTTTACTCGTGACCAAAAGAAGCTGGTTCGCCAGCTGCAAAAGCATCTGACCCAGAGTAACACGCCTGCGGTCAGCTAAGCTTACTTGGTTCATCTCTCTTACTTAGGAAGGTTGAATGATGCAACTAAGTACTAATACCCTCGGCGAAATTGTCGAATTACTTAAGCCCATTACACAATCGGAGCAAGACCGCCAAGGGTTGCTCCTGCAAGCGCTCGAAGGTGAACCCATTCTAGATCAAATCATCTACAGCGGCTCAAATGCGACCTTCATCCTCAACATGGCAGGTCGAGTTGCGGCTTATGGCACGACACGCTCAGGCGAGCAGGCAATTGTGGCCGTCTTGAAAGCAGCGCGCACGCGCATAGGTGAAGATCAAAAAGATCGAATGGACCTGGTTATTAAAAACCTCGATCCTACCTGGAATCCATCTCAATCAGGACCAGGACAAAATGCGACTGCTCAAGACGACAAATTGATAATCCTCGTCCTTGCATCGAACCCCAGAGACACGACAGCGCTCCGCCTTACCGAGGAAGTCGATGCGATTAGGGCGCAGTTGTTTGACACCGACTTCGGCGACCAGTTCAAGCTCGAGCATGAGCGCGCAGTCGGACCTTCTGAACTACGACGGGCCTTGCTGAAACGCAAGCCGCGCATTGTGCATTTTTCAGGTCACGGCGAGGCGGGCGCAATCGCCCTCGAAAATAAGCAGGGGAAGTCTCACCTTGTTCCCGGCGAAACGCTCGCGCGGCTGTTCCGTGTGCTCAGAGACAGCGTTCGCTGTGTGGTATTGAATGCTTGCTGGTCGGCAGAACAGGCGGATGCAATCGCTAAAGAAATCGACTGCGTGGTTGGCATGACAAAACCCATCGGCGATAGGGCCGCCATCGACTTCTCCAGCGGTTTTTATCAAGCGCTGGGGTTTGGTCGCAGTGTGCGGGATGCTTTCGATTGGGGTTGCTCGGCAATTGACCTGGACAATATCCCGGAGGAGGACACGCCGAAGCTCATCACCAAGCCCGGCGTCAACGCGGCGGACATCAAATTCGTATAATTCCCGACGCCCCACCGCGCCCATCACCGCACCTCCGACGACCCCTCCGGCATGGAGCGCGGCACTTCGCCGTCAACCGCCGGCCCCAGCCGGTACTCGCCGGGATGCACCTTCTCGTCCTCCGGGCAAGGTTCCTCTGCGCTCGCCTGAGTCATCTGCGCAGCGATGGCTTGCAGCTGCTCCGGCGTCATATTCTCGAAGAACGCCGCCGACGCCGGCCCCATCATCTTACGGATGGCTTCCAGTTCGGCCTCCGGGATGCCGCTGACCGGCGAGGCGTTCTGCGAGGACAACCCTTTGAACAACCCCCGCCCCGCGAGGCTCGCCAGGTTGGGCAGGCGCATCGCCCGCACGTCGGCGCCGTCCGGCACGTCTTGCCGGGTGCGCACCAGCGACATGCTGCCGACCATCAGCACCGCGCCGACCCACTGCGCCGGCTCCAGGCGCTCGCCGAGCAGCACCAGCGCCGCCGTCAGCGATACCGCGATCTCCGCAACGCCCAGCAGCACGGTTTGCAGCGGGCCGAGGTTCTTCACGCCGGTGAACATCAGCAGCCGCGACATCGCCGTGGTGAACGCCAGGCCGGTGATCGGGATCATGCTCGCGGTGGTGGGCAGCACGAGCGGCATCCCGAAGACAATCACACCGAGGCGCGCGACGGTGACGACCGTCGCCATCGTCGTGATCACGTACAGCGTGAAGGTTTGCGGCGGCATCTCGTAAAGCACGCGCTGGCCCATCACCACGTGCCCGGCGAACATAATCGCGTTGCCGACCATGAAGCCCACGCCCAACCAGTCGATGGTCGCCGCCTCCGGCGCGGTGAGCAGCGCCACCGCCGCACACGCCAGGATCACGCGCAGCTTGGTGCGCCGGCTCATCTTGGTGCCGCCGATGCGCGCAAGAACAACCACAAAAACCAGATAAGTCCCGTTGAGCAACTGCGCGACCGAAGCGTCGAGGCGCGCCAGGCCGGCATAATAAAAGATCGAGCCGATGCCGTTGACCAAACCGACCAATACACAGCCCAACAAGCCCGCCGCGAAAATATAGATATATTTGCGCCAGAAGAGCAGGTAAGTAATCCATAAAATCAGCGCAGCGATGAGAGTGCGAACCGCCGCTACCATGAGCGGGTCGGCGCCGGAGTTGGTCGCCAGCTTGCCGAAGATGGGCGACGCGCCCAAGAAGAGGGGAGAGAGCAGGGCTGCCAGCCACGCACGTTTTTGTTTGTCGTATCTGTGCTTAAAGACCCAATTGACCAGCGGTGCGAATATCCCTCCTACCCGGCGCGGCCTGTTTACTGTTTTATCCATGCATTCTTGGCCTTCACTAACGGCGCACTGGTTGTCGTACACACTTTAGGGAGGCGCAGGAAAAACGTACTGCCGGGTAAGGTTTCTTCGTCACGGCCGGCGCTCTCTACCCAGATTTTGCCGCCGTGCTGCTCAACCACCGACCGCGCAATCGACAGCCCTACGCCCAGCCCGCCGCCCCGGAAAGCGGTCTTGCTGGTCGAGTGAAGCTGCGTATCGCCGGCGGTGTAGAAGCGCTCAAAAATGCGCGTCTGTTCTTCCGGGTCGATGCCGATGCCGGTGTCGTGGACGGCAAGCTGAATCTGGTCGTCCATGTCCTGCACCATAAAGGTCACGGTCCCACCATTCGGCGTGTATTTAATCGCATTGCTCAAGATACCGGAGACCGCCATCGCCAGCAGTGCGCCGTCCACTCGCAGCGTGATGCGCTGTTCCAGGCATGGGCGCACCACCGTGATCGTCCGGTCCCGGCACGCCTGCGCATACTGCGATATCGCCTTCTCAAGAATCTCGTCCAGGCCAATCGGACCGACGCTCAACTCGACCCGATCCGCCATGAACCGCGAGACCATCACCAACTCCGAGATCACCGCCCCCATCCGCTCGATGCTCTGGGTCAACCCCTGCATGATGCTCGCCACATCGGGGTAAGTCTCGGCGATGCGGTCTACCGCGCCCGAATCGCGCAGCAGTTGTTCGTAGCCCTGGATGACGGTCAGCGGCGTGCGCAGTTCGTGCGCGGTCAACTGGATGAATTTCTCTTTCGCCCGGTCGAGCCGGCGCAGATCTGAGTTCACCTGCTCCAGTTCGCGGATTTTGCTCTCCAGCCGCGCGACCAATTCTTGGTGGTAGACGGCGCCGAACTCCTGCGCCACCTCCGGCGTGAGCGTCTCAAACTGGCCGCTCAAGAACCCCGCCACCTGCGCCGGTAGTTTGTCGATGTCAATCGGTTTCGTCAGATAGCCGTTTGCGCCGGCCACCAGCGCTTTTTCGCGCTCGCCGGTGTGGCTTTGCGCCGTCAGCGCCACGATAGGCACCTCGTCGAAGCCCGGCAGCGCGCGCAGCCGCGTCGTGACCTCGCGCCCGCTCAGGTCGGGCAGGTTAATATCCATCAGAATCAAATCGGGCCGCTCCCCGCGCGCCAAGTCAATGCCTTCGATGCCGCGTGAAGCGACCAAGACTCGATAATCGGCAAACTGTAAGGTCCGCTGTACGAGCCGTTGGCTGCTCGGATCATCCTCGATATACAAAATCGTCGCCTTTATGTCCTTCATTATACTATTAACCAGTATCCATCATTTTCCAATATCTGGCAAAAAAATCAATACATCTGTGGCCTCACGCTTACAGCCGTCCCATCGCGCCGGGAACAGCCGCCGTGCCCACTTCCAGGGGGTTCTTCAGGAATTCGCGGGGTAGACAGACGACCTGCGCGGAGTTCGCATTTTATGCGCGATTCCCTGGGTGGGTTTCACGCTGCGCAGCCGCCGCGATTCGTAGGGGCAGGTCTCAGACCTGCCCAACACCCCACGAATTCCGAGAGAGCCTTCCAGGGCTTCCGGGTGGGCCGGTAGCCCGCCCGGCGAATCCGCTCCATTTCGTCAGAGGCATCCCGGCAGAACGCCCCTTCAGTCCAACGAATCGACGATACTTTGCAACAACTCCTCGTCCATCGCCGAACCCTTCTGCAACAGGGTGGCGATCTGCCCGCTCAGCCGGTCGCGCTCGCGCGGGGTCAGTTCCTTCGCCGTCAGAACGATCACCGGGATACCGGCCAATTCCTCATCCGCCTTGATCGTCTCGATGACCTGGAAGCCGTCCACTTCGGGCATCATCAAATCGGTAATCACCAAGTCGGGCTTTAGCTCGCGCACCATCACGATGCCGGCGCGCCCGTCGGTAGCCGTGTGCACCTGGTAACCGCCGCGCGCCTGCAAGATCCGCGCGATCAGGCGGGCGGCGTCCGGCGTGTCTTCGATCACGACGATCTTGCGCACCGCCGTGTCGATGTGATCCAGCGCCGAAAGCAGGCCCTCCTCCGGCAGCGAAATCTGCCCGCCGGCCTTGCTCGCATCCACTCGGCGCTCCCACTCTTCGCCTAATACCTGCTTTTCCACCGGGAAGGTGTGGCCCGAACAATTTACTACGACGATATCGTCGGGTTTAAAAACGCCCTTACGCACCATCTTAAATAGCCCGGCGAAGGTGACCGCCGTCGCCGGCTCCACCGAAAGCCCCTCCATACGTGCCAGCACGCGCGTCGCCGCGAAGGCTTCCTCGTCGGTGGCGGCCTGGAAGTACCCGCCGTGATCCTGGATGCAATCCCAGAGCAGTTGGTAGGCGCGTCCGGGGTCGCCGGTGGCAAGCGTGGCGATGAGCGTCTGAGGGACGGTGACCGGCGTCGCAACCGACTGTCCCGCCTCGAAGGCGTGAACCATCGGTGCACACCCCGCCGACTGCACACAGGCCAGCGCCGGCATTTTGCTCACCATCCCCATATTCATTAACTCCTTAAACCCTTTCGACACGCCAATCGGCCCCATCCCGCCGCTGACGCCCTGCACGTACCAATCAGGCGTACACCAGGGCGTGTCACAGCCCCGGTTCGCCAAGCCATACTCGTCTGCCAGTTGCTCGGCGATTTCGTAGGCCAGCGTGGTCATACTCTCCACGGCGGCGATGCTCTTAATGCCCCGGTCAACATAGATATCCCGGCTCTTGGCAAAGCGCGCCGCGACCGCCTTCGTCTCGTCGTAGGTGCCGGTGACCTTAATCACCTCGGTGCCGTAAAGCGCCATCTCGCGCATCTTATCGCCCGGCACCAGGCTGGTGACAAAAGCCCACAGTTTGATCCCGGCCCGTGCACAGTAGGCCGAATACGCAATCGCTACGTTGCCGGTGGAGGCTACCACCATCTCCTCGATGCCAAGCTCTTTCAGCACCGAGACCGCCACCGACGCCTGCCGGTCTTTAAACGAGCCGGTCGGCCCCTGCCGCTCGTCTTTAATATACAGGTTCTTGAGGCCAAGCATCATGCCCAGCCGCCGCGCGTGCAGCAGGGGCGTGCCGCCTTCGCCCATCGTAACAATGTTGTTATGGTCGTGCAGCGGTAGAAGCTCGCGGTAGCGCCACAAGCCGAATGGACGCGACCGGATCATCTCCTGCCAGTTCGATTCCTTGAGCGCCTGCCAGTCGTACTCGACTTCTATGATGGTTTCGCCGCATTCCGGGCACTTGACTAAAGGACGTATATAAGGCTCCCGATAACCGCAATAGGTACATCGTAAATGAACGTTTCCGCGTGGCTGTATACTCATTAAAATTCTCCAAGATTATGCATCCTTTTTCCTAAGCAAATCTAATTCTACACGCCTAACGGCCTGAACCAAATCTTGCTCGGAGAAAGGTTTTGTCAGAACCCGCGTTGCGCCCATCGCTAAGCCACGCTCCGCCTCATCCAGGATTGTACACACCATAACCGGGGTATCCTGGGTTTCGCTGTCCTCCTTCAACTGCCTCAGCACATCCCAGCCGTCCATCTCCGAGCCGGGGATGACCACATCCAGCAGCACGACAATCGGTTTGAACTGCTTGACCATGTTCACCAGGTTGTCCGGGCTGGTGGTGCCCAACACCTCGTAGCCACCGCCCAGCAGATAGCGCCGGTATAGGTTGATCGTATCCCACTCGTCGTCCAGCGCGATGACCACCTTTGGCCGATCCGACCGCGCCAGTCTTGCCGCTACACTCGGCAGCGCCGGCTCGGTGTCGATTCCTACTTCCACGTCCTCTGCCGCCGCCGCGCGCCGCTCGACCTCACTCACCGCCTTGATCAACTGCTCTTCCAGGAACGGCTTCACCAGGAACCCGGCTGCGCCCGACGCCTGCGCGCGCTTTTCCTCATCTAGGATCGTGCATATAATCACCGGGATATCCTGAGTCGCCGGCTCGGCCTTCAACTGTTCCAGAATGGCCCAACCGTCGATATCGTGCGCCGGGAAAACCAGATCCAGCAGCACGATCACCGGCTTGAACTGCTTCACCATGTTGAGCATATTGTCCGGGCTGGCCGTGCCCAGCACCTCGTAGCCCGCGCCGAGCAAATAGCGCCGGTACAGGTTAATCACTTCCCATTCGTCGTCCAGCGCGATAATCATCTTAGGCGGCGCCGGCTCGACCGGCTCGACCGCCTCCACCGCTTCGACGCTTTCCGCGCGCTCGACCGTCTCGACCGGCGCGGCGTCGCCGGCAACGCTCAACTCATCCAGTTGCCCGTGGTCGATCTGCCGTACCACGGTTACCAGGTCCGCTTCGGCGAACGGCTTTATCAAATGCGCCGCCGCGCCCGCCTCCAGCGTGCGCTCGGTATCCTTCGTGACGCTGCACATCACCACCGGGATATCCTGGGTCTCCGGGTCGGCCTTCAACTGCTCCAAAACATCCACGCCGTCAAGCTCCGAGTCCGGGATCACGACATCCAGCAGCACCACGAACGGCCTGAACTGTTTGACCATGTTAATCAGGTTTTCCGGGCTGGTGGTGCCTAGCACCTCGTAGCCGCCGCCCACCAGGTAACGCCGGTACAGGTTGATCGTGTCCCATTGATCGTCGAGCACCATCACAACCTTCGGCTGCAGCGGCGCTTCCGGCGGCACATCCTCCGGCTCCGGCGCGGGCGCTTCGTCCTGAACTTCGACGACGGGTACCGCGATCGCGCGCCCTTCAAGCGCCTGCACCGCTTGCACCAACTCGTCCTCCAGGAACGGCTTCACCAGATACTTGGCCGCGCCCATCTCATACCCGCGCTCCGGCTCGTCTACGATGGTGCATACGATCACCGGAACGCCGGCAGTTCTGGGGTCGGCTTTCAACTCGCGCAGCACGTCCCAACCATTGATATCCGACTCCGGCAGCACCACGTCGAGCAGCACGACCGACGGCTTGAAATCGAGCACCATCTGCTTGAGGCTTTCGGGATTGGTGGTGCCCAGCACCTCGTAGCCGCCGCCGACCAGGTAGCGCCGGTACATGTTGATGACGCCCCATTCGTCATCCAGCGCCAGCACCACCTTAGGCTCCAGCTTGATCTCGCCCGATTCGCGCGGCTTCCTGTCAAAGGAAATAGCGATGAGGCCGCTCAAGCGCGAGGATTCCGGCTCACCCTCCTTGAAATCGTCAAAGGAAATCGCCGCCGGACCCTCAGCAGGCTCTTCCTTGCCCGCTCGCTCGCCCCTCCGACCTTCATCTTCTTCATCGCCGAAAGAAATCGCTATCGGTCCCTTGACCTCGGTCGATCCAGGCTCCTCCTCGTCGAAGGATATCGTGATCGGGCCTTTAACCTCAGCCTCTTTGGCCGGCGCATCCTCCGCTTCTCCCTCCACTTCCGGCGGCTCCAAGGAGATGCTGAAGATAAAGGTCGAGCCTTTGCCCAACTCGCTTTCGACCCAAATCTTGCCGCCCTGCAACTCGACCAGGGCCTTCGTGATGGGCAGGCCCAGGCCGGTGCCGCCGTACTTGCGCGTGGTGGTATTGTCCACCTGCCGGAACGCCTCGAACAGCTTGTAATGATCCTCCGGCGCAATGCCGATACCGGTGTCGGTCACAGCCACATGAATGATCTTGCGCCCGCTGATCTCGGTCTTCAAGTCAGCCGCAACCGTCACGCTGCCGATTTCGGTGAACTTGATTGCGTTGTTCACCAGATTGATCAGAATCTGGCGGGTACGGAACTCATCGCCCCACACCTGCGGCAGCCCTTCTCCCACCTGCTCCACCAACTCAACCGGCTTCTCGCTCACCTGCACCGAAACCGTCGATATCACCTCGTGAATCACTGACGCGATGTCGAAGTACTCGAAGCTCAATTCCATCTGCCCGGCTTCGATCTTGCTTTGATCCAAGATGTCGTTAATCAGCGTCAGAAGATGCTGGCCGCTGTTGTGGATAGTTTGCAAGTCGGTCCGCTGCAAGTTGTTCAGCGGTCCATCAATCTCCTTGAGCAACACACGGCTGAAGCCGATGATCGAGTTCAGCGGCGTGCGCAGCTCGTGGCTGGTGCTCGCCAGGAACTCGCTCTTGAGCCGGTTCAACTCGCCCAGGCGGGCGTTGGCCTCCTGAACATCTCGGAGCAGTTGAATGTTTTGAATGACCGCGTGCAGCGAGTTGCTCATCGTCTGGAGCAGCCGCAAAACCTGGTCGTCGTAGCCGCCGCGCCGCAAGCTCTGAATCTGGAGCACGCCGCTAAGCTCGCGTCCGGCGGCAATCGGGATCACCAGCGCCGACCGGGTTTCCTCGGCAAAATCGTTAAAACGCCGGTCGGACGCCATATCCTCGATGATGAGCGGCTCGACGTGCCGCGCCACCCAGCCCACCGAAGTCCCCCGGTACGGCACCAACTGCCCTACGTCTGTGTCGTGAGTACAAACCATCCGGCGCAGCGCCTTTTCATTTGGCACCGGGACCAGGATGTCGATCTCATAAGCCTGCAAGAAGTCGTCGATGACCTCGACCACGCCGCCCAGCGCCGCCTCCAGATCCTCGGCGCCGCCGGATGTCGCCGCCTGCGTGACCCGGAACAGGAAGCCCATCTCCTCGGCGCGGCGCGTCGAGTAGGTGATGAGACGCTGGTTATCCAACACCACGGCGGCCTGTTCGGCGACGGTGCGGAAGTTCTGTACCTCGCGCTCCTCAAATTTATGCACCCGGTCGATTGTTCCGACCAGCAGCCAGCCGAAAACCCGCCCGCCGGTCGCAATGGGTACCATAGCCGCCGAGCGCACATCCATCTGCCGGAAGATCGCGCGCATCGCATCATCGATGCCGGCGTCAGGATCGTCGAGGTCATCCGCCACCAGCGGCGCACTGCTCGCCGCGCCGGAGGGGACCGGCATGGACGTAAAGCGGTTGCCCAGGTGGGCCGCCTCGTCGCCGGCCCGGTCCCACATCGCGCGCACCTCGATTACCCACTCCGACGGGTGCGCATCCAGGTTCTCGATAATCAACACCAGCGCGCGGTCGAACGCCGGCGCCTGGGCATAATCCAGCATGGCCGCAAGCACACTATCGGTGTCCGTCGCCGAAGCCAGCGCCGAACTGGTGCGATAGAGTGCAGCGGTCTCCTCCAACGACGCCTCGGTCTGGCGGAGCAGTTGGATGTTGTCCAGCGCGACCGACGCCTGGTCAGCCACGGTGGTCACCAGGCGCTTATCGCGCTCGGAGAACTCATCCAGCGGCGCGACAGAAGCAAAGGTCAGTATCCCCGTTACCTGGCCGCGCGCGCTCAGCCGCGCCGAGACCCCGCCCCGGTTGCCGGAGGCGCGCAGATTCGCGCGGATGCGGCTGGGCATCTCAATGTCCAGGTTCTCGATATCGACGTAGAGGATGAGATCATCCAGGCTAGAAGCCAACAACATCACACGCATTTCGTCGTCAAACGCAATCCCTTCGAACCGGCGCACCGACTGCGTTTCGCCTCCCAACCGGAGGCTATAGACATCCATCAGCGCCGGCGTACCGTCTGCGCTGCGCCGGGTGAAGACGTGCAGACCGACATAACCCATCTGCATGAAGGTCGCAAGCTCGGCGGCGCCCTCCAAGATAGTCTCGATGGTCTGCGCATTGCCGATGATCCGGCTGGTCCGGTACAGCAGGTCGGTCTCGGCCAGGCTGATCTGCGTCTGCTCGAACAGGCGCGCCGCCTCAAGCGCCTGCGCCACCTGGTCCGACACTTCGCGGATCAGCGCCAAGTCCTCGGACGAGAGCGGGTTGAGCGGGTCGTTATACACACCCAGCGCGCCGATCACTTCGCCGCCGCGCAGCGACAGCGGCGCTACCGTCGCGCCGTTTCCGCCCTCGACGCCGGGCGCTACCAACGCGTTCTGCCGGGTCGCCTGCTCCATCTCCGGCAGCCAGAGACCCTCGGCGGATTTCAATTCGCGGTGTTCGAACAGGTAGCCGGGCGGCAGAGTCTTCACCTCACGATAGCTCTGCCAGCCTTCCTGGCTCATCGCGCGGTAAAGCGCATCCAGTTCGCGCAGGCGCTCCTCCATCTCGGCCTCGGCGTCCTTCTGCGCCGTGATATCGGTGACGATATCGGCCAGGTAAAGCGGATTATTATCCTCGTCCCGGATCAAGAAGAAATTCTCGATTGTCGGGATGATCCTGCCGGTTCGAGAGACCAGGGCCAACTCGCCCGTCCACTGCCCTTCTGCCATCACCGTCGGCAGAATCTCGGTCGGGAGGCGCCGGCGGAGCGCATCCGGGTAATAGTCCCCAAGCGGCTTGTTGAGCATCGCATCCGGGCTGGTCTCGTCCAGCAGCCCGGAGAGCGTGGGATTCGCATAAATAATGATCCCTTCCAGCGTCGCCATGCCCAGACCTTGCCCCGACGCATCGGCCAAGCGGCGGAACAGCCGGAACGACTCCTCGGCCTGCTTGCGCGCCGTGATATCGGTAATGGCATTCGCCAGGTACTGCGGCTGGCCGCGCTCGTCGTAGATCGTAAAGATGTTCTGGATCGTATCCAGCACGCTGCCGTCGAGCGCCACACACGGCAGTTCGCCCGACCACTGGCCCTGCTCCCGGACGATGGTCATGATCTCACCCCGGACCGACCGCGCGACGTCTTCGGGGAAGAAGCTATAGACCTTCTCGCCTATCAACCTGTCTGCGCTCTCGGCGCCGAGGAAGCGCGTCAGAGTCGGGTTGACGTAGATGAAACTGCCTTCCAGATCGGCCATACCCAGGCCCTGGCCGGAGGCTTCCGCAAACTGGCGGAAGATGTTCGCCTCTTCCAGCAACCGCATCGCATTGATGGCGATGGCAATCTGGCCGCACAACCCTTCCAGCAAAACCCAATCTTCCTGGGTCAGCGCGCCGGCGACGTTGCTCTGCACATCCAGGATGCCCAGCACCTCGCCGCGCCACTTAATCGGCACCGCCAGCTCGCCGCGCGTCTCCGGCAGGTCAGGGTTCGGTATCCAGTAGGGGTCTTCACGGACGTCGCTCGCCAGCACCGGGCCGCCGGTCGCCAGCGAAGTCCCCACAATGCCGGTTCCTATTTCTACTCTATGATGCCGCGCCAACATACGCGCACCCGGCTCGCCGTAGCCGGTCATCAGCACCATCGCGTTTTGCGCCGGTTCGTAGCGGAAGATTTGCGCATGGTAGTAATTGAAGCGCTCCTTGACCAGAGTCACGACGCGCTCGTAAAGCGTCGCGATATCGGTAGCCGCCGCGATTTCCTGCGCCACCTCGGTGCTGATGCGCACCTGCACCGCGCGGCGCTGCGCCAAGCGCTGCAAATCTTCCTCGCGCGCCTTCGCCAGCCGGGTGCTCTCCTCCTCCAGCACCGCCGTGCGGATCACCAGCGAGGTCGCGCCCGCCATACTCTCCAGGAAAGCATCATCTTCCGGCGCGAAGGGCTGCTTGCCGAACAGCGCAAAGACGCCCAATACCTCGCCGTCCGGCGTGTTGAGCTTGTAACCGGCGAAGGACTCCAGCCCAAGCGCGCGCGCCCACGCAAAGTCTTCTTCGTGCGCCGGGTCGCTCAAGTCGTTGGTCAGGAAACGCGCCTCGCTGCCCGCCGCGATCTCCCCGATAATCGAAACCCCCAACGGGATCCGGCCAAGCTCGCCCTCGTCCGGCTGCTCCTGCCCCGAACCGGCCTGGAGGTACAAAAACTTCTGCCCATCCTCCCGCTGAACCGTCCAGATGCGGCAGAAAGCGACCCCCATCTGCTCGACAATCCAGTCGGTCACCTTGCCTAACTTGGCGGTTAGCGGCATCGGCGACAGCAGTCTCACCAGCAGGTTGCTGAACTGCCCATACAACTGGGCGCGCCGCACCTGCGCTAACTCTAATTCTTTGCGGTCGGTGATGTCTACCGAAAGGCCCAACACCCGGCGCGCCACACCATCGGCGTCGATCAACGGGCGCTTGACCGTTTGCATCCAGCGCGTTTTGCCGTCGGGATAGGTAATTAACTCCTCCGGGACAACCCTCACTTGCCGGGTTTCCATCACCTCCCGGTCTTCCTGGGCGATGCGCGCCAGGAAACCGGCGTCCGGTCTGAAATCGGCGTCGGTCTTGCCGGTGATTTCGGCGCTGGTCGTGCCATAAGCCGAAGCAAGCGCCTGGTTCGCCAGCAAGAAGCGCCCTTCGCGGTCGCGCACGAAGATGAAGTAAGGGCTGCTGTCGATCACTTGGCGCAGGAATTCGCGCTGCTCGTCGATCTCCTGGCGCGCCTGCACACGTTCGGTGACATCGCGGATCAGGATAATGAACCGGATATCCGAGTCGTCGGGCGCCTCTTTCATGGCAATCGAAAGCTCGTACCACTCGGCGCCCCCCGGCCCCTCCAGCGAATAGACCGCGCCGGTGTCGCGCTTCGTATCAATCGCGCGCGCGATGGCAGCCATGATCGTCTCGGCGGCGGACGGCGGCATAACCTCCGTGACCGTCTTGCCCAGAAAGGACTCCGGCGGCGCGAGTAACCGTCCGGGATCGGTGGCATAGGTCTGGCGGAAGCGCCCTTCGCAGTCCATCTCGAACAGCAGATCAGGCAGCGTGCTGAGCGTGGCGCGGAACTGCGCGTTTGCCTCGCGCAGCGCCGCCTCGGCCTGCACGCGCCCGGTGATATCGCGCACCACCGCTTGCACGACCCGGCGTCCGCGCAGGGTCATGGCGGTCAGCAGCACTTCGGCGGGGAACTCGGTCCCGTCCAGCCGGCTGTGACGCCACTCGAACAGGCATTGTCCCTCTTCCAATGCGGTGTTAATCCGCTCGGCGGCTAAACTGAGCGAATCCTCGCCGCCCGGCTGGTACTGCGGCGAAAACGCCGACGGGTGCTTGCCGATGAACTGGTCGTAACGCTCACAGCCGAACACCCGCAGTGTAGCCGGGTTGCAGGCGAAGAATCCTTCCCCGTCCAGCAGCATCACCGCATCGCCGGTCGCCTCGTACAGCGTGCGGAACTCATCCTCGGAGTCCTTCAGGCGCTGCTCGGCGCGCTTGTGCTCGGTGATATCGCACCACACCATGTGGAGAATCGGCCGGCCCTCCACCTCGACCGCCGTCAGCGTCACCTCCGCCCAGAACTCCTCGCCATCCAGCCGGCGGCACACCCATTCGAAGCGGTGCGTGCCCTGTTCCAGCGCAGCCTGGATCATCGCCTGCGCCTTCTCCGGCGAGCGTTGGCCGTCCGGCTGGCATTCCGGCGAGAACGTATCCAGCGACCTGTCGATGACCTGCGCCTTCGAGTCGGCGCCCAGCATCGCCAGCGCCGCCTGGTTCATCTCGACGAAACGCCCACCTTCCAGCATCAGAATTGCGTTGGCGGAGCGCTCGAAAAACACGCGGGAGCGCGCTGCGCCCTCAATCAGCCCCGCCAGCTTCGCTTCAGAAGCGCGCCGTGCGGCTTCGACGGCGCCGGCGCGCAGCGCCCGGTAGAGCAAGGCCACATCTTCGACCGTCGGCGCCAACGGCTGCAAGACCGTCTCCAGCGCGTCGAAGGTTTGCACGGTCGCCGGGATCGCATCAACCGACGCCGCCGCGCCGCTCTCCAGGCTGTCGGCGACCCAAGCCAGGGCGCCGCGCGCTACATCCAGCCGGTCCGGCTGCGCCAGTTCTTTAGCGCAGGCTTCGGTCAGATCGTCCAGGCGTTCTCGAATAATTGATGCGAGTGTTGGCATTCTACTCGCCTCCTTGCTCGGTTTGTTGATCGACGCCGGCCTCAGCGCCGTGTTTCCCATCGCCATTGGCAGGCTGTGAGCAGGCAAGCTCGGCAGCGCTGCCCAGACGGACAAACGTAGGCCGTCCCAACGCCGCGCCCAGTTCGCGCACCGCCGCGCGCACAATAGCATCGGGGTCGGTCGCGCCGCGCACCCGCGAGGTGATCTGGCGCAGCGTGCGCTCACGCAGCGCGCGCGCCTCGGTCTCCTGCTGCAAGCGCCGCCCGTCGATGGCGACCGCAGCTTGGTCGCGCAGCGTGCGATAGATGCGCTCGTCGCGCTCGGTGAAGTTCTGCGGCTCCGCCCAATTGTAGATCACCACACCGATCCAGCGCCCGCCGGAGCGCAGCGGCAAAACCACCGTCGCGCGCACGTTCTGGCGCCGTAGGCTCTCCAGCGCCGCCCCGGTCATCTGAGTATTGCGGGTCACATCCCCGACGAGCATGGGGTTATCAGAGTCTTCCAACCAGATATCCGCAAACGGATAGTCCGCCAGCGCAAAACGTGCGCCGACCATATTGCTCATCTCGCGCTCGCCGGTGTCGCTCTGCGCCATCACGTGCCCCCATTCAGGCCGGCCGGCTTCGCCCAGTTCCAGGTACACCAGCATCACCGCCTGCGCGCCCGCCTCAAGCCCGTAGCCGGCTACCGCGTCGAGCAAGCCCTGCGTGCTGCTCGCCGTCACGAGCGCCTGGCTGGCCTTATACAGCACCGAGGTCTCTTGCAAGACCTCCTCGGTCTGCTGCTGGCTCAAGAGACTTTGCACGGCGATGGCCGCCTGCGAGCCGATCGTCATCAAACGCCGCAGATCCATCTCATCATATTCGGTGGGCTGGTCGTTAAAAGCGTTGATATAGCCGATCCACTGCCCGCCGGCCACCAGCGGGATAAAGATCACACTGCGCGCACCGATGCGCTCGTAGGCCGCGCGTGTCTTGGCGTCCATACGTGGGTCAGATGCCACATCACAGGCATAAAGCGGCTCGTCGCGTGAAGCGGCCTGCACAAAGGAATAGTCGCTCAGATCCATGGGCCGGTTCAACATCCTGGACTGCGCAACCTCGTCCGTACCCCACATCGCCACCGGGATAATCTGTTCTGGCACCCGGTCGTCAATCGAAGGCCGGTTAAACAGCGCCAAGCCGGCCATGTCCATCTGCCCGATCAACGTGCTGTGCCGGATGGCATCTAAGATGCCGTCGAATGACCGGGCCGCGTTGATGCGCGCGCTGCCGTCGTAGAGCGCGCGCGTCTCAGCCAGCGTGGCCTGGGTCTGTTCGAAGAGGTTCTGGTTATCGATACGGGTCGCCATCTGCCGCGCCAGCGAGAGATAAGGCTGCATTTCCTCGTCGGTAAACTCGTGCTCTTCCTCGCTTTGCAGCATCAAAATCCCCAGTTGGCGCACCCCCACCCACAGCGGCAGCACCGCTGCCGCACAGATATTCTGCCCGGCGAACACCGCGCGCGACCCGGTGTCGATGCGCGCGTCGTGGCGGATATCGGCAAAGAACAGCGGGTCTGGGCTAAGCAGACGGTGGAACAGCGGGAACGTCTGTGATGAATACTGCGTGCCAGGCGGCGCTGGCGGTGTGCCCGCACCGCTGTACCAGTTCGCCGCCACGATCATCGTCCCTGGCTCACTGCCGCCGCCCGGCTCGAAGAGCGCCAACACCGCCCGGTTGATCCCGGCCACCGGCACCTCTTCCAGCGCCGCCGCCACAATCGCCGGCAGGTCGGCGGCCTCGTTGATACGGCGGCCAGCGTTATAGAGACTCTGGTTAAGCGCCAGGTTCGCCTGAGTCTGGCGATAAAGCTGCTGGCTGCGCAGCGCCACCGCCGCCTGCGCGGTCATCGTCAGCAGTTGCCGCGCCTCGTGCTCGGCCGGCGCAAAGGGCCGGGGACTGTTCACCTCCACAAAGCCCACCCACTCCGCGCCGATCACCAGCTTGACGATCAGCGCACAATTAAAGGTGAGCAACTGCCGGTATGCCGGGCCGATGCGCGCATCGCCGGCCGCGTCGTTGCTGATAAAAATCTCTTCCTCGCGCAGCCGCGCCACATTGGGCAGCATCCCCATTGCGAAGCGCTCCGGTACGTCGAGGAACTGGCCTTCGTGCCAGTAAGCCGCCGGCTGGAACCACTCCGGCGCGTCATCGCTCACCCACGGATGGTTAAAGAGCTGGATGGCAACCGACTCGCGCTCGCCTACGACAGTGCTCTGGCGCAGCGCTTCCAACACCTGCCGGAACGTCCCGGCCCGGTTAATCAACTCAGCGCCTTCGTAGAGCGCGCGCGTCTCGGCCAGGGTAGCCTGGGTCTGCTCGAACAACTGGGCGCGCTGGATGGCGACCGACGCCTGAGTAACGACCGCTTGGAACAACTGCGCGTCGCGCTCGGTGATGTCCGGCGCATGGGGCGGGCGGGTTGCAGCGATGACCCCGGCGACCCGGCTGCTGACGAAGACCGGCGCCTCGATGATCTTGCCCATAAGCGCCTTCAGCGACGGCAGCAAGCCGGTGATATCGGTATTGGTGCCGGCGTCGTTCAGCGTGACGGTCCGGCGCTCCTTTACCGCGATCACGGCAGGGTTGCGTGTGTCGCTAAGCGGCGTCGTGGTAAAGATCGTCGCGTCGGTTGCATTGACCCCCGCGCCCGCCACGCCTTGGAGCGTCTGCGCATCCTCGTCCAACACAGCAATCCAAGAATCGGCATAGCCCAACTCCTCCACCAATGCGCGCGTAATCGCGCCGTAGACGAGCTGCAAATCTGTCACGCCGCTGACGACCTCGGTAAACTGGTAAAGCGCCTGGGCCTCGCGCAGCGCGTTCTGCGTCGCCTGGAAGCGTAGTTGGCTTTGAAGCGCCACCGCCGCCTGTCCGGCCAGCGCCATCAGCCGGCGCACCCCGGCCTCCGGGATGTCGGTCGCCTCGCGCATCCCTGCCGTCACCAGCCCGATCCACTGACCGCCCGCCACCAGGGGCGCGATCACCGAACTCCGAATATTCGCCTGCAAGGTCACCGCACGCGAGGCTTCATCCAATCGGGCATCGGTCGCCACATCTCTCATGACCAGCGGCTCATCGGGACGGAGGACGTGCACGCTGGGGAAAACGCTCATCGGGACGGTTTGGCCGGTGCGCAGCAAGCCGCCCGACTCATCGACGTGCCATGACGCCATCACATATCCAGAGTCGGGCATGTCGCCGCCCGCCCAGGGCCGGTCGAACAACGTGATGGCGGTGCCGTCGGCCTGGCCCAGGAAGGTGCTCTGGCGCAGCGCATCCAAGATCTCGGATGCCGTCCCGGCGGCGTTGATGCGCGCGCTGCCGTCGTAGAGCGTGCGGGTTTCGGCCAGCGCGGTCTGGGTTTGTTGCAGCCGGTTGATCGCCTGGATCGCCACCGCCGCCTGCCCGGCCATCGTCATCACACGGCGCCGGTACGTCTCGTCGAAGGCGACCGCCCGGCTCATCATCAGGTTAAACGTACCGATCCACTGGCCGGCGGCGACCAACGGTACGAAGAGCGCGCTCTTAGCCTGGAAAAACGTCTTGTACTGGGTGCGCGTCGCCGCATCAAGCCGGTGATCGGCATCCACGTCTCCGATGACGAGCGGCTCGTCCGGCTTGAGCAGCAGGCCGATGATCGACTGGTCCATGCTGAAACGCATCCCCGCCTGCACAACCGGATCGTCGTCACGCTCATCCCACGCCGCCGCGCTGTCGAAGTATTCGGGCATGTCGTGGCCTAACCACGGGCGGTTAAACAGCGCGATCATCGCGCGGCTGGCAAACGGAAACTCGACGCCGGCGAGCATCGCCCCCAATACCTCGTCGAGTGTAGTAGCCGTATTGATCTGGGCGCTCGCTTGGTAAAGCGACTCGGTTTCTTTCAAAGACTCCTGGGTCTGTTTCAGACGCCGGATCGCCTCGATTGCTACCGCCGCCTGCCCGGCCAGCGCAGTCAACCGCCGGAGCAGGGTATCGCCAAACTCGACCGGCTGGCTCGTGTTGAGGTTGAAGTTGCCGATCCACTGTTCGCCGGCCACCAACGGCACAAACGCCACCCCGCGCGCCTGGAGCGTTTCCCTCAAGAAGAGCACCCCCTCCGGCGCCAGGTAGCGCGGCGGATTCTCCAAATCACCGACCAGGAGCGGCACGTCGCGCCCCAGGTGCGCCATGACCGGGAAGTCCTCCAGCCGCATCCGCATCCCCACCTCCACAGCCGGCTGCCCGGCGCGCACACCCCAGGCGGCGACGACCTCCTGGTATTGGGGCATCGCGTTATCTGACCAGGCGCGGTCGTAGAGCCAAATCATGGCATGCGCCAGGCCCGGCAGGCCGATGCCCTCCAGCATGGCGTGCAGCACCTCGTCCGGCGTCGTGGCCCGGTTAATCAGGCCGCTGGCGCTGTACAGCGCGGAGGTCTCCTGCAAGGCTACCTCGGTCTGTTGCAGCAGACGCCGGTTCTCGATCACGGTGCCGGCCTGATCGGTCAGGCTGACGATGCGGCGCACCTCCATCTCGCTCAACGCTACCGCTTCGGCGGACTGCCCGCTGACCAGCCCTACCCATTGCTCATTGACCACAATCGGGAAGAGCGCCACGCTCCGGAGTCCCATTTGCCGGTGCAGGTATTCACGCACCTGAGCATCGACCCGTTCATCGGCAGCGATATCTTCGACGACAAACGGCTTATCGGGCGCGAACAAATCCACCATCGGGAACTGGGCAAGATCAAGGTCAGCGCCAATCGGGATCGCCGGGCCGCCGGAGCGCTGCCAGAGCGCCGCAAGCGACACGGTTTCAGGGCGTGTCTCGACCCACGGGCGGTTAAACAGTAGGATGCTGGCGCTGTCCAAGCGCTGCAAGGCGGTCGAGACCACCAGGGCATGCAACACCTCATCGACGGTGGTCGCGCGCACCACCTGGCCGCTGCCGACATAAAGCGCCTCGTTCTCGGCCAACGCGCGCTGCGTCTGCTCATCCAGCCGGCGGTTCTCCACCGCCAGCGCCAGCCGCTCGGCCACCGCTTCGAACAGCAGTACCTCGTCCTCCGTCCAGTGACGCGACCGGTCGGCGTGGACACCCAGCGCGCCGACCGGCATCCCGGCCACCGTAATCGGCGCTACGAGCGCCGCATGGCCGCCGTCGCCCGGCATCGCCAGGCGCTGCCGGGAGGCTATCGCCTGCCGAATCTCCGTCTGGGCCGGCGCGTCGAAGTCCCCCACGTAACAAGACATCGTCGCCTCGGCAGTCTTGGGATACTCCTCCCATGCCTCGCGCAACAGACGCCGTTCGGCGGCCTGCGCCTCGGCCAGCGCTGCCCTGGTCTGGCGCAGCGCTTCCTGGGTCTCGGCGAAAAGCTCGGCCCCCCGGATCGCGCCGGCCACTTGGTCGGCAATCGTCTGCAAAACCGCTACGTCCTCGTCGTCGAAAGCGCCCGGCTGCGTGCTCTGCACCGTCATCGCACCGATCACCTCGCCGCGCGCCCGCAGCGGCAGCGCCAATTCGGAGCGCGTATCGGGCAGGTGAGGGTTTTTAAAGTGAATCCGCTCCTGCCGCACATCGACGGTCGTCACAGGCCGGTTCTGCGCCGTGCACTGGCCGATCATCGACGTACCGCCCACCTCCAACCGGTGCCCATCCGCCAACATACGCCGGCCGGCCTCGCCGGTGCCGGCGCGCAGCACGGCGAACCGGCGCAAATCGTCGAGCAAGAACAGCCCCACATAATACAGACCCAGGTGGTCGCGGGTCATCTCGACGACCTGCTGCATCAAAAACAGCGGGTCGGCGACGCCGGTCGTCGCCTGCGAGACCTGGGCCGCCGTCAGCAAGCCGCGCGTGCGCGCCGCAACGCGCTGCTCCAACATCCCCAACGACTCCACCACTTTATCGGCCAGCAGGTTGAACACCTCCGCCATCTCGCCGGTTTCATCGCCGCGATTCACCAAAGCGCGGGCGCGCATATCCCCGGCGGCGAACTGGCGCGCGACCGCCAGTAAGCGCGAAATCGGCGAAACAATTACGCGGGATAGAAACAACGACACCGCCGCGGCGAACAAGCCAAACAGCACCGTAACAATAATCGATGTCTGGCGCACATTTTCGATCAACTCATGAGCTTCGACCTGCGGCTGGTACACATAAAGCACCCAGTCCAGGCCGTGGATCACCCGGCGCTCCTCCGCATGCTCGATCATGGCGGTATCGATGGTAGCATAACCCACCACCACCGGTTCACCGGTATAGTCGAGTAGTTGGGCGGATCCCTGCTTGGCCGCCTGGTACGTCGCTCCATACCAGGTTTGGGGCAGCATCGTCCCCACCCGGTTCAGGTCCTTCTCGGCCAGGATGACACCACCCTGGCGCGCCAGCGCCGCGCCTCCGGTCCGGCCAACCTGAAGCTGCGTCACGGCCAGCGCGACGCTATCCAGGCGAAAAGTGCTCTGCACCACCCCCACAACCGCGCGGCCGGCGCTGTAAATCGGTACCGCGATCTTCAAGTCGGTATACGCGCCGCCGGATTCCGGCACGGCGCTGTCTAGGTAAAGCGCCCCCTTGCCGTCTTTATACGTCTTCAACCACCAATCCGCATCGGCATAGTAATAATGCGCCGGGCGGTCGGTGGCGGCGACCAGCGCACCGAACTTGTCGGTCACCAAGATTTCCACGTGGTCCGGGAAGCTCTGCTGGTACTGGAGCAGTTGGGCGGTGGTGGCATTGCGCTCTGGATCAATGACCTTCTGAACCAGGCTCGCGTCGTCGTCCCTTTCTTGCCACTGCGCTTCCATCGTCTCCAGGTCCATCTTGATGACATCCGGCCCGGCAGTGTAGAGATTATTCTCCTGCTCAACGGCGCGTTGGATGCCATCAACAAGCGCGATCCCGCGCACCACCGATAGCTGCTCGGCGAGCATATCGGCCAGGTAATTGATCTGCGAGCCGGCCAACTCCTCGAAGTGCAAGCCGATAGAGGCGCTAAACCCGGCGACTGCCCGCGCACTATTGAGAAGACCGGCGCAAATCAACGCAATCACGACCATCGACACGACGCCCACCAACACCTTGGCCTCGATAGACCAATCGGCGGGGCGCCAGAAACGGCGGCGTCTGCGCTCAAGCGATTGTGATGCCATAAGTCTCTAACCTTCTAAACCGGTTTCGTCCTTGTCGTTTTTAACTTCATCGTCATTTTCATTTTCTTCATCGAGCGCCGCGCCTAGATGCACATACGCCCGCGAGCCTTTGAGGACATCGGTGAGCATCTCGGCGGTCACCCGCATCAGCGCTTGTACATCGCGCGCTTGCTGCATCTTATCGGAAATCTCGCGCAGCGTTTGCTCGCGCTCGGCGCGTGCACGGGTCTGTAAGAGCAGTTGGCGGTTCTCGGCCACCAGTGCCATCCGCCCCAGGATATCCTCGAACAACGCAATCTCGTCGTCCGTCCACTTCCGCGTGTGGTTCTGGTCATACACACCCAGCGCGCCGATCACCTCGCCATGCAGCATCACCGGCCCCACCAGCGCGACATGTTCGGCGCCGGGGTCACGGATCGCGACCACCCGTTGATCTTCCAAAGCCTGCTTGATTTCCGCCGGCTCGATCACACCGCGCGGCGGCACACCCGGCTGGCGCGCCTCATAGCGCATCACCTGGTCGGTCTGGCGCCACGCCGGGCGCGCGCCGTCCGCCGGGCGCTCGGCCTCGGCTCGAGCAAGCGCAGCCTCGGTGGCGGCGAACAGCCGCGCATTGTCAATCGCAGCAGCCACCTGGTCGGCCATCGTCTGCATCACCTGGACATTCACCTCGTCGAACGCGGCCACATCCTCGCCCTGGATCGTCATTGCCCCGATTACGCGCCCGCGCGAGCGCAGCGGCAGCGCCATCTCGGCGCGCGTTTTGGGCAGCAAGGGATTGCGGAAATGGAGCTTGTCCTGGCCGATATCACGCTCGACCAGCGCATCCGCCTTGGCGACCGCCTGCCCAATCAGCGACGCGCCGCCCACCTCCAGCTTGTAGCCCTGCACAATCATTTGCTGCCCGGCCTGGCCCGTCCCGGCCTGCAAAACCGCATAACGCCCCGCCTCATCAACCAGGAACACGCCGACATAATAAAGGCCGAATCGCTCGCGCACCATGTCTACCACCCGGTACATCAACTCCTGCGGGTCTAGGATCAGCGTCGTAGCGCGCGAGACCTCGGCGGCGGCCTGCAAGCTGTGGGTGCGCTCGGCTACGCGCGCTTCCAGCGCAACAATCGACATGCGTAGCTCGCCCGCCATCTGGTTAAGCGCGCCGGCCAATGCCCCGATTTCATCCTGCGTGACCACCTCCACCTGCTGCGAAAAATCACCCGCAGCGACGCGCGACGCTACCTGCGTCAACTGGTGGAGAGACCGGGTAATCTGACGGTTCACCAGGACCGTCGCACCGACCAGCACCGCCAGCACCACACCGTCCACCAGCGCCAGCCCGACGAGCAAGTTCTGCGCCGGCCGGAATGCCTCGGCCTGGTCGATCTCGGCGATGAGCGCCCATGTGACCCCGGCGCTGCGATCAGGCGGTTGCAACACGACCGGCTGCCATGCACTTAACACCGGCACACCCCGGTAATCGGTGATGAGGGCAGCACCGGCATGACCTTCGCTAAAAGCCGAAAGGCTGGCGACCGTATCGACTTTATAATCGGGATTCAGAATCGTACTGGGCATATCCGGCGTCCGGAAGCGCGAATCGTTGCGGAACAGCCCATCGTCGCCCACCACATAGGTCTCGTCGGTCTCGCCCAGGCCCTCACGCCCATTAAGAATTTCATTAAGGGCATTGGCGGGTACCTGGAAAATCAACACGCCGACAAACTGGGTGCCGTCGATAATCGGCGCTCCAATGAACGCTGCCGGCCCATCAGATGGCTGGTAATACTCGAAGTCGGTCATGACCGAGGCCCGCTTGGTCTGCCGGATATATTCGAAAGCCTGCGCGATGTTGGTATCGTAGTAAGGACCATCGACCAAGTTGGTGCCGAAATCATCCTCTTTGACCACCGTGAACAAAACATCGCCGTCGGGCGAGACGATAAAGACATCATAATATCCGTGGCGGTCGAGGTAGGCGCGCAAAATCGGATAAAGTACCCGGTGCGAGCGACTGTAGGCTGAGCCGTCGTCGGCGTCGATCAACTGCGGCTTGTCCAGATAGCGCCCACGGAGTGTGTCCAGCCTAGCCGCCATCGTCTCGCCCAGGCTGGCGTCGCGCTTGACGGCCCCTTGCAGCTCCCGCACATACTGGCGGAGCAGCACATCGGCTGCCAGGGTTTCGATATCGAGGCGGCGTTCGCCGGACCACTGCTCCAGGGCGGCGGCGCGGTCCGCGCGCACGGCCACCAAGCTGGCGAGGGTTTGCATCTGCAAAGCGCTGCGCACACCGATATACGCTATCGCGCCGACCACCAGCATCAACATCACGCCGAGCGCAATAAACCCGATCAGCAGCTTGGCGCGGATCGTGCGCGCCTGCCAGAACCGCCAACGTACCTGTGTCTGCATCCTTTACTTCACCCCTCTAACGCCGTCCTGCCCGTTCAGCAGCGCCGCCGCATCGCCCATATGCACCAGGGTTTGCGACCCTTCCAACGCGCGGTTGAGCTCCTCGGCAGTGATGCGCATCAACTCGTCCATGTCGATGGCGCTCTGCATCCGGTCCGAGATGGCGCGCAGCACCCGCTCGCGCTCGGCGCGTTTCTGCGTCTCCTGCAAACGAAGCTGGCTTTGGATCGAGACCGCCGCCTGCGCACACAGCGCCTCCAGGCGCCGGAGTTCGGCGCCGGTATACGCCGTCGGCTCGTAGCGCATCACGTTCACCCAACCGATCCACCGCCCGCCCACCGTCAGCGGAGCAAAGAGCACGCCCCGCACCTCAAACGCCTGACGGTAAAGCGCGCGCAGCCTCGCATCCAACGCCGGGTGCGTTTCGATATCTTCTATCACATAGACCGCGTCGCGCGGCAATGCGCTCATCGACGGGAAATCGGCTATGGTATAGCGATGGTCGCCGGGACGCAGCGTCACGCCGGGGCGCGCCCAGAACGCGACCATCTCCACCCAGTCCGGCGCCGCATCGCCCACCCACGGGCGGTCGAAGAGCGCCAGGGCCGCAGCATCGGCGCTCCCTACCACCGAACCCTGGCGCAGCGCCTCCAGAATCTCGTCAAAAGCCTGCGCCGCATTGATGCGCGCGCTCCCCTCATACAACTGCGCGTTCTCTCGCAGTGCGGCCTGGGTGTTCTGAAACAGCCGTGCGTTTTCAATCGCCAAGCCCAAGCGCTCGGCCACCGCCTGCACCACAGCAGTCTCATCAGCGCTAAACGTCTGCTCCGGGCGCGAAGCCTGCAACACGCCGACGACCTCGCCGCTGCCCAACCGCACCGGGATGCTGATCTCTGCACTGCCCGTCAAAGCGTCCGCACGAACCGGAATCACATCGCTCAGGTTATAGCGATAGCTCAGTTCGCCCTCCGGCGCGTAGGTATCTATGAACTCACCCCACTCCCGGCGCGCAAGCTGGCTGCGCAGACGCTCAAGCTCACGCTCCTGGCCCTCGGCACGGGCCTGCAAGCGGATGACGGTAATGGCAGCGGCGAGCTGGTCGGCCAGGGTCTCGAAGATATTCATCGCTTGCTCATCGCAAGGCTCGGCATCGCGGCTGTGCAAATCCAGCACACCTAGTATCTTCTTCTCAACACGCAACGGTAGCGCGATCTGTGCCCGCGTCTCCGGCATCGTAGGGTCGGGTTTGAGGCCGGTGGTCAACGCGGTCTCTTCGGTGGCGATAACCGCCTGGCCGGCGGCGGCGGCGTGACCGACCGGCGTCGGCGAACCGACCCGGACCTTATGCCCCTGCGCCAGCAGATAGCGCCCCATATCGCCAGTGCTGGCGCGCAGCATCGCGTAAGCGTCCACATCGTCCAGGAGAAAAATCTGGGCATGGTAGAAGCCCAGACGGTCGCGCGCCAGGCTGACCACCCGCCCGAACAGCCGATCCAGGTCACGCAGGCCGGCCGTCTCGCGCCCTACCTCCGCCACCGTTTCGAGCGCGCGGGTGCGCTCGGTCACCCGCGCCTCCAGCGATCCCACCAATTCGACAATCCGGTCGGCCATCTCGTTAAAAGCTACCGCCAGCGCCGTGATCTCGTCGCGCCCCTCCGCCGCGACGCGCCGGGTCAAATCGCCCCCGGCGATCACCTGCGCCTCGTGCTCCATGCTCTTGAGCGGGGCGGTCAGACTGGTCATCAAAAGGTGGAAGGCTACGACCATCGCCAGCACCAGCATCGCGCCGGCCACCCACAGCCCATATTCGATCGGCATACTCTGCTCTACGAAACCCCGGTTCTCGTCGCGGTATGCCTGGTCAACGGCCCGGCTCACGATGTCAATATCATGCTCGAGCGTGAGCAACTGGGTCTGTACCGTGTGCAGCTTTGGGCCAGGGTTAAAACGGCTCTCGTTCTGTGCGCTGGTCACCAAGTCCTGGAGCAGGTCACGATACTTCGCCGCCGTATCGACCAACGAGTCCAGTTGTTCATTCTGGCCGATCTCGCGGACCTGCAAAGCCTGCCGGTACACCGCCTCCGCCATCTCGACCAGAATCTCACCCTCCGCGCCGGTAGGCAGTACGTTGTTAAGCTGGTATTCCTCCAGCTTTCTGTGGATGCCCCGGAACAACTCCGACAACTCGTGCATCTCAAGCTGCGTACCCAGGTATTCGTTTACCAGATCGTCCAGCCGGGCAAGCGTGCGATTTAGCCCATACCCATAGAAAACCCCAAAAGCGCCCACCAGCACCACCCCCACAACAAACACCAGGGTCAGACGCCGCGATATGCTCACGCGCCGGATAATCCGCTGCACCTCACACCTCCTGCGAGGGCTGGCCCGCGCCGCCGTTCTCGCCCACATCCACCAGCCGGATCGTCGTCTCAGGCAGCCGAAGCGCCCGGCCCAGTTCACGGATTGCCGTCTGGAGCAGGTCACGCATGTCGGTTTTGCCGGTCAACCGGCCTGACACCTCGTTCACCAGGCGCTCGCGCTGGGCCAGACGCTGCGACTGCTCGAACAGCCGGACATTCTCCAGGTTCAGCGCCAGCCGGTCGGCGAGCGCCTGGGCCAATTCCAGCGTCTCCGGGTTGAGCGCCTCGCCCTCCACATCAAACTCCAGCACGCCCACACACACATCGCGGAACGCCACCGGCACCGCGACCGTCATCACTTCCTCACCCGGTTTCACAACCACCTCGGTCTTCTCAAGCACCTCGACCATAGGATCGGTCAATAGAACGTCGCGGGTCACCCGCTGTCCATCGGCCACCGCGCCGAATGCCGCGACCCCGCGCTGGCGCAAGTAGTCGCGCCAGACCTCACCGATCAGGCGGCGGTTGAGCGCGTCGATCTCGCGCAGGCGCACCTCCGACTGCTGAATCAGCCGCGCGTTGTCGATGGCAATCGCCAGTTGGTCGGCCAGCAGCCCGAAGACCCGCACACTCGATTCGTCGAATACATGGGGCGCGAGGCTCTGCACATCCAGCACCCCGATCACCCGCGGTCCCACCGCCAGCGGCAGCGCCATCTCCGAGCGCGTGTTCGGCAGCAGCGGGTTAGGCCGGTGCATAGCAGTCGGGTCTTTCGTGTCGTGCACGATGTAGGGCTGATCACGCTCGACCACCTGCCCGATCACACTGGACGATCCCGCCGCCAGCCGGTGCCCGGCCTCCAGCAAACGCCGCCCGGCCTCGCCGGTGCTGGCGCGCAGCACCGCGTACTCGTTCACCTCGTCCAGCAAGAAAATCTGCACATGATAGTGCCCGGTGCGCTGCTGGATGAGATTCACGGCATAAGGCAGCAGCGTATCCAGGTCGCGCATACCGGTCACCATACGGCCCAACTCGGCGGTAATCTCCAGGTCGCTGGTGCGCTCTTCCACGCGGCGCTCCAGGTTGTCGATCAAATCGTGCAGTCGCGCCGTCATAATATTGAACGCCTGCGCCAGCTCACCGATCTCATCCTGCCGCGCCACCCTGGCCGTCACATCTAATTCACCGCCGGCGATTCGCGTCGCGGTCCGCACAAGCTCGCCGAGCGGGTTGGCAATACCGCGCGTAACCAGCAACGAAGCCAGGATCGCCACACCGGCTGCGCCAAGCGTGAGCAGCAGGTTCACATCGCGCATCTGGCTCGTCGGCGCCAGCGCCTCACTAAGCTCCTGCTCCGCGACCAGCACAACCCAAAACTGCGACACCCAGCGGTAGACTCCGATCACATCCGCACCCCGGTAGCTCCGGTAAATGCCGGTGCCCCGGTCCTTTGCCTCCAACGCCCGGCTCACCATCTCGGTATCGATATAGACGCCGGCGTCGCCCTGGCGCCAGTCGGGATACCGGTCGAAGCCAAAGCGCGATTCGGTCAGCAGCGCTTTGTTTGCGCCCACCAGGTAGGTTTCGCCGGTGCTGCCCAGGCCGGTCTGCTCGACCATAATCTCGTTCAACGCCTTCAAATCGGCGCGCCCGGCCATCACACCGATCACCACACCCTCCTGGTTATATACCGGTTCCGAAAACACAATCGACACTTGGCCCTGCGCCTGGTAATAAGTCGGCGGCTGGATGTAGGCGCCGGTGCGCCCCACCTGGAAGAACGGTTGAGTATTAAAAAGCTTGTTTTCCTGGATCGGGTCGGTCGAGAGCACGACTTCGCCGTCCGTGTTCAGTAAAAACAATTCGTCGAAGCGCTCGGCGCGCCTGACCGTCTGGGAAAAGTGCTCTTTGAGCTTGTCATAGGCAAACAACTGGCTGGCCGGAAGGGACGAATCGGAAAGCAAGTTCTGAACCTGTGTGATCGATTCGGGGTCCGAAAGCACGTTGGACAGGTCGATCTTGAGCATCCCGATCCAAGTCGTGATCTCTTCACCCTTCAGCGCCGCCACCGACTCAAGCTGCCGGGTGACCTGCGCTTGGCCGGCTTCCAGGCTCAACTGCGCCGACACAATAACGACCAGGCCGAGCGGGGCAACGACCACTCCCAGAAACGCCACACTCAGCCGATTGCGGATCGCGCCGATGCTCAACCTGCGCAGCACCTCTAAAGCCAATAACAGCCCGGCTGCCAGCGCCGTCCCCGGCAGCAAAAAACTCAGTTCCGCCGACCGGGACAGCGGGTAGCGATCCAGGGATTCGGCGCCCAGTTCGACGACGACCAAGAATCCGGCCAACAGCGCCGCTATCCCGATCCAGACCGGCCAGCGGTGTGGGATCAGGATGCGTCCGACCAGCAGCACCAGCAGCACACCGCCGACCACCACGGCGCCGCCTATCCCTGACAGGGACAGAGCGATGACCACATACGAGACGACCACCGCCAAGACCACCATATAGCCCGCCGCGTCTAGCCGGTCTCGGACGACGAACCGGTAGCCGATCACCGTCAGCCCGATTCCCACCCAGAACGCCGCCATCATATTGAGCACCTGCGGCACCGGCGACCGGAAGTAGATATAGCCGTAAACGACGACCGCCAACGCTGCCAGCCCGAACAAGACGTAAAACAAGCGCTTGATATACGTCGTCCGATTGACATCGATCGGCGGCGTGATCTGCGACCGGCGCAACTGCGCCAGCAGCCGCGACGCCTCCGACTCCCGTGACGGCGGTCTCTGATTATCGTTCTTCGCTTCAGACATACTGTCTCCCGCGTTTACTGACTAAACTCGGCGTCACCGTGCAAATCCACGCGAATAGCCGCGCGCCGCGCCTGGAGCGCGCGCCGGATTTCGTCGGCTGCCACTTCCAACAGATCCTCGATCTCGGTCTTCTCTTGCAGGCGCGCCGTGACTTGGTTCACCTGCTGCTCGCGCGCCGCCAAGCGCTGCGCCTGCTCAAACACCCGCGCCGTCTCCAGCGAAACCGTCACGCGCTCCAGCAGCGCCCCGGCCAGATCGGGAAGATCCTCGCGCCACTCGTCCGGGTCAAGCTCGAACTCAAACGCGCCCACGGGCGCCCCACCGCGCGTAACAATCGGTAGCGACAGGAAGCGCCCTTCCGCACTCTCCTTAACGACCATCTCGCCCAGCGCCGCCTGCCGTAGCGTCTCGGTCCACGTCCGGTCCTCGCGCACGTCGGCGCCATAAGCCGTATAGCCGATGGTGTCGGTGCGGCGCAAGCTCACCGCCTCGGCATATGCCTCGCCCATCAACACACGGTTGAGCTGGCGGGCGGCGCGCAGTTGTTCGCTAAGCGCCTGCGCCTGCTGAGCATTGTCGATGGCGCTGGCAAGCTGGTCGGCAAGCGTCTGGAAAAGCTCGACATCCCGCTGGGTGAAGGCATTAGGCGCCAGGCTTTGGACATCGAGCGCTCCCATCAGCCGCGACCCGACCCGCAGCGGCAACGCCATCTCCGAGCGCGTATCGGGCAGCAGCGGATTAGGCCGGTGCACGACCATTGCATCTTCGGTATCGAGCGCGATCACCGATTGGCCGGTCTCGGCGACCCGGCCAATCACACTCTCTGAGCCGACTGCCAGCCGGTGCCCGGCTTCCAGCAGCAGGCGGCCGGCCTCGCCGGTGCTGGCGCGCAGCACGGCATATTCGCCGTCGTCGTCGATGAGAAAAATCTGCACATGGTAGAAATCGGTGTGACGCTGGATCACCTGGACCGCGTAAGGCAGCAAGACGCTCATATCGCGCTGCGCCGTAAGCAGGCGCCCAAGCTCCGAGATGGCCGCCAGGTCGCGGGTGCGCTCGGCCACGCGCCGCTCCAGGTTGGCAACTAGGTCTTGCAAGTTGATCGCCATTGTGTTGAAGGCCCCGGCCAGGATGCCCAACTCGTTCTTGACTTTCACCGTCACCCGGTGCGACAAATCGCCCTGGCGCAGCGCCTCGACGCTGCCCCGGAACACCGCCAGCGGCTGCGCAACCTGGAGCCGGATAAACCGCACAACCGCGTACAGCCCGACATCCAAGAGGGCAAACGTGACGAACAAGACGAAAACGTGCAGCGCGACGGTCGTCAGCAGCCCGGCCAACGGCATCTCGATCACGGCGCGCCATTCCGCCACATCCAGCACCGCCGCGCGCCCTACCGCGATCTCGCCGTCCAGGCCCACATAGATCGTCGCCGCCGCACTCACGGCTTCTAGGGTCGCGCTCGTCCGCCGGGCAAAGCGGTTGCCCTCTGCGCCGCGCGCCACGCCGTCGTCACGATCCGACATCAGCCGGCCCTGGTTGTCTACAATATAGGCATATCCCAGGCCGGCCAGGTCGATGTCCTTCACGGCGTCGGCCAGCGCGCCGTCAAGCTCGACCACCGCCGCCAGGTAGTCCGTCACTTGGCCGTCAGCATCCCGGACCGGCGCGGCGATCTCGACGATCGGCTCGCCGTCGGCCCGGAAAGTCACCGGCCCGACTTCGAACCTGTCGGCGTCGCCCCCCAGCAGCCACATCACCGATTGACCCATGCTGGTCATCTCGCCGGCCCGGCGGCTTTCCATCACAACCTGCCCCAGGTCATTCACCAACAGCAGCTTCACCATCGTGCGATGGCGGCTGCGGGCGCGGTCCAGAAGCGCCTCTGTCGGGCCGCCCGCCATACCGACCACATCGCCGGTCGCCCACAGGTCGTCGCCGATCTCGTGCAAAAAATCATCCACATAACGCGCCATCACCCGGCTGTCGGTGTCGAGTTGGCGGCGCACCCGGCCGGGGATATCCACCACCGAAATCGCCAACCCCAACACCAGCCCGGCAATCGCAATAAAGCCGAGCACACCGATGCGCCATGTCAATCCCCGGCTCAAGATATCCGGCTGTTCAAAGTCGCGCAGTCTTTCCATTACTCACCTTCCGCACCGTCGCCGGGCGACGCGACGCCCAGCCGCACCGACGAGCGCCGCGCGCCCAGCGCACGCCCGATCTCCGCCACCGCCGCACTCAGCACACCCTCGATGCTCGATTGAGCTTGCAGCATCCCGCTGATCCCGCTGAGCATCTGCTCGCGTCGGGTCTGCTCGCGGGTCATCTCGAACAGGCGGGTGCTGTCAGCACTGTCGCCTAAGAGCACCGCGAGCATCTGTGCCAGCGCCATCGTCTCGTCGGTCAAAGCGTCTTTATCCATCTCAAATTCCAACACCCCGATCACCGAACCACGGAACCGGACCGGCACCGCGGCGGTAGCCATCTCCTCGTGGGTATAAACAATCGGCTTGCCGCTGTACAAGGCGCGCGTTTGCTCGCCCGACAACTCCACCGCCCGGTGAACCCCGGTCGCATCTGCCGTGAAGCCTAAGGTCTGGTCCGGATAGTTGCGCAAGTACTGCCGCCATGACTCGCCGACCATCTCCAAATTCAGCTTCTCGACCTCCTTCAGGCGCCGCTGCGATTCGTGTAGGAGCCGCGAATTGTGAATGGCGATAGCGATTTGATCGGCCATCCCCTGGAAAACATCTAATCCCTGCGCCTCAAAGGCATCCGGCGCGATGCTCTGAATCACCAACACGCCGATGAGCTTGCCGCCGATTCGCAGGGGAACACCCATTTCCGAGCGCGCGTCGAGCAGCAGCGGGTTGGCGCGGTACGCAGCCGTTTCGCGGTACACATCCGGCACGACCACCAGTTCGCCGCTCGCCGCCACCCGCGCCACGACCGAATGACCAGTCACCGGCACCGTGTGGCCCGGTGCGACAAACCGCTCTCCCACCTCGCCGGTCGCCGCCGCGAGCACCGCCTCGCGCGCCATCTCATCTAGCAAAAACACCTGGACCTGGTAAAAGCTAAAGCGCGCTCTCAGCAAGTTCACCACGTGATTCAGCAACCGCTTCTGGTCGTCAATCTGGGCGGCGACGCGCCCCACCTCCACAATTGCCATCAGGTCACGGGTGCGCTCGGTCACGCGCTTCTCCAACTGGCCGATCAGCCCGCGAAGCTGGTCGGTCATGCTGTTGAAAGCCCGCGCCAGCGTCGCAATCTCATCGCCGCCGACAATCCGGACGCGCCGTGTGAAGTCGCCCTCGCTGATCGCGCCCGCCGCCTTCGCCAGGTCTTCAATCGGCTTCACGACCTGGTTCACCGCCACCATCGCCAGCACGGTCGCGCCGACAAGAGTCACCAGCACCGCGACAATCGTGACCGAAAGGGTGCGGTTAACCAACTGAAGGGCATAGACGGTATCCTGCTGGGCAAGCACATAAAACATCTCTTGGTAGAGATCCGCGCCCAACTCAACCGTTTCGACCGCCGTAAGCGTCTCGGTCTCGCCGTCCAGGCCGGGATAAAGACCGTCCTTCGCCGGCACATCATAAAGCTCACCCACCTTCGAACGGTTGTTGTGTGCGACGACGCGACCGGTCTCATCCAACACAAGAACCGACTGACCCTCGCCAATATCCTGAGCGATCAATTCCCAGAACACTTTGAACCGGACATCGCCGACCAACACATACGCCAGTTCATTGGTGCGCAAGTCAAACAGCGGAATCGCGATGGTCGTCACCGGCTCGTTCAGGTCGGTAGGGAAATAAACCGAGCTGTAGTAGGTTTGGCCGGTCATCGCCGGCGCGCGAAACACCTCATCCCCTGAGCGGTCCTGGAGATCGGCCTGGGCGACCACCGCACGGCGCGAGACCCGCACCACCTCGCGGCCCGCGCCGTCGAGCAGCGCCAACTCGTCATAAACAGCCACCGGGTCATCGTAAACACTGCGGTAAGCGAGCAGCCCCGATAGCACACTTTCCTGCGCGTCGCGGTCCAGGCGGCCCAACCCGCGCACCCGACCGACCAGGGTCAGCTCATTCTCGCGCGCCCGGATAAAATCGGTGAACTGCGCGACGACAAGACCCGCCAAGTTACGCTGAGCGCCGAGCGCCTGCTCGCGCATCGTGTCGGCGTTCGGATACAAGATCGCCCCAACCGCCAACAACGGCCCCACGGCCAGGCCGATGAAGAAAAACACAAACCGGGTTCTCAAACTCCAACGCATACGTCACTCACCCTTACTCTTCGGCGCGCAGGATCGTCGAGGCCGCCTCCAACACGTCATCAGGCACCTCAATCCCCAACGCATCCGCCGCCTTCAAGTTAACGGTCAGGAACATCTCCGGCGCTTCTACCGGCAGCGAACCGGGATCGGCGCCCTCCAGCACCAGGTCGGCCAGGCGGGCCATCTGCGCGCCTATTACCGCCGAATCGGGGCCGAAAGCCAGCAGCACGCCGTCATCAATCAAGTTGACGCTGTTCACGGCCACGGGCACCTTGCGCTCGTAGGCCAGCGCGAACAAATCGGCCCGGCCTGTCGTGAACGCCCGCCCGCCGATGTACAGCATCGCGTCGATATCCTCCGGGACCGCGCTCAGCAGCGCCACGACATCCTCCTCCGCGTTCACCTCTGCCAGCACAAGCTCGACCCCCAACGCCTGCGCGGTATTCTCCAATGCAGACAGAATGGCAGGCATGTTTCCCGACTGGCCGAAAGGCACCAAGACGCGCTCCGTGCCCGGCGCCGCCTTAACCAGCCAATCTAGCCGCTGGGCCACCGCGACGTCGGCAAAACCCGTGCTCACGCCGGTAAGGTTGCCGCCCGGCTTCTGCAAGCTCTCTACCAGGCCGCTCGCATCAGGATCGATCACCGTACCGAACACAACCGGGATCGGGTCGCCGCCGGCCTCGTTCGTCACCGCTTTGGCAATAGTAGTCGGCGAGTTAATGAGCGAAACCATCAAATCCACTTCCTTATCGACGTAATCCTCTGCCGTCGCCCGGAGCGCATCCTCGTCTTGGACGGCGCCTTCGTAGAAATAGGTCACGTTCCGGCCTTCGACATAGCCCAGCCCGGTCATCGTCTCCTTAAAGGCATCAATCGTCACATCGACCGTCGATACCGAGTTCAAAATCCCGACGGTAAATTGCCTTTCTTGCGGTTCGGGCGTCCCGTTGTTACACGCACTCGCCAGGAACACCACCGCTATCCCAAGCGCCAGGCGACAAAACCTCTCGCACATCCGGCTTCTCCCTCTCAAAACAAAACCTTGAACCCTCGCCGACGCCCTCATGACTCCTCGCCTATCACTCAGCCCCATGCCCATTCCCCAACCCGCCGGCCTGCCCATCCACGCCGCCGAACCGCACCGTCACCGCGCGCGCCTTCAACGCCTGCCGGATCTCCTGGGCGGCCAGCGCCAGCATACCCGGCATATCAGAAGCGCCTTGCAGCCGCGCCGTCACCTCGTTCATCAGGCGCTCGCGCTCGGCCAGGCGCTGCGAATCCTCGAACAGACGCGCACTATCCAGCGCAATCGCCAGGCGGTTGACCACCTCCTGCGCCAACTCCTGGGCGTTCTGGTCCCAGTTCACCCCGTCGCCGGAAAGTTCCACCGCGCCCAGCGCGGTATCCCGCAAGACAATCGGCAGCGCCAACACCTGCCGGTCGCCCTCCCGGCGCAGCGACATCTCCCGCGTGCCCATCACCGCGCTCAGGCCCGATGACCAGACGTGCCGCTCGTGCAGTTCGCCCGCCTCCCAATCGAAGCCCACCGTCTCCTCGCCGCGCCCGCTCAGGTAACCCTGCCAGGCCTGCCCGGTGAGCCGGCGGTTCAGGCGCTCAACCTCCGCCAGGCGCGCTTGGGTCTCGGTCAGCAGCCGCTCGCGCTCATCTAGGTGGCGCTGCGTCTCCTCCAGCGAATGGATGCGCCCGACCGTAACCGCGAGTTGGTTCGCCAGTGTTTGCAGCCCGGTAATATCCTCCGGCGTGAAAGCATCCCTGTCCGTACTCTGCACATCCAACACACCGATCAACGACTCGCCGGTCTGCAAAGGCAGCGCCAACTCGGTACGAGTGTCGGGCAGCAGCGGGTTAGGCTGGTAGATTGGGTCGGTAGAGTCGGCCAACACGGCCTCGTTCAGCGCCGCCGCGCGCCCAACCACGCTCCGCGAGCCGACGCCCAACCGGTGCCCGGCAGTCAGCAAGCGCCGTCCCACGCGCCCGGTGCTGGCCCGCAGCGCTGCATACGCCCTCTCATCGTCCAACAAAAACACCTGCACATGGTAAAAGCCAAACTGCTCGCGGATCATCGCAACCGTCCGGCGCAGCAGTTCGTCCAACGGGCGCGGCTCCCCGATCGCTTTGCTCACCTCGGCAGTCGCGCGCAGCCGCGCCGCCGTGTTCACCGAGCGCCGCAGACTCTGCTCCAGGCCGCCGGAGAAAAGCCGCTGGAACAGCATAGACACCACCAACATGCCCACGACAAAAATCGGCTGCGTTTCCATCTTGAAGCTCGACTGCATCAGCAGGACACCCCGGGCCTCCAGGACCGCACCGACGACGAACAACGCGACGCCTATCGCCGTCGTGAGCGCCGCTTCCGCGCGCCCCAGCAGCGCCGCCGCCGCCATAATCGCCAGCGCCGCCGCCAGCGCCGCCGTGGCGCCGCGCCCCAACCCGAATATGTTGACCGACGCGCTGACAATCAGAAAACCGACGATCAAATAGCTCGCCAGGCGCAGCCTGCCGGTCTGCACCAGGACGATGTTCAGACCGACCAGGACATAGAACACACCGATGATCGATGCAATGACCGGCGGGAGGAGGTTCAAAAACGCGCCGACGACGACAAATACAATAGTCAGCATCGCACACAACACAACATTAATAGACAGTACCCACTGCGCTCGCTGCCGGTCCACCGGGTCTCGATATAAGTAATGCACCTGATAAGGGTGAAATTGAAACCGCTTCATAACAGCCATCCTTAACGCTCCGCTCCCTCGGCCTGGCGCAGCCCCAGGCGAATCGAGGCCCGATCTGCACCCAGCAGGCGGACCAGTTCGCTCACCGCCGTCGAGAGCATCTCATCGACCGCAGTCTGCTGCTGCAACGCCGCCGCAACCTCGCTGACCTGGAACTCGCGGTCGGCCAAGCGCTGCGAGCGCTCCACCAGCCGCACATTCTCCACCGTCACCGCCAGCCGGTCGGCCACCGCCTGCGCCACCTCCAGCGCATCGTCGTCGTGCAGCCCCACCTCGCCCTCGACCTCAATCGCACCGATGACCGTATTCCGCAAGACAACCGGCACCGCGACTATCAGCCGCTCGCCCTCGATATCGGCGGTCGGCTGCGCTTCGCGCGCCGCGCGGAGCATCATCGGCGTCCAAACCGTATCGACGCCGGGCCGGTTCTCTTGGAAAGTAATCCCCACCACCCCCTGCCCGCGCGCCTGCAAATACTCCGACCACGCCCGGCGTGTAAGCTGGCGGTTCAGGCGCTCGATCTCGCGCAGGTTTGTTTCGGTCTCGCGCAGCAGCACTTCGCTCTCGACGGCGCGTTGCGCCTGCCCGGTAAACAACCGGGCATTCTCAATCGCCGCCGCCAACTGGTTCGCCATCACCAGGAACACTTCGATGTCCTGCTCGCCAAAGGCATACGGCTTCCGGCTCTGTAAATCCAACGCGCCGATGACTCGTTCGCCCCGGCGAACCGGCACGGCCAGCTCGGTGCGGGTGTCGGGCAAAAACTCGTTCTTCCGGTGCACTTCATCGACATCGGTGTCTGCCGCCAACACCGGCTCACCGGTCACCGTCACCTGGCCGATCACACTCCGGGAGCCGACCGCCAGCCGGTGCCCCCGGTCCAGCAAACGCTGCCCGGCCTCGCCCGTGCTGGCATGCAGCACCGCGTATTCTCCCGCCTCGTCGATCAAGAAAACCTGCACGTGATACAGCGCAAACTCGCCGCGAATCTGATCGACAACTTGGTCGAGCATGGTCGCCAAATCCAACGTGGACATAGCAGTCTGGCTCACCAGGGCGGCGACGCGCAGCCGGCGCCCGGCCTGCTGCGCATCTCGCAGCGAGACGTCCCGGTCATACAAGAAGTACCAGAGGATCATCCCATCCGCGAACAGAATCAGCGCGCCAAACAGGATCGGATCGTACTCGTAGGTGCTGGAGATGAATAACCCCGCCCGTTGAAGCAGATGAATCACGACAATGCTCGCCAGCACCGCCAGGACCGAGGCGGCCAGCCCACCGACGCCCAGCAGGCTCGAAGCCAGCAGCACCACCAGCGAATACATCAGGACGGAGGACCGGTCCAGGCCCGATGAGCGCACGAAAAGCACACTGAACACGAACAGGACGGCGATGAGGGAAACACTGGCGATGTGCCAGCGCCCGGTCTGCGCCAGCAGGTAAATGCCCCCCAGTATCGGGACAATATAAACCGCCCGAGATAAAACCACTCCGAGCCAGACATCCCAATCGGGTAGGATGTCCGGGACCGACACCGACGCCATGCCGACAAGCGCAAGCGCCAACAGCACACTGCTGAACCAGATCAGGAAGCGCGCCCGGCGCGCCTCGATGGGATCATCGTAGTGATAGCGAAGCGTCACCAGCCGGCGGAGCGGCGCAAGCCAACGATTCCAACTCATCCCTCACCTCCCTCGTCCGGCGGCGGTTCGGGCAGCCACCCTTCCGGTAGACCAATCCGCACCGAGACGCGCGGCGCGCGCAACACCTGGCTCAGGCCCTTCGCAGCCGTCACCAGCGCCGAATCCACGTCGTTGTGCGCCGATTGGAGGCGCGCACCGATGGCGTTGACCATCACTTCGCGCGCAGCGATGCGCTGCACTTCGGCAAACAGGCGTGTGCTGTCCGCCGCCAAGCCCAGGCGTTCCCCCACCTGGCGCGCCATCTCACGCTGCTGCGCCGAGGGAAGCGAATCCAGCTCAAACTCCATCGCGCCGACGACTTGCCCCGCGACCCGGATCGGCACCCCTACCACCGGGCCGGCCGGCCCTTCCACCGCCACCACATCGCCCTGCGTCACCGCCTGCTCAAGCGCCGGCGTCCACTGCTTATCGCGCCAAACATTCTGGTCTTCCAGATTCAGCACCAAGCTCTCGTCCATATCCAGATCGCGCAGATACGCCTCCCATGCCTGGCCCGTCCGCAGCGCTTCGGCCTGCTGAAGACGCGCCAGCCGCATCTTCAACTCGCCGATCTCGCGCGCGCCGGCATCCAGGCGTTCCTGCATCAACCGGAACTGCCGGGCCCGCTCGGCAGCCGCCGTGACCAGGTTCGCCATCGTCTGGAGACCTTCAACCAGGTCCAGCGTCAGATCGTCGGGCCGGCTGCTTTGCAACTCCATCACTCCGAACAGCGCCTCGCCCACCATCATCGGCAGCACCAAGTAAGATCGCGTACCGGCCAGGAGTTGGTCGTCCGGCAAGTCCTCACCCTGCGACATATCGCTCACCAGCGCAAACTGCCCGGAGAGCGCCACCCGCCCGATTTTGTGCGCTTGGTCCGCCGGCCAAGTCTTCGCGCTCTGCACGGCGTCTATATCCACCGCGTCGCTGCTGGCGACCAGAGTCAGCGTCTCTGCCTCGCGGTCCAGCGAATAGATGCGAATCAACTCAATTTGGCCGTAAGTATCCATGACGACATCGAATGCCCGGTCGAAAAGCTGCCTGACATCGGGAGCTGCCGCCAAACGTTCGCCCAGCCGGTATAACAGGCCGGCGCTTGCCAGACGGCCCTCGGCGCGCTCGGTCACTTGGTTCAGATTCCCGATCAACGCCCCCGCCGTCCCCAAAATCAGGAAACAAAAAATTGGGAGCATAAGCGCGACGACGGCCATGCGCGGCCCGGCCTCGGTCAGGGCCGGGGTTAAAAGGCCGGCGCTTTCGGCCCAGATCGCAAAGAGCGTATAAAACACGACGGCGAGCGTGTAGAACAGCGCGCCCTGCCATTCGGCGATGATGACCACAAACAGCACCGTGATCGGGATGATAGCACCCAGGGCACTGGTCACCCCGTAGGGCCACAGGGTAACCGCCGTGGTGATAAAGCCGCCGAACAAGAAGACATTAACCGCCAGGCCAAGCCTTCCCTGGCGCAGCAGAAGCGCCGACAAGCCGCTCACCGCCACCAACCACACCATGCCCAGCACCCCGGCAGCCGGCACCGGCGCCCAGTTTGTTACATATACAACCAGGTCGATCCCCAGCAAGGCAATCCCGACGACCGGCAACACCACCAACAGCACGCCGAAGCGCCGGCCCCGTTCCTGGTCCAGGCGCGACGGGTACTGGTCAAGATCAAACCATCGGGTCAGGCGTGTATTCATGACTGTTCTTCGCCCCCATTCGCGCTGCGCTGCCCAAGCCGCATCCGCACTCGCGCCCGCTTCGCGCCCAGCGCCACGCCTAGCTCGCGCAGCGTCGTTTCCAGCATCGTCTCGACATCGGTGCGCTCGGTCAATTGAGTCGAGACCCGGCTCACGGTCCGCTCGCGCTCGGCGCGGTCGCGCACCTCGGTAAAGAGCCGCGCGTTCTCCATCGCCACCGCCACCTGCCGGGCCGCCTGCGCCATCAGCGCCCGGTCGTCCTCGGAAAAGGCGCGCTCCTGCCGGCTGGCGACGTTAATCGTACCCAGCGTTTGTCCGCCGGCGATCAACGGGACCACCAGCGACGCACGAAGGCCCTGCCGGGCAAGCGCCTGTTCATCCAGGCGCACCGAATCGGTTACATCGTCGGTGATGGACGGCTCGCCGCTGATGAAGACCTGGCCTACCACACTGCCCGCGACCGGCACCGGCTGGCCGGCGTCCAACTCGATACGCGATCCTTCCAGCGCGACGATGCGCAGGGTTTGGCCGTCGGGGTTGGGCAGGCACAGACTCGCCCGGTCCACATCCAGCAGCGCGGTCACCTCCCGACTCACCACCTGGATAATCTCCCGCATCTCCAGCGATGCGCTGAGCAGCTGTGACAACCGGTTCAACAGCGCCAAACGGCTGGTCTGGCGCTGAGTCTGGGCGAGGAGTTCCTGGTTTTCCAGCCGCGTCACAATCTGCCCGGCGACAGTCTGGCCGATGCGCGTCTCGCGCGCATCGAAGGCATACGGGGTCGTGTGCGAGATGATTAACATGCCCTGATCCTCACGGCGCGCCACCATCGGAAAGGCAGCAAACGCCGCGATCCCCTGGCGGCGGAGTGCATCAGCATCCCGCGCCAGGATCAACGGGTGATCAGCAACATCACTCACCGACACCGGCTGCCGGTCGTCGATCACCGGGCGCATGACCGCGAGAACCGGCATCACCCGGTCGATAGCGTCGATATCGTGCGAAGACAACCGGGCCAGCACACGCATCCCGGTGATCGCGCCCACCGGGTCGCGCTCGTAGCGCGAGATCAGCGCACCGTCCAGGTGCGGGAATGCGTGCGCCAGCACGGCGGTAGCCAGATCGACCGGGGAGACTGCGCGCAGCACCGCCTGCCCGGTATCGAACAGCGCCCGGCTTTCTTGCAGCGCGGCCTGGGTTTGGTCAAACAACTGTTGGTTTTGATACGTCACCGCCATCTGGCCGGCCAGCGTCGAAAGCGCGCGCACCTGGGTTGGCGAGAAGACATGCGGACGGCTCACGCCCAGCATCACAAAGCCGAGCACTCGCCCGCCAATCTCCATCGGCAAGTTCACCATCGCGCGGATGCCGCGCTCGACAAAGAAGGCCACGCCGTCCAGGTCGAAGAGATCGGAGGCCTCGACGTTCTCCACCACGACCGGCTCGCCCTTCAACACTTCCTGGTAAAGCGGCGCCAGCGGATCGCCGTATAGCGGCTGCTTCAAATCGAGCCGCTTCGCCTCATCGCCGCTCACCGCCACCGGCGTATGGGCCGACTCGATGCTCCCGGTATCGGGATCATAGTCAAACAACACGATCATCGAGGCATGCACCAAGCCGGCGGTGAAGTGGCATATCGCCAGCAGCATCTCGGCCAAGTCGGTCGCGTCGGTAATGCGGCGGGCCGCCTCATACTGGCGAAGCGCTTCCTCAAGCGCGCTCCAGGTTTGCTCGACCAGGCGTTGATTACGGATCACCACCGCCGCCTGCCCGGATAGCGACTGGTAAGCGCGGTGTTCTTCCGGCGCCATAGCGCGCGGCTCGCAGTACATCACCACCAGCACGCCGATGCGCTCGGCGCCGATGGTGATGGGGAACACCGCAAACGACCGGGCGTCGAAGCCGGCGCGGATGGCCTCGGCGATGCGCGAGGCCATCCGCGCCGCCGGCGGCGGGTTATCCAGGTCTTTGACGACCAGCGCCGGCGCTCCGTTGACGCCGAACAAGCGGCCCAAGTAAACCAGATAGGGATGGTCGCGCCCGAATGCTTCACCGGGCCGGTCGTTCTCGCCGGCGGTGCGATCCCAGTAATCCGCGATCTCGATGTATTCGGTGCCGTCGGCGTCCGCCTGCCACAGCCCCAACGCCATCCGGTCAGCGTCGTGCTGCTCGCCATACTCGACCAGCCCGTCGAACATCGCCTTGATATCGCTGCCACCGGTGATCTTCCGGCTCGCTTCATAGAGCGTCTCGGCCTCCATAAGAGCCTGCTGGGTCGTTTCGATCAAACGCTCGCGCTCGACGGCGGCCTCTTTCTGCGCCGTGATGTCGCGGCCCATCCCCACCAACCCTATGATGTTACCCATTTGGTCGCGGAGCGGAATCTTAGAAGTCGAAAACCAGATCTCCGTGCCGGTTGTCATGTTGAACGTTCGCTCTTCGATGTCGAGCAGCGCCTCGCCGTCCTCGATCACACGCCGCTCGTCCTCGCGGTACTGCCGGCTCAGGTCTTCGGGGAAGAAATCGAAGTCAGTCTTGCCCAGCGCCGCCTCGAAGTCATCGACCCCCAGCGAACGCATCGTGGGCAGGTTGTAGAGCAGGAAACGGCCTTCGCAGTCCTTGACATAAACATTGTCCGGGAGGTTATCGATCATCGTGCGCAGCAGGTTGCGCTCGTCGGCCAGCGCCGTCTGCGCTTCCTGGATGTCCTCGATCACGGCCTGCATCCGCGCCAGGAGCCGCCGGTTGTCCACCGCGACCGAAACCTGGTCGCGCAGCGACGCATAGATGCGCTCGTCGCGCCCTTCGAACGCCTGCGGCGCGGTCCAGTGCAGATGCAGCAGCCCGACCCAACGCCGCCCCGCCGTCAGCGGCAAGACGATCACCGCGTGCTGGCCCAGTTCAGCCAAGCGCTGCCGGGTCGCCGCATCAATACGTTCATCTTGCTGCGCATCGCCGAACAAGTACGGCTGGTCGGGATTCTCCCGCCACACATCGGCCAGCGGCAAATCCGCCGCATCGTAGCACGCGCCAGGCTCGATAAACGCCGGCCCGGTGTCCTCGGCAAGCCAGGTCGCCACCACCCACGCCTCTTCGAGCCGGCCTTCGGCGTCCGTATCCAGGTACAACAGCGAAGCCGAAGCCGCGCCCCGGTCGATGGCATAGCGCGCCGTCGCCATCAGCAGCCCGTGCTCATCCTCGGCGCGGCCCATCGCCTGGCCCGCCGCGTACAGCGCCTCGGCCTCGGCCAGGCTCTCGCGCACCTGTTCCAGCCGCCGGATGCTCGTGATCGCAACCGCCGCTTGCCCGACCAAGCTCATCAGCCGGCGCAGATCTATCTCGGCAAACGCCGTCGGGCGGGCATAGATCGCATTGATGTAGCCGATCCACTGCCCGGTCACGACCATCGGCAAGAACACCGTGGCCGCTGCGCCGAAGCGATCCCGGTAGAGCGCGCGCGTCCGTTCGTCCAGCCGGGGATCATTCGCCACGTCCGAGATAACCAGCGGCTCGTCCGGCTTCAGCAGGCGCGCAGCCGGAAAGGCGCGCAGCGGATACCGATCCTGGGCAGCCCCGGCAGCCATCCGCGACCAACGCGCCACCGGGGTACTCCACTCCGGCACGTCATCGTCTATCCAGGGGCGATTATAGAGATTGACACTGATATTCAAATCGGCGCGCCCCAGGATCGTGTAGGTCTGCAACAGTTCGATCACTTCGTCGTAAGTATCGACCGCGTTAAGCTGCGCGATGGCCTGGTAAAGCGCCTCGGTTTCGTCCAGCGCATCCTGAGTCTGCTCGATCAGGTTGCGATTCTCCAGCACTATCGCCGCCTGGTTGACCAAGCCGGTTACAGCGTCCACGTCCTCGTTCGAGAAGCGACGCGGGCCGCGCGTCTCCTCCACAAAAAGCACGCCCTCCGACTTACTGCCGGCGACCAGCGGCAGGAGCACGAAAGCCGTCACGCCCTGCGCGCGAACCGTCGCATAAGCCGGGTCGTCCTGGGGCACCTCCGCCTGGATGATCGGCTTCTGCGTGCTCAGGACGCGCCGGGCGAAGGGCGTCTGCTCCAACGGCGTGCGCGAATCCGCCAGCCGCTCGGCGAACGCGCCACAGCCGGCCCGCCAGACCAGCGCATCGTCCACCTGATCATGGGCAAAGACATGCGCCTCCGGCACATCGAGCAGCCGGGCAGCATACTCCGCCGCCGCCTGGAAGATCGCGCCCGGGTCAACCGCCCGGTTGAGCGCGACGCCCGCCTCAAGCTGGGTGTTCCGGCGGCGCGCGCGCTGCTGAATTTCCTCGAACAGGCGGGCATTCTCGACCGCATTGGCGACCTGGTTGCCCAGGGTTTGCAACACGGTGATGTCTTCGGCAGAGAACGCCGCCTCACGGGTGCTCTGGATGCTAAGTGCGCCAGTCACCTGCCCGCGCGAGACCAGCGGCAGCGCCAGCTCGGAGCGGGTGTCGGGTAGCAGCGGATTATCAAAACGGTGCGCTTCGGCGCCCACATCCAGCGCGACCTGTGCCTCGGCGAAAGCAATCGCCTGGCCGATCATCGACGCGCCGCCGATCTCCAACCGATGCCCACGCGCCAGCATCGCCCGGCCGGCCTCACCCGTCCCGGCGCGCAGCACTGCCCAGGTCCACGGCTCGCCGGTCCAGCGCCCGTCGAGATCGACCAGGAACAACCCGACGTAATACAAATCGAAGCGCTCACAGATCAGATCCACCACGCGCTGTTGGAGATCGTCCAGGTCCAAGATGGAACTGGCCGCCCCTGACACTTCCGAAGCGGTCTGCAACTGGGCATTGCGCTGCCCAATCGTCGCCAGCAGCCTCTCGCGCTCGGTCACCTCGCGGACAAAGCCCAACACCCCCCACACCTGCCCGTCGGCGTCGCGCAGCGGCAGCTTAATCGTATCGAAGATGCGCATCTCGCCGTCGAGGAGCGTCGGGTCGGCAGGATTCGCGATTCTACGTCCCTCCAGCACCGCCGCATCATCGGCGCGATAGCCCCGGATACCCTGCTCCGGGTCGCCGAAAACCTGTTCTTTCGAAAAGCCCAACTCCAGGTCATCCTTACCGACGACATCCTCCGGCGCCAAATGGAGCGCGCCGGCATAGCCCCGGTTCGCCAACACGTAGCGGAAGTCACGATCTTTAATGAAAATCCAGTCCGGCGTCGCGTCGACCACCGACCGGAACAACGCCAAATTGCGCTGGGCTTCGGCGGCCAGGCGCTCGCGCTCCTGGGCGGCCTGCTTCTGCGCGGTCACATCCCGGGAAACGCCCACGATACCGACCACATTGCCCTCGCCGTCCAGGAGCGGCACCTTTGTTACCGAAGCCCAGGTCACCTTGCCGGAGGGATAGCGGGCATCCACTTCTTTATCGATCACCGGTTTCAGCGACTCGATGATGTTGCGCTCATCGGCGTAATATTGCTCGGCCTGCTCGACGGGGAAGATGTCGAAGTCGGTTTTGCCCAGCGCGTCTTCTTGAGCCGCCATACCCATCGCTGCCAGGTGCGCGGCGTTGTTAATAATGAAGCGGCTTTCTGTATCTTTAGCATAAATGTGGTCGGGCAGCGTGTCGATCACCGTGCGCAGCAGATTGCGCTCCTCAACGAAAGCGTGTTCGGCCTCGCGCACCTCCGCCAGCGCGGCCTGGGTCTGTTCAAACAGACGCGCATTCTCGATCACATTGGCGAGCTGGTTTGCCAGGGTCTGCAAGATGTTGACATCCTCCTCGGAGAAAGCCGCCTCCTGCGTGCTCTGGATGGTCAACGCGCCCACCCTCTCGCCGCGCGTCGCCAACGGCAGCGCCATCTCAGAGCGCGTCTCCGGCAGCAGCGGGTTGTCGAAGCGCCGCGCCTGCGCGCCCACGTCCAGCGCAATCTGCGCCTTCGCCCTGGCAATGCACTCGCCGATCATCGACGCGCCGCCAATCTCCAGCTTGTGCCCGGCGTTCAACATCTTGCGCCCGGCCTCGCCGGTCCCGGCGCGCAGCACCGCCCAGCGGCCCGGCTCGCCCGTCCACTCGCCCGCCCGGTCGATCAGGAACAGGCCGACATAATATAGATTGAAGCGCTCGCGGACCAAGTTGACCACGCGCTGCTGAAGGAAATCCAGGTCCAGGATCTCGCTGGCGGCAGCGGAGACCTCGGAGGCAGTCCGCAGTTGGGCGTTGCGTTTTTGCAGCGCCTGGCTTAGCTCGCGCAGCCGCTGCTCCGATTGGCGGCGCTCGGTAATATCCTCGTAGGTGCCCAGCACACCGATGACGTGACCATCGGCGTCGTGCAGCGGGATTTTGCTCTCGCTGAGCCAGCGCCCGGCCTGATCCACCCGCTCGATGCGGAACCGGGGCGCATCCGACTCCATCACCGCGCGGTCGCCGGCCTCGTGCTGGTCGGCGTGCTCGGCCCAGGGCATGGCGTGCGCGGTCTTGCCGATCACCCGATCCGGCGACTCGAACCCGGCATCCCGCGCAAAACGGCGGTTGGCGCCCAGATAAACCAGATTGCGGTCCTTCCAATAGACCGCCTGGGGGATGTTATCCATCACCAAGCGCAGCAGTTGCTCCGACTGCCGGCGCTGGGTGATATCGCGCGCGATCATCAAGACGGCCTCCTGGCCGTTGTAGTCGATCACCTGGCTGTTCACCTCAACCGGGATCGTGCTGCCATCGCGCCGTACATGCGCCGTTTCGAAGACATGGCGCCCGCGCTCAAACACCTGCGCGATGCTTTCCTCGGCATGCGCCGCGAACTCCGGCACGCTGATGTCTTGCAGCGCAAGCTGGAACATTTCGGCGCGCGAGTAGCCCAGCCGCTCACACGCGACCAAGTTCACCTCCAGGAACTTGCCCGCCCGGTCGTAAATCAAAATCGCGTCGGCGGCGCTGTCGAAGAGCGTTTGATAGCGCGCCTCCGAGCGGCGCAGCGCCTCCTCGACACGCCGCTGGTTGGTAATATCCACCACCAGCCCGCGATAGCCGATCACAACGCCGTCGGCGTCGCGCTCCACGCGCGTATAATCGATCACCCAGCGCACCTCGCCCGCCGCCGTAAGAATGCGATACTGCTGCTCGTAAATATCCAGCCCGGCTTCGATGTGCTGCTGCGCGCCCTGCTCGACACGCTCGCGGTCGTCGGGGTGGATAATATCGCCGTAATCAATCAACCCGTCGTAAAAAGCTTCGGGGCAGTAGCCGAACTGCTCGACATTGCCGGAGACATATTCGACCGCCCACCGGTCATCCTCACCGTGCGGCCAGATGAACGCCACCGCCGGGCTGTGCTGAATCACCTCATCCAGGTTGCGCAGCGCCTCCTGGGTCTGCTTCTGCTCGGTAATATCGACGCCAAAGCCTACCAGTCCGACAATCTCACCCGCGTCGTTACGCACGGGCACCTTCGTCGTCGAAATCCAGCTCGTCTCACCGGTTGTCTGGTCGGTGACCTGTTCCTCGCGGTTCAACAACGGCCGGCCGGTCTGAAAAATCGCCTGCTCGTCGGTGTAGTAGCCGTCGGCCAGTTCCGGCGGGAAGAAATCGAAGTCACACCGACCGAGCGCATCCTCCGGCCCGTCCACACCCAGCGCGCGCAGGTGAGAAGCGTTGCTGAGGGTAAACCGGCTTTCGGTATCTTTGGCATAAATTAAGATGGGAAGATTATCGACAAGGGTGCGCAGCAGATAGTGTTCCCTGGCGGGCACCGGCCTGACATCGCCTCTAAGACGCGCCACAGCCGCATCGAACGCGCCGGCCAACTTTTCGCCCAACGGCGAACGCTCCTCACCATCACCGCCGGCGCCCAGGTCCAGCCGCCGGTCAAGATCACCTGCCCCGATGTCCGCCAGCGCATCCACCACCTCGGTCAGCAAACGTTCCAACTCAGCACGTGTCGGGCGTTTCGTCATACCATCTCTACTCCACTACTCAGCCACGGCCGGCGCCGCAGCCCTTCTTTGCAGTAGGGGCGGGTCGCCTTCGTCGCACCCGCCCCCTTGTGCTCTACTTCCACTCCCAGACCGCGTCCCCCGCCAGGATGCGACGGATCTGTTCTGGAAAGCGATCTGGGTCGAGCGGCTTGCCGAGAAACCCGTCAAAGCCGGCTTTCGTGGCTTTTCGCATTTGCTCCTCGCTGGCCTCGGCGGTCACGGCGACCACGAGGGTATCCTTGAGGCGTGGGCTGGCGCGCACCTTCTGCAAAGCCTGGTAGCCGTCTTCATAGGGCAGCCGGATGTCCATCAAGATCAGGTCAATCCGGGGCAGCGTATCGGCAAACTGCACCACCTGCCACCCAGACGTCTTCCACTCACAGCGCTGCACCCCCATAAAAGCCAGCATACGCGCGATCAGCACAAAGTTTGGCACATTGTCCTCGACCACCAGCACATGAGCTTCGCTGGGATCGACTGGCTCGCGCTTAAGTCGGGTCTCCTCAGCCATTAGCCTCTACTCCTCAAGTGTTTTTTAATTTCGCGAGGTAGTACATCGATATCAATCGGCTTACCTATGAAGCCATTGCACCCGGCAGCCCGCGCCTTTTCAATATCTTCTTTCATTACATTCGCCGTCAGAGCAATAATCGGCACATCTTTAAGCGAATCAATCGCGCGCAGGTGCCGGGTCGCCGTCAGGCCGTCCATGGAGGGCAGTTGGAGGTCCATCAAAATCAGGTCGGGTTTTTCGCGCATCGCCAGATCGATCCCGATCATGGCATCTTCCGCCTCAACGACTTCGATATCCTCTGCCAGCAACACTCTCTGCACAAGCATACGATTGGCGGGATTATCCTCTATATATAGAATACGTGGTGAACTCATGTATCTTACTCCTTCACCTACAATAAGAAGGTTCTATCGGCCTGTGCGGACCGCGCTGCCTGCCGTTCAGAGTTTAGCATAAAAAACCTCTCGGTTCGGTTAAGGTTTTGTAACATTAAAAATATTATAAACACGTTAACCCATCATTTCTAAATGGTTCACACCTACACCGTTGGAGGGTTGCGAACGATGTGTTACAATGCGCCGTCGTGCATCTAAGGACAATTTTTCAAATCATACGAATCATATGCGAAAAGCCGATTCCGTGCAATCAACCCCACCTTAATTCATTGTCAAGATTATAAACGGAATCAAGCTTTCCGACAGTCATACAAATGGACTATACCATGAGCGAAACGCCTGCATCCTATATCCCTAAACGTGTCCTGGCCGTCGTCGCCCACCCAGACGATATCGAGTTCAGCTTCGCCGGCACCATCGCCAAGTGGACCCAAGCCGGGGCCACGGCCTGCTACGTGCTCTGCACCGATGGCGACGCCGGCTTCACCCAGCCCGGCATCACCCGCCGGCAGGCCGCCGAAATCCGCCGCATCGAACAAACCGCCGCCGCCAAAGTCTTAGGCGTCCGGGAAGTCGTTTTCCTCGGCTACCCCGATGGTTTGTTGGTCAACAACCTGGAACTGCGTAAACACCTGGTCCGCCAGATCCGCCGCTTCAAACCCGACACGCTCGTCACTCTGCATCCCACCGTCGTCTTCGTCGGCGATGGCTACATTAACCACCCGGATCACCGCGCCTGCGGTCAAGCAGCGCTCGACGCTACCTTCCCCGCCGCTGCCATGCGTCTAGTCTTCCCTGAACTGGAAGGCGAGGGCCTGGAGCCGCACCGCGTCCGGCACGTCTACGTCTCCACCTGGCACGAAGCCAACACCTATATTGATATCACCGACACCATCGACTTGAAAATCTGCGCGTTGAAGGAGCATAAAAGCCAGGTCAACCGCCACGACATCGGCGAGCGCCTGCGCCAGTGGGCCGCCGAGCGCGGCAAAGCGGTCGGGTTGACCTACGCCGAGAGCTTCCGCTACATCGCGCTGCCGGCCGGCGAGGCCGAAAAACACGCCCCGCCCGAAGAAGAATTGGAAGAAGAACCTTGCGAAGAAGTACCTGGACCTGAAGCCGGCCCTGCCGTCATACGGATAGCCGGTAGCAATTAGCGGTTAGCTTGTAGCGACTAGCTTTTAGCGGTTAGGGGTTGGCAAAAAGCTAACCACCAACTGCGGTCAGCCTCTCACCCCAACGCCAGCGCCGCCACGCCAAAAATCGCCGCCGGCTCGTCCTGCGGCGGCGCGGCATCGCCCCAGATCATGCGCGTATTAAAGCGGACCACGCGCAGCGCGCGGTCCGCCAGAATCGATGTCGCCGCCGGGTTGCGGTCCGGTAGATCCAACGACACCACCTGCCCGCGCACCGCGCCCAGCGCCGTATTCAGCAAAATCGTCGCACCCCACGGCGAATCGTGCAGCCACGGCCCAATCGACACCCGCTCGCCCATGCGCCGCGCCAGGATGTAGCCGTGCACCCGCCCGCCGGCGTCCCGGTCGATCCAACCCAGCCGGGGAAACTCGGCCTGTAAGCGCAGCAGCACCTTTCCCCTAGACACGCCGAACCGCGCCTCGTCGAACCCAATCACCGCGCCCATATCCGCCGCCTCAATGCGACGGAACCGCCGCCCGAAGAACTCGGTCGCCGGCCCCTCCCAACGCTGCACCCGGTGCAGCGCCCGGAATCCCAGCCGTTCGTACAGCGGTCGCCCCATCTCCGAGGCGTCGAGCATCACACGCTGCACCCGTTCGGCGCGCAAATGCCCCAGACATGTTTCCATCAGAGCTGATGCGACTCCCTTGCGCCGGTGGTCGATATCGACCAGCATCATCCCGATCCACGCCAACGCCTGCCCGTAAAGCACCGAGGTCACCGTGCCGACGAGCGCGCCGGCGCGCGCCGCACAAAAACAACTCGACGGCCCCAGGTCGATCAGGCGGCGCCACTCCGGTTCGCCGTGCGGCCAGCCCTGTCGCTGCGTAAACGCCGCCAACGCCGGCGCATCGTCAGGCGTTAGCCGGCGGATCTCCCAATTCTGCTTGGTCATCTGTCGCCATCCCCCGCAAGCTGTGACACACCCACGCCGAACAGTCTGCCCCCGCGTCGCCGAGAAAGGGAGCAAGTTTTTTTACCACAGCGACACAGAGGGCGCGGAGAAAAGAAGAAAGCGGAGAGAGATGTGGAAAGCTCTGTGATCTCTGTGTCTCTGTGGTGAACGCTCTTCCCCAGAATGCGTCTACGGTTTGCGCAAAAACGCCAGGTAAATGATCCCGCCCAGCACCGTCATCGCCAGCATCGCGCCCGCCGCGCCCAGCGTCGCCAAGCCCAGACGTCGCACCGTCGGCGCCGGCAGCCCGGTTCGCGGCGCAGCGCTTGCCGCCAACTCATCACCCGCGCCCGCCGTCAACGACACCGCGCCGTGCTCCACCCGGACCGTCTGGCCGGCCGGCACCGCCAGCCGCACATTGGCCGGCGAAACCGACGCCAGGTCCGGGCCGGCGAACGACAGATCATAGTTATCTGGCGCCAGCCCCATAAAACAGTACGGCTCGTTGGGGCTGATTCCCGTCGTCGTATAACTCACCGGGCTGACCGGTCCGCTCAGTGTAATCCGCGCGCCGGCCAGCAGCCCTTCGCCGGGATCGCGCGAGCCGTTACGGTTGCGGTCATCGAAAACCAGAACACACAAGTTGCCGGTCGCCGCCTCCGCGCCCGCCGCCGCGATAGCCTCCGGCGGCACGGTAGGCAGGGCCGGCGCATCCGGCGAAGGCGGCGCGCCGCCTTCGCCGCCCGCGTTACCTTCTTCGCCTTCACCCTCGCCCTCGCCTTCACCGCCGCCCGCGCCCTCTGCCGGGATAACGAGCAGTTCCTGCCCGGTGTAAATAATGTTGCTGGTCAGCCCGTTAAGCTCTTTAATCTGCTGGATCGTCACGCCGTAAGTCCCTGCGATCAGGTTGAGGTACTGGTTCGGCTGCACCACGTGCACCACCGACCCATCGGCGCGCGGCGGCGCCTTCTCGATGGAGACGTTCTGCACCGGCGGCGACGTAGGCGCCGCCGCGCCGCCGCTCGTGCTGCCCTGTCCGGCCACCACCAGGGAGGCATTATCGAAGAAGGTCGTATTCTCGGCGTTGCAGTAAAACGGGCGCGAATAGAGAAACACCGTCACCGAGCTGTTCTGCGCAGTGGCGTCCACCGAGAACAACTGGTAGCCGCCGGTTGCGCTGATCGTCCCGGACCACACCACCGTCCCGGCCTGCGGGTTCGAGCCGCCCGTCGGATCGATGCCGATCTTCATCTCGACGCCCGCGTTCGGGTTCGATACGGTCGTCCCCACCGTGTCGCCCGAAACGATGCGCCCGTAAGCCGTAAAGCGAAGGTTGTTTCCCGGCGTCACATTCACCGTCTGGCGCAGGCCGGCCGTGTAAGTATGCCAGTTGATGAAGAACATCGCCGCCGCGCTGCCCTCTTGCGCCTGCGCGCCGTGCGAATAGACCGGCTTATAATTGTTGCAATCGCTTGGCGCGTCGATGTACCAGGGCTGCCAGCCGTTCGGCACGCCGTTCCCATCAAACCCGCCCTCCATATTGCCGTTCGCCAGCAGGTTCGTCTGGGCCAACGCCGGCATCACCACCAGTAAGGCCAGCACGGTCAAGACCATGACCACGCTCTTGCTTTTCAGATTGCCCATATCTCGGTTTCCTGTCTTCTTTTTCCGTCATTCACAACACGACTAAAGCGGGAAAGAGGCTTAACCACGAATACGCACCAATCGACACAAATTAAAGAAAAAGCTCTCGTTCGTGCTTATTCGTGCTATTCGCGGTTAAAAATCTTTCTCTCTCACCGGCTGCGCACCAACCGCCACATCACCCAGAACATGACGGCTACCACGCAAAGCCCCAGCACAATCAACCCAGCCCAGCGCGAAAGGAAGTCGCCGAAGCCACCGGTTGCCGGCGCGCCCGTCACGTCGGGAGCTACCGCATCGGCGGCGCCTTGTTCTGCGCTCGCGCCGACATCGCCGCCTGCACTCGCCGCCGCCACACCGCGCGCCGCGCCGAACGCTACGTTATGTTCTGCGCCTGCCGTCACGTTCACAGCCAACTGCGGCGACCGCGTAAAGCCGTAGCCTTCCGGCGCCGTCGCCGACACGGTATACATCCCCGGCGCAAGCTGGCCGAAGCAGCGCGGCGGGCCGCCGTCCGGCGTGTAGCGGCCGGCAGATTGTCCATCTCTTAACAAGACTATCTCGCCGCCGCTTAGCATCACCTCGTCCGAATCGTGCATACCGTTCTCGTTGGCGTCCTCGAACAGCGAGGTACAGATCATACCCGTAGTCGGCATAGGCGTCGGCGTCGCTGCCGGACTGAGCGGCGGTGCACTGCCGCCGTCCCCGGCCCTATCGCTGGCCTGGCCCGGCTCAGACGGCGGCGCTGCGTCGCCGGTAACAACGGGACCATCAGCCCCGGCGCCGGTATCAATAACCGCCGCGCCGGTCTCACCGGCCGCCGACGCTTCACCCTCGCCCGCACCCTCAGCCTCGTCCGTGCCCGCGCCCTCCACCTCGCCGATGTAGAGTTGGTCGCCGGCGCGGATGATGCGGCAGCCCGGCGGAAGCTGCGGATTCTGCGCGCACAGCGTCGTCGCGTCGGGCAAGCCATAGGCATACGCGATGCCGCCCAATGTCTCGCCGCTGCGCACCGTATGGATGATTTTTCCATCCGCCTGTGGCTCATAGGTCGCGACTTCCGCCACCCCGACCCAGTTCGAGGCCGGCGCAGCGCCGCCGCCCGTTGATCCATCGGTCGTCCGCAGCACCGCCGCATCCCAGTAAGCATCCTGATTCTCGGCGGGCCAGTCCTGCGTAGCATACAGGAACACGGTCACTTTATCCGCCGCCGCCGTCGCCGTCACGCGGAACTGGATGTACTGGTCCAGCGCGGAAGTCTCGCCGGACCAGACGATGTTACCGCTCATCGGGTCGGTGCCGCCATACGGGTCGATGCCGATCTTTAGATGAATACCCTGCGCGTTGCTGGTAGACCACACGCGCGGCGGCAGCCCCGAACGCGGCTCGTTGCAATCGGCGAACTTCACGCACGACCACGCCTGCCCCCAGGCCGTGAACTCCAGCGGCGTCCCCGCCGCGACGCTCACCGTCTGGTAAGCGCCGGCGATAAACGTCGCGTAGCCTTTGAAGTAGCGCATCGCGCGGTTGCCATCTTTGACGCGCTCGGTGTAGCCGGAGGACGCCTCAGATGTGCTCCATTCCGGGCGAACGTTCGCCCAATCATAAGCGCCGCCGCCCTGGACCCACCAGGCCCGCCAGCCGCTCGGCATTTGAAGCTGCGGGATGCCATCTTGAGCAGAATACTGGCCCTCCATGCTGCCGTTGGTCAGCAGATTATCCTGCGCCGACGCCGGCGGCGTCGCCATACCCAGCGCAGCCGCTGCCAGCCAGAAGGCGACAAAGCCGGACACCAAAAAGCGACTGTATAATTTTTCGGTTCTTTGCTTGCTGTGCATGAATCTCCCCTTGCAAAACCTGGTAGTGGTAAACTTTTAACTGATACCTCACCCCCCGCCCCCCTCTCCATTGCATGGAGAGGGGGAGAAGACCGCGATCCGACGCTTCTGATCCCCCCTCTCCACGGTGTGGAGAGGGGGTAAGGGGGTGAGGTAAACCAAGTCATCAGTCAACATGTCGCCACTACCCAAAATCTCAGGTATGGCCCGCCATACCCCTACGGTGCAATAAGCACGGTATGATCTTCCCCCCGGCTCGCCGGCCCGCGCACACTCAGCACCGGCAGGCGCGCACCGCTAACCCCATTATACAACCCCAGCGTCAAAGGCGAACGGCTGTCCCGGCAGAGTTCGCCGGCACCAATCGCCTGCACCATCACGTCGCCGGGCCGCCAGTGATCGGTCGGGTAGGCCCAGGCGCCGGGCGGCGCATCATAGGCCGCGCCATCCGCCGCGTGAACCAGCGCCGTATAAGCCGCCGAAGGCGGCGCGCTCGCCCGCCAATACAACATAAATGCCGGGTCACACCCGACCTCAAGCAGCGCCATACCGTCCTCGAACACGACCAGCGGTTCTTCATTCGCCTCGTCCGCCGGTCCCGCGCGGTACGCCACATATAAATGGAACGGCGGCGCATCCGGGTCATAGACCGCCGGCGGGCCGGTCGTCACGGCCAGCACGACGGGCGGCGCCGGCAAAAGCTGCGTCAGGCGCTCCTGCGGCTCGTAGGGCCAGGCCGCCAGCAGCGCCGGCAGATGCACCTCCGGCGCCGGCTGGTCGTCGTAATAAACCTGTACGTCCGGGTGACTCGCCGTCAAATACTGCACGGACGGGTAGCGCTCCCAGATGCGCCAATCGACCACCGCGTGCGCACTTGCATTGACCTCCGCCGCCAGCGCCGCCGCCGCGTCATCGAAAGTCAACGCGGTTTCTTCGGCGCGCACATACACACCGAAGTAATCGTAAACCGTCCACCCCAGGCTCACCGCGACCACCACAAACGCCGCGCCCGCCGGCCGCACGCGCGCCAGCGCATACGCCGCCGGCAGCACCGCCACCGGCAGCACCCCCACCGCGCGCAGAAAGTGCGGCGCGTCCTCGGCCAAAATAGTCGGCAGCAGCATTGTCCCTATCCATAAGACGACCGCCGCCGCCGCAAGGTTCCGCTTGAATTCGACCAGCAGCAGCGCCAATCCCGCCAGCCCGGCCAGCGCTGCCAGTGGATCGAAGACCGGGCGGCCCGGCGGGTTGTGCCGCGCGATGGTATCGCCTCGCACGCCAAACATGCCCAGCGCCGCCAGCGTATGGCGAACCAATGTCCCCGGCAGGTCACCGCCGTTGACCGCCGGCGACCAGATCGCCACCTGGTCGCTGCGACCGAGCACCAACGCCGGCTCGCGCAGCGTAAGCACGACCAGCGGCGCAAGCACCGCCGCCGCCGTGAGCAGCATCAGCGCCAGACCGCGCCAGTGTGCGCGCAGCGCCGCGTAGTGCCACGCCAGCGCGCACAGCCCGATCAGCGCCAATGCCAGCGGCATAAAACGCGCCGGCAGATAGGCATAAAACGCCAGCCCGCCGCACCCGCCGCCCATCACCAGCGCCCAACGCCGGCCGCTCTTCAAACCATGCACGCCCGCCGCCAATGCCAGCGCCATCAACAGCGGCAGCGCCGCCGCGCGGAACGCAATATGACTCAAATGCACATGCCACAGCATCACCGCCAGCAGCGCCGCTGCCAGCAGCCCCACACGCCGATCAAACCACGCGCGCCCCAGCGCATACGTCGCCGGCACGGTCAGCACGCCCAGCAGCGCCGCCGGCAGCCGCAGCGCAAGCGCGCTTGGTCCCAGGATTCGATTACTCAACGCCGCCAGGTAGATGTACAATGGCTCACGCCCGTTGTTGGCCGGGAAGTAAAGCGGCGTATAGCCCTTCAGCACGGCGAGCGCGTCCAGGCCGTTGATCGCTTCGTCCTGGTACAGGCCGGGCGGCGCGTCGCCCAGCGCGGCGAATCGCAAAAGCGCCGCCACGCCGAGAATGACGATCAACGACAATCCGGCAGGAAAGGTGCGCGCGTCCTTTTCTATACGGTAGGGAGATGCCTTTAAGTTTCGCAAAGCGCCGGGATTTTAACATACGGCGGGGCAGTGTCAACCGGCGGGTTATCGGATTATCAGATCATCACTACGGAGTACACAGAGAGAAGATTTCTAACCACGAATAGCACGAATAATCACAAATCATTACGAATGAAAGCATTTTCTCTATTTCGCGCTGATTTGTGTCTATTCGTGGTTAATGATACCATTGGCAAACTTGCTCCCCCTCTCCCCCTAACCCCCTCTCCCACAAGGGGCGAGGGGGAATCAGAGCCGCCGCGCGACGATTCTGGCCCCCTTTCCCCCCTTGTGGGGGAAAGGGTTGGGGATAGAGGGGAATTCGCCAACAACATCGTTAATTCTCTTCCCCCTCTTCCGGGTAGAGCCAAAAACCTCCGTGTTCTCCGTGGTCAACAAATCTTCTGGAGGTTCACTTGCGCGTACTCATGGTCTCAAAAGCCTGCCTGGTAGGAACCTACCAGCGCAAGCTCGAAGAAATCGCCCGGTTCGACGATATCGAACTCACCGTCGTCACGCCGCCGGCCTGGCGCGACGCGCGCGGCAAAATCAAACTAGAGCGCGCCCACCTGCGCGGCTACACGCTCGCTGTGGAGCCGCTGGCGCTGAACGGGCATTTTCACCTGCATTTCTATCCCACGCTTGGCAGGATCATTAAGCGCGTGCGGCCCGATATCGTGCACATCGACGAGGAGCCGTACAACCTGGCGACCTGGCACGCGCTTTGGCTGGCGAAGCGCGCCGGCGCAAAGGCGCTCTTCTTTACCTGGCAGAACATCGCGCGCCGCTACCCGCCTCCGTTCGACCGGGGCGAGGCGTGGGTACTGCGCCGCGCCGATTACGGCATCGCCGGGACGCAGGACGCGGCGCAGGTCTGGCGCGCGAAGGGCTACGCCGGCCCGCTCGCCGTCATCCCACAGTTCGGCGTCGATATGGATCTCTTCTCGCCCTCATCCCCGGCCCTTCTCCCACAAGGGGAGAAGGGAGCCGGAGCACGCTCCGAAAGTCCCCTCTCCTCTTGTGGGAGAGGGGATTTAGGGGAGAGGGAGAGCCGGTCACAACCGCGCACGGCGCGGCGCGAAGGGGAATTCATCATCGGCTACGCGGGGCGGCTGGTGCCGGAGAAGGGCGTCGATCTGCTGCTCGACGCGGCGGCGGGACTGCCCGGCGACTGGCGCATCGAGATTCTGGGCAGCGGCCCGGAAGAAGCGGCGCTGAAAGCGCAGGCGGCGCGCCTGGGCATCGCCGGGCGCGTGAGCTTCACCGCGTGGGCGCCCAGCGACCAAATGCCTGATTTCTACCGCCGCATCGATGCGCTGGCGCTGCCTTCGCGCACCCGGTCCAACTGGAAAGAACAGTTCGGGCGCGTCCTCATCGAGGCGATGGCGTGCGGCGCGCCGGTCGTCGGCTCAGACAGCGGCGCTATCCCGGAGGTGATCGCTTACGCCGGCATGATCTTCCCCGAAGGCGACGCCGGCGCGCTGCGCGAGCGGCTGGCGCTCCTGATGAACGATGCGAAAGTGTGGGCGGAGCTTTCGCAGTTGGGGCCGGCGCGGGTGGGCGTGCGCTTCACTCACCAGAAAATCGCGGCGGATACTGTGAACGTGTATTACGAAATGATGGAAAGCGGGTAGAATTGAGTCCACGCCCTACAGTACCCAGGAGAACCGATAGTGCCGATCACGCTTAACCCTGAAGGCAAAAAAGCCGTCCTGAGCATCGACGCCGGCGGCGCGCGCGGCATCCTTCCCGTGATGTCGCTGGTCAAGCTGGAAGAAGCCACCGGCCAAAAGTGTCACGACCTGTTCGATTTCGTCGCCGGCACCAGCGTCGGCGCGATGATCGCCGGCGCGGTCGCGGTCGGCGATCTGGCGGCCGGCGAGATGGTCGAACTCTACGACCGCTTCGTCAGCACCATCTTGAAGATCGACTACTTCGCGCTGGTCTTCCGGCACATGTTCCGCTTTCTGTTCGACAAAGCCAAACTGCGCGAACTGCTGTATCACTACTTCGGCGATGTCACGCTGGGCCAGCTTGACAGAGCCATTCTCATCCCGGTGAAGGACATGCACCGCGCCGAGACGATTTTCTTCGTCAACCGTGGCCCCGGCGCGCCCATTTGCGACGACTTCCCGCTCGCGCAGGTCGTCGAGGCCAGCATCTCGGCCCCGGTCTTCTTCGAGCCATACGGCGACGCGGTAGACGGCGGCGTGGGCACCTTCGGCAACGTGTGCTATACCGCCACGGTCGAGGCGATGGAATACCTGCGCTACGACGATCTTAACTGGAAAGACGACAACATCCTACACCTCTCGTTCGGCACCGGCATGTCGTCTAAGAGCCTGCCGCGCGGCGCCGTGCGCTACTGGCTGCCGTGGCAGTGGCCGCTGTGGCTGCTCAACGAAGCGATGGAGGAGGCCAGCGATACCAGCATCCGGCTCACCCTGCGCCACTACCGCGACCGGATGGACTTCCGCCGCTACCAGGTTTCGCTGAGCGACGACGTGGTGAAAAGCGAACTCGGCGTAGAGATTCCGCCCGGCCTCAGCTCGAACAAGCTGCGGCTCAGCTCCTCCAAGCCGGAGCAGGTGAAGTTGATGAAAGATATCGGCGCTGCCTTCGCCAAGAACCTGGATTTCGCCCTGACCGGCGAGCAGCTTATCCAGAACCCGCCGCCCGGCTACGGCGGCTGCCCGTACCCGTCGCGTTTGCCGCCGCTGGACACGCAGCGCTTAAAGGATATGTTCGCCGGGGAAGATACGACGGGCGGGTAGGGTGCGCCCCTATTCGCTGCGCGCCCGGCCTCTGGTAAGGAACTTCCACGCAAACCATACGACCAGCGCCAGCACGCTCACCGGGATGACCACGTTCCACAGCGCGCCCAGCGCCAGGCGCAGCACGATGCCCAGCAGTTGCAGCACGGTCAGCGCTGCGAACACCCCGCCGAAACCCCAGGTCAAGAGGTGCACATCCCAGCCGCGCGCACGCTGGTACGAGGCCGAACCCAGCAGCAGCACGGCGGTCGCAAACGAGAAGAGCAGCCAGCTTACCCACGGCGTGAGGATGGTCAGACCAAACAGCACCAGGATGCTGCCAAACGTCAGGGTTTCTATCGCGCGTTCGACACTGCTTTTTGCCATTTCGTAACATACCTGCCTTTACATTAAGGGATCAAAAAAGGGATCGCCCAGACTGCGATCCCTTTGCGCGGCGTTAGCGTTCTCTGAGGTTGAGCAGCATGATGACGCCCAGCCCGATGAGGATCAGCGGCCACCAGGTGAACACGAACCCAATCGCCGCGCCGATAAGATCGGCGACGATGGAGAGGGCGAACAGGCCGCCGAACAACCAGGTCCAGAAGCTCACCTCCCAGCCCCGGCTGCGCTGGTAAAGCGCCGAGCCGAGCAAAATCGCCGCCGCGAGGAACGGGAAAACACCGCTGGGCAGGTGGATCAAAAAGTCAACGCCGAGCAAGACGAGCATGGCGCCGAGGGTCATGCGCTCAACCCTGCGTTCTTCTTCGGTCTTAACGTATGTCATGGCTTCCACTCTCTCCTGAGCTAAACAAGCTTATATCTCTCACCAGACTATACGCAGGGTCGGGGAAAGAGTCGCACGCTAAGTATGAGAAGAAAGTACGGGCTGGTTCAAGAAGCCGCCGAGGCGTCGGGCCGGGTCGGCTCGGCCTCCTCGGTTTCAGGGGCCGGCTCGACCGGCGACGGAGCAGCGGCGCGCGCCTGTATCTGGTGGTGGACGCGGGCAAGTTCCTCAATGCCGTTGCGCGCCACCTTCAAGTTTTGCTCGAGCTGGCGCTCCAACTCGCGCAGCACGTCCAGCGCGTAGGCGTCGGCCTCGGCACGGACCGTCTCGGCCTGCTGGCGCGCCTCCTCGACGATGTTGGCAGCTTGGCTCTTAGCAGCCTGGGTGATGGCGTCGCGCTCGATCATCGTGGCGCTTTTCTCGCGCGCCAGATCCACCACGCGGGCGGCTTCCTCGTTGGCCTGCGCCAGGATGCGGTCGCGCTGGTTCATGACGCGCTGCGCCTTATCGACTTCTTCCGGGATTGAGATGCGCATCTGGTCGATCAACTCAAGCGCGCGCTCTTCGTCGATCATCGTAAACCGGGTCAGCCAAATGTGACGGCCCTCGTCGATCAATTCCTCCAGCCGGTCGATCAGGTGTTGGATATCCATGCGCGCGCTGCCTCCCCCTACCGATAGCTTAATCCCGCAACGACACCATATCCACCGAGCCGGGGCCATCATCACCGAGCGCGGCGAAAGCCGCTTTCAACTTCGCCTCCACGTGCGGCGGGACCATACTCGATACGTCGCCGCCCAGCGAAGCGATTTCGCGCACGGTGCTTGAGCTGATGTGGATATGTTTCTCGTCCGTAATAAAGTTCACCATTTCCACGTCGGGCGCCAGCCGGCGGTTGGCAATCGCCATACGAAACTCCAACTCGAAATCCGAAAAGACGCGCAGTCCCCGCACAATAGCGAGCGCACCGATTTGCTTTACATAGTCTACAGTCAACCCGCTATACTTGGCAACTTTGATATTAGGGGAGTCCGCCAGCGCCTCTTTGACCAGCGCATAACGCGCTTCGACATTGAACAAAACGTTTTTTTGCGGCTGGTCGTAAACCGCGACGACAACCTCATCGAAGACCTGCGCGGCGCGTGTGGCGATGTCGATATGGCCGTAATGGATGGGATCGAATGTGCCGGGAAAAACGGCTCTGCGCACGAAACACTCCTTTGGGTGTGCTATTGAACCAAAACGCTGTGTACTTTACTGCTTATCTTCCGAAAAGTCACAAAGAAGTGCGCCCAGCCGATTAGCTTTAGCTGATATCGGTGTCCGCCGCCCGCTGCATCTGCGCCGCACGGCGCACCAACAATGCATATTCCGGCATCGCCAGGTCCGGGTCTTCGGCGTAGAGCGTGCGCGCCTCGCGCTGCGCAATATCGACGAGCTTTGGATTCATCAACTCAAC
>JAFGMM010000258.1 GCA_016927535.1 Anaerolineae bacterium
CAGTTGCCTTCGGCTTGTGGTTCGTCGGACCAACGCCCACAGGAGACTTTCACTCCCCAATCATCGCCCATGCCGGGCGTACAACAAGAAGACACGGCAGTGCCGTGTCCCCGCTGCTGAAATTGTATCGCTTCTGCGCCGCAGCGCACACCCGTTACTCGTCGTCCTCCTGGGATTCCATCAGCTTCGTTCGCATCGATTCCAGCGGGCGCACGATGCCGTCGAACGGGTGCGGGTCACCTTCAAACAAGCCCAGAAGACTGGGGTCAAGGCGCTGGGTCTGGGTGGGCTGCTGTGACTGCAAGGGAAAGACCGGAGGCGGCTCATTAAGCTCCTCCTCGGAAAGGATGCGAGTCCCGCCGGGCCGGCGCGGCAGCGTGGGCGGGGGTGGAGGCGGCTCAGACGGCGGCGCGGCGTCCTGCCAGGCCGGCGCCGGCTGCGTGTCGGAGAGCACGGCTTCGATGTCGAAATCTTCCATGCTATCAACAGCGTCAATGTCGAATTCCGGTTCTGCGCCGTCCGCCGCGTCATCTATACCGGTGAACTCGCCGCCCACATCCAAGATGGGTTCGTAGTCTCGCCCGGCGTCCGCCACGACATTCGCCCGGATCGCACACTGTACACGCCCGCGCCCGCGTTTAGCGGCAACGACCATGAACGGCGCAGCCCCGGTACCGTTCACCTGCACCCAGATCCGCCCATCGCGCGGCGCGACCCACTCGATGGCGCGCGCAAGTGCTTTCAGATCAAAGTAAGCCGCCGGGTGCACGGCCTGGTTCAAGGGACGCCCGCCGACCGTAATCGTCGGGGCGACCTGGATCATCGCAATCAATGCGCTGCCGTTCTGCCAGATGATGTCGAGCGCGTCCGGCTGATCGAGTCCCTGGCGCAGCACGGCGGTGAGTTCGCCGGACGGCACCTCGACGGCATGCTGCGGCTGCGCCAGCAGCGGCTCCAGTTCGGCGGATTTGCCCAAGTCGGCGGAGTTCCACTGCCAGCGCAGTTCGGCAGCTGCATAATCGCCGCGCAGCTGCATACGCACGTCTTTGCCCGCCGCCTGCAAACTCAAGGCATCCGCCTCGTCCAACACTCCGCAGCTTAACATCTTGACCACCGCCGCCGGGATGATGAACGCATAGTTATGGTTCACATCCAGAGGCAGCGCTTGCTCCCAGCTCACGACAGTCCCGGCGTCGTACATCACCGCCAAGCGCAGCCGATTCGGCGCGACCATGCACAGCGTGGGCCGGTCGCCTCCCTCCCGCACCGCCTCAAGGCCATCCTGCACGGTTTGCCCGTCGAGGTGAATCTCCGTATTCATCGCCACATCCCCTTACGTTACACCACAGATATAAAAATTATGTGCGATTTTAACTTTTAGATATAGAGTGTAGGGTTAAACAGGCGTTAGAGTTTGGGACGAATCTGGTCTGCGCAGGGCAGCACAACGTAAAACCGCCTCACGAGAGGCGGTTATGTTAGCAAGCAATTTGTAAAGCAAAACATTTCTTAGCTAAATTTTCTACGCCCCGGCGCCGGCACCGGCGAGAGCCGGTTGCCGCCATTGCGCGAAATGCCGGTGTAGCTAGGCAGGTGGGTTTCTTCGCTGCTCAGCGACAAAATCGAGCAGCGCACCTGCCATTGGTCGCGCTCAGAACTGATGTATAGAATCGCCTGGTGCTTTTCGCTGGAACGCACCAGCGAGAAGCCAACCGTGCGCGCCCGCGTGACCTCCAGCCCACGAATGACCAGCCGGGGGTCGAAGTAGAAACGCCGGGCGTCGCCGCCGCTGACAATCTCGCGCCCGTCGATACTCAGGCGGCCCGGCGCAAAGTCAACCGACATCGCCAAGCGCTCGCGCTCCACCTTCTCGATGCCCTCCATACGGCCCAGGTTCGCTACTGCCAGGTGCACCGCATCGGCGATGTACACATACTCAATCTGCACCATGTCGTTGGGCTGCGACATCATCTGCTGGAAGGTCGGCGGTGCGCGAAACGCCCACGGGTCCCACCGCCAATGCAGATGGTACGTTCCCAGGTCGTCATGCAGGGTCATGGCGACGTTGTTGCGTTCTAGCATAACCTCCAGGCGCACAAGGTCCCACGCCGCCGGGCTGGCGAGCGTGCTGGCGACGAAAGGAGGGATCAGAAAGAAACACGGCGGCGACTCGGTTTCTTCATTCCATTCCCACGAAGCGATAAAACGATAATCATTGACGACAACCAGCCGGGTCGCCTTAGGCATCAACATACACAAAATGGGGCCATTGGTCCAATGCAATGCACGACTAAGCCCCATACGAATGATGTGGGGGTTTAACCGTACCGGCTCAGCCATTATTTTCTCCGTAAGCCTTCAGAAAATTTACCACTGGAAACTGACTTTTCTTACGTTTACTATATTACCAGAACTTACAGCCCTAAGTCAATGGCTCTTTGCTCCTGATTTGTCAGGAATCTGCAAGGGTTCAAGAACAAAATAAATAGAAAAACGAGGGCTGATTCGCTCTAACGTTATTTTACTTCACACCCGCGCGCTGCGCACGCTTCCCCCTCTCCACGCGGTGGAGGTAAGGTTATCTTAAAGAAACATCGGAATGAATCAGCCTTTCAAGTGGAAAAACTTAATTCTTGCAAGGCAGTGTGAAGTAAAAAGTACTGCCCACCCCCGGCGCGCTCTCGATCCCGACCTCACCGCCCAGCCGGGCGACGATGCGCTGCACGATGGACAGGCCCAGGCCATGCCCGGCGGCGCGCGTGCCGTTGAGCCGAGTAAACTGGACAAAGAGCTTTTGCTGGTCTTCGGGCGTAATGCCGGGGCCGTGATCGCGCACCCAGAAGCGTACTTTATCCTGCACCGGGTCCCACTTCGCGCCCAGTTCGATCTGCGGCGGCACGGGCGGCTGCTCATCCGAATCCGGGCACGGCGTCGGCGCGCCGTACTTGATGGCGTTGCTCAAGTAATTGGCCCACACCTCCTCGATCCACGGCGCGTAGCCCAGCGCGACCGGCCATTCGCCCGGCGGCTTGTCAAAAGTGATCTCGGCGCCGGTTTCCTCGATCATGAGCATCAGGCGCTCGCGGGCCTCTGCGATGATCTGCGCCATGTCCAGCGGCCCGACCGCCACCTCATCGAGTTTGCGCACGCTGGAGAGGACGAGTAGTTCGTCGATGATATTGTTCATACGAAGGCTGTTTCGTGCGATGGTGTTCAGAAACTCGCGGATATCCTCATCTGGCATGATCTTGAAATCCAGGCGCAGCAGCTCGACATAGCCCATCACGATACTGAGCGGGTTTTGCAGGTCGTGCGCCACGGTGTGCGCGAAGGCGTCCAGTTCGACGATAAGCTGCTCGCGCTCGGCCTCGCTTTTCTTGCGCTCGGTGATATCGACGATCATGCCGATGATCGCTTCGAGGCTACCGTCCGGGGCGCGGATAGGTGAAATGGACAGG
>JAFGMM010000259.1 GCA_016927535.1 Anaerolineae bacterium
GCATTGACTTTGCACTAAGTACAATCAGAGAAAAACTTTGGAATGCGAAGCTCGAATGCTTCTACGCTTTGTTGACTAGAGCTAACATCCGACTACGAAAATCGTCAGGTGTTTGTTGATTCTGTGCGATACTAGTTTCTAGCATTCATCCGAGTAGATCAAGCTATTCAAGAGAATTTTTCTGATTGTACTTAGGTTCTATTCCGTCGTGTCGGGCGCGACGAACAGCGGGTAGAAGCTCAAGGTCTCGGCGATCAGGTCGACCACCGCCCAGCCTTCCTCCTCAGCCGCTTCGTTGATCTCGACGTCGATGAGGTAGCCGATGTTGTTCTCCGGCACGTAGACGCCCATCACCGCGCCTGTGTATGCACTGTCCTCCTGCTCGAAGTAGTAGTAGACGATGTAGCCGTCGTAGCCGCCCAACGTGATCGCCTCCGGCTCGTCGTATTCGACGCCTTCGGTGGCCTCCACGTACCCCAAGGCAACGTCGAGCATCGCTTCCGGCGAGTCCGGCTCGAAGTAGTTCACGTAGACCGAGACGGTCTCCTCTTGATTGTTGGTGACGCCCTGGATGCTGCCGTCTTCTAACTGGATATCATACGGCTCGGCCCAGCCCTGCGGGTACAGGAAGAGGATGCCCCAGCTGGCATCGCTGAAGCCGCGATAGTCACGGTCCAGCCCCTCGTTATTGACCGTGATGTTGGCGCTGTTGCTGTAGAGGTTGCCGGCCATGTCCTCGACCAGGATGGTGAACACATAGTCGCCCGACTCGGCAGGGGCATAGTCGAAGATGAACGGCGTGTCGCCGAAGATCAGCGGCTCCGATTCGGCGGGGATGAAGACGGTCTGGTTGCCCTCGCCGATGAAGCGCCAGGTGGGCAGGAAGGTGTCGCCGGGCGTGACCTTGATCTCGAACGGCGCGCCGGCTTCGCCTTCGCTGCCCGGTGTGACACCCCACACGCTCTTGACTTCCTGGCTCTCCGCGTCGAAGTGCAGGAAGGCTTCGACCTCGCGCCCGGCGCTCTGGTACGTGTAGATGCCGCTCACCGCCCAGGTGTTGTCGTCGCCGATATCGAGCAGCAGCACCGGGATTTCGACCGCACCGTCGGTGACGACGGGCATCTCGGCGTTCCAGGTGAACTGGTTGTAAGAAATGCCGTCCGGGTAGTCGATGATCTGCTCGCCGTCTTCGGTATAGGTGGCCGAAACCAGCTCGGACTGGTCCAACATGACGGACACGCCCTCGCCCAGGTCGAGTATGGCTGAGAAGCTGACGCTGGCGATATCGGCGCCGTTGGTGAAGAACATCACCACCGGCGGGTTATGGATGCTCACCTCGTCGGGTGGGTAAACGTCGGTGATCCCGACGACCTGAATCTTGGTCGGGTCGAGCGGCGGCAGGTTCTCGACTGCGGCGCTGTGGAAAGCGTCGAGGAACTGCTTCCAATCGGCCATCTGCGGCAGCAGATCGGCGTAGTATTCGGCTGCGCCCGACTCGTTGTAGATGCGCGCATTGCGCGGGAAGAAGATTGACACGCCCTTCGCATTGGGCAGCCCCTCGTTAGATTGGCTGTACACGACGATATCGCTCACCGCCGCGCTCAGTTCCTCGGCGGCGGCTTTCACGTCGGCGTTGTCGGTGAGCTTGCCCAGCAGGCTGAGAAAGTGCAGCAGGTCCACCGACGACATCGCGTCGGCCTCGTCGGGGGTGGCGCCGCCGAAGAACTGCACGTTATTGCGCGCGGTGCCCACGGCGCGCAGGACATCGATGCCGTTGTTCTGGACCGCCTGCACGAAGTTCGCCATCGGTGCGTCGATGCCGGCGACCGCCGAGAGGTCGGCCACGCTCAGGTCGAACTTGTCGTAGTAGGTGACTACGGTGGTATAGAACTGCATATAGGTATCGACAACCACGCGGCCCAGTTCGGCGCCGTCCATGCCGGGGTTCGCGGCGAGCGCCGCGAGGAACACGTCGTAGGACCAGCCGAAGCCGGGTTCGGTTTCCTCGGCGAGGATGGCGTAGTTCGCGTAGGGCGCCAGCACGCGCATGATGTCAAGCTGCGCCATCAGACAGGCGTCGAAGCCGAAAAGCTCGAGCTTCTCGCCGGTCGTCTGTGTGATCGCGGCGAGCGCCTGATCCAACCCGATCATGCTCAGGTTCTCGCTTTCATGCGAGAAGTCGTTGCCGAAGCCGAAGATGCCGGAGCCGTGGTCCGACATGATGAGCGCATATTTTTGCGCCGGGAAGTTTTGCATAGCCCACAGCGCGAAACCGGCAACCTGCGTGGGATCGGATTGGAAGATTTCACCCAGCGCCGCGACCGGCTCGGAGCTGACAGCCTCCAGGCTGCCGTCCTGCGTCAGGTAAAAGCGGCGCGCCTCGGTCCAGTCGCCATCGCTGTCGGCGTAGCCTTCGGCGCGGTCCATCTGCACCACCAGGTTGATATCCTCGCCGCTGCCCACCGACTCCATCTCGTTGATGTCTTGCAGCATCATTTCCTCAAGATCGTTGTCGGCGGCCAGGTAGAACATGATGGTCCACTCGGCGACGTCGTCCTGTGCCTGCACGGGGGCCAGCCCCAGCGCGAGCACGGCCCAGATAAGCAAAAACGATAATTTGACTTTCACGTCGTTCTCCTTACTAAAGAAATAGCACGATTCAGAAATATATTGTCAACCGGATAGAGCAACGGAATACTCTAATAGGATACCCTAAAACAAATTTTATAGATAGAAGCGAGGAGCACTGTAAAAAGTCTCTCGTTTAGGAAAAACGATAGGATAAGAGACCGTTTGAAAAGTTTTAAAATCCTGCTTTTAGTGGCTCCGCCGACTAATGGACTTTGCCGAAATAATTCGGTAATGGGTACAATTTTTGTCAAACCGCCACATCTGGGGGTAGGGGCGGGTTTCAAACCCGCCCCTACGGGCAAACCGGCGTTTGCGCTGGTATAACAGAGTGTTTTTCGACGTTGTAACGATTACCGAATTAATCTGGCAATCTCTATAAGTCGGCGGCTAAATGCCCACAAAAGACGCTTTTTGCAAACCGATAGCCCATGACTTTAGTCGTGGGGACACTTTTCAAACAGCTTCTAACTGTCAAGTGGCTCTTGCGATTACGAGCTTTCGAGTACACAATCCCCGGCACCAATTTCGCCGGTTTTAATGCAAGCTGAGGTGATGCAATGACTATTGTACCTTCCGACAAACGCTACGACACGATGGTTTACCGGCGCAGCGGGCGCAGCGGTTTGCTGCTGCCGGCCGTCTCGCTGGGCCTGTGGCACAACTTCGGCGGCGTGGACACGCTGGAGAACGCGCGCGCCATGATCCGCCGGGCCTTCGACCTGGGCGTTACGCATTTCGACCTTGCCAACAACTACGGCCCGCCGGCCGGCTCTGCCGAAGAAAACTTTGGCCGCATTCTGGCCCAAGACCTGGCGCCCTACCGCGACGAGATGGTGATCTCGACGAAGGCGGGTTATTTCATGTGGCCCGGCCCCTACGGTGAGTGGGGTTCGCGCAAGTATCTGATCGCCAGCCTGGACCAGAGTCTTAAACGCATGGGGCTTGAGTACGTAGACATTTTCTACAGCCACCGCCCTGATCTCAACACACCGCTGGAAGAAACGATGTCGGCGCTCGACCAAGCGGTGCGCCAGGGCAAGGCGCTCTACACCGGCATCTCGTCCTACACGCCGGAGCAAACGCGCGAAGCTGCGCGCATCCTGCGCGAACTGGGTACACCCTGTCTGATTCACCAGCCGTCTTACAGCATGTTCAACCGCTGGATCGAAGACGGCCTGCTCGATGTGCTCGCCGAGGAAGGCATCGGCTGCATCGTGTTCTCACCGCTGGCGCAGGGCCTGCTGACCAACAAGTACCTTTACGGCATCCCGGAGGACTCGCGCGCCGCCAAGCCGCACGGCTTCTTGAAGCGCGAGCAGATCACCGAAGAACGCTTGGCGAAGGTGCGCAAGCTCAACGAAATGGCGAACGCACGCGGCCAAACCCTGGCGCAGATGGCGATTGCCTGGGTGCTGCGCCATCCTCATATGACCTCGGCGCTGGTCGGGGCGAGCAGTGTCCGGCAGGTCGAGGACAACGTGGCGGCGCTGGACAACCTGGAATTCGGCGCAGAGGAACTAGAGGCAATCGAGGCACTCTTGCGCTAGGGCGATGGGTCCGGCGCTTTAAGCGCACTGTTGGCGCATTGTAGGGGCCGGTTTCAAACCGGCCCATGCACATCAACTTAAGAATTTTGACCGTTTGTGCGCCTGTTCCCCCTCTCCCCAAACCCC
>JAFGMM010000260.1 GCA_016927535.1 Anaerolineae bacterium
ATGCGAAAGGCTAAAAAGCTGGTGATCCCGGTGCGGACACCCGGCGTCGCCGTGGCTGCATCGAAGGTTCGGCAGGTCGCGTTGGATGCGGCGCCGGCGCGCGCCGGCGCCGCCGAGATCGTCGAGGCCGGCACAGCCCAGGAAGCGGCTTCGATCCTGGTCGATAAGCTGATTGCCGAGAAGGTGATATGAACGTCTGGGTTTGGGTCGAAGTATCCGGCGGCGCGATCGCCGCTGCGAGCCGGGCGGCGCTGGGCGCGGCGCGGCGGCTGGCCGGCGAACCGGGTGTCGTGACGGCGTTGGTGTTCGGGCACAATCTGGAAGATATACCGGAGAAGCTATCGCGCTATGGCGTGGATCGCGTCATGGTCTCGGACGATGCGACGCTTGCCGCTTATCGCCTGGAGCCGTATGCTGCGCTGTTGGTCGAACTGGTCAGGGGGGCGGGCGCGCGCGTGGTGCTCGGCGGCGCGACCGCATGCGGGAACGATCTCCTGGGCAGCGCGGCTTTTGACCTTGACGCGGCGTTCTTACCCGACGTGACGGGTTGGGAAAGCGCCGGGGGGAGAATAACCGCGCGCCGGCCGGTTTATGCCGGTAAACTTATCAGCGCCGAGATGGTGGAGGGCGGCGCGACGGCGTTTATTACGCTGCGCCCGCGCGCCTTTGCCGCGCCGGAGCCGGGCGCGCCGAGACCGGTCCCCGTGACGTTTGTCGCGCCGGTCATAGCCGAAGATGACATTTTGACCCAAGAAGAAGCGTTCGAGTTGGAAGCGGGGCGCGCCGGCCTGTCAGATGCGCGCGTCGTCGTGAGCGGCGGGCGCGGCGTCGGCGGCCCCGGAGGTTTCGAGCCGATCCGGGCGCTCGCCGAGGCGCTGGGCGGGGCAGTCGGGGCATCGCGTCTGGCGGTGGATGCGGGCTGGATTCCTTACGAACACCAAGTCGGGCAGACCGGCAAGGTGGTCAGCCCGGATTTGTACATCGCGTGCGGCATCAGCGGCGCGGTTCAGCACCAGGCCGGTATGCGTACCAGCAAAGTCATCGTGGCAATCAATAAGGACCCGGACGCGCCGATTTTCAAGATCGCGCACTACGGCATCGTCGGCGACCTGTTCGAGGTCGTGCCGGCGCTTGCGGCAGCGTGCCGCGCAAAGGTGGGCAGACAATCCTCATGAAGACCGCACACGCACACTCCCCGGCGGCACCGGCCGCCGCGACCGGCGGCGTTTTCCAAACCGCCCAGGTCGTGACCATCGCCGCCGGGCATTTCATCCACGATATCTTTACCAGTTTCCTGGCACCGCTGCTCCCGCTCATCATCGAAAAGCTGTCGCTCTCTTTGACTCTGGCCGGGACGCTTTCGTCGTTTATGCAGCTCCCGTCGCTCATTAACCCGTTCCTGGGTAACCTGGCCGACCGGGTCAGCGTGCGCTGGTTCGTCGTCGCCGCGCCGACCATCACCGCAGCGGCGATGTGTCTTATCGGCATGGCGCCGAGTTACTTGGTGATGGCGCTGCTCCTGATAATTGCCGGCTTTGGCAACGCCATCTGGCACGTCCCTGCGCCGGTGATGGTCGCGCGGGCCGCCGGGCAGCGTGTGGGCCGCGGGATGAGCTTCTTCATGTTCGGCGGCGAGATGGCGCGCACGGTCGGGCCGCTGCTGGCGGTCGAGGCGGTGTCTTGGTGGGGGCTGGAAGGGACCTACCGCCTGATACCGGTCGGTGTTGCCGCCTCGTTGATGCTCTACCTGCGCACGCGCAGCCTGGAAGCTAAACGCAACGGCGGCCCAAGCGAAAACGGCGGCGCGCTGCGGGAGGCATGGCGCGACCTGGCGCGGCTGATGCTGCCGCTCACCGGCCTCACCGCCGCGAATGCCTTCGTGGCGGCGTCGCTGACGACTTATCTCCCGACGCTGCTCGTCGCGGAAGGGGCCAGTGTGGAGGCCGGCGGGACGGCGCTCGCGCTGCTGCAATTTGCCGGTGTGCTGGGCGTGCTGGGCAGCGGCACCCTCAGCGACCGGCTGGGGCGGCGGCGCGTGCTGGCGTTTTTACTGGGATCGGCGCCGCTGGTGATGTTGGTGTTTCTTGCGGTGGATGGTTCGGCTGTGATGGTCCCGGTGCTGTTCGTGCTGGGCTTCGTCGCGCTTTCCGCCAACCCGGTGATCCTGGCGCTGGTGCAGGAACATAACTCCGGCCACCCCGCGACCGCCAACGGGCTGTTTACGGGCATCAGTTTCGTCGCGCGTTCGTTGATCGTCATTCTAATCGGCGCGTTGGGCGATCACCTGGGGCTGCGCGCCGCGTTTGTGATTAGCGCGCTCGTCGGTTTCCTGGGCCTGCCGTTCGTGCTCCTGCTGCCGAAGCAGACGCCGGTAAGGGCGGAATCTTAAAGGGCCGGGCATCGCCCGGCCCCCGGTGTGCTATTCCTCTACGACCAGTTCGGGCGCTAATTGCGCAAGGGCTGCGCGCACGGCGTTGATGGTGAAGCCGGGCACGCTGTCCTTGAGGTCGCGCAGGAGGGCATCGGGCGGCGCAGCGTCTTTCGAGAATCCCAGCGCTTCGTACAGGGCGTCCAGGTCTACCCCGCCGGCGTCTGCAACCTCTTGCAGGGTCATCTTCCCTTTGATTTCGATGCTGAGGAGCACTTCCGTTTCTTCGTCCTCCGGGCGGTCGGCGGGCGGCCCGCCCTGACCTTCGCCGTCCGGGACGGGTGTGAGCGTGGGTTCGGCTGCCGGTTCCTCGGTGACTTCGGGCGTTGCTTCTTCGACGTCTGGGGTCTCAGAACCCGCCGCGACGACATCGCGCACCGTGCCGACTTCGAAGCCCTCGACGATTTTCTCGACATCTTTAAGGGCGGTCGCCGGCGCGATATCGGTGGGGAGGCCGAGCCGCGTATACAGTTCGCCAATCGGGATGCCCGCGCCGGTCGCCACGTCTTCGAGCGTCATCCAGCCGCGAACGCCGTCCGCGTCCAGTTCGCCGGGCGCGATGGAGGCTTTGCCGCTGGTCTGCCACCATCCCGCCGCGCCGGCGATCAAAATTGTAGTAAACAGAATGACGATGATACCTGCCGGCATAAAGTATTTGTTGATGGTCATTTTCAGGCCTCCTTTGCGCTTTTGCCGGCGCCGGGGAGTACGGGCAGGATCAACTGCACGCTCAGCGACGCTTTGCGCGGGCAGGCGGTCACGCACTCCAGGCAGCCGATGCAGTCCCCACCCACGTCTGGGGCCGCATTCTCGACATCGATCCCGACCGGGCATTCCCGGCTGCACAGACCGCAGCGCTTGCAGTCGCCGGCGTCGCGCCGGATGCGTGTCAGACTGAAGCGGTTGAGCAGGCTCACCGCGCCGCCGAGCGGGCAGGCATAGCGGCACCATGCGCGCGGGATGAACAGCGCCGCCGCCAGCGCGACGATGGCTACGGCGTAGGCAACCCATGACCCGGCCAGGTTGAGTTCAAACAGCCAGTCGAGGCTGAAGACCGCGTAATAGGGGTCCCAGTCGCCGAACCAGAGCTTGACCGTGTTGGCGGTCATGTACAGGATCAAGATCAGCGTCACGTAACGCCCGTAGCGCAGCCAGCGGTCGATCTGGGCTGGCACGCGGACGGTGGGCAGGCCCAGCTTGCGGCGTATCCACGACATGATATCGTTGAGCGTGCCGAACGGGCACACCCAGCCGCAAAATGCGCCGCCGGCGACGAGTGTGCCGATGGCAATGGCGACAAAGAGCACCACATTAGAGGGGTGCAGCTTTTGGACATACTGGCCCTCGGTGACCAGGCGGAACAGAGTCGCCATGCCGCCGAAGGGACAGTAGGCGTGGAGGGACGGGGTGGTTTCTGCATCGGATAAGTGATGGTTGAGCGCGGTAAATACGATGAATACAAAGAAAGCGCCCTGGACAACCCGTCGGACGGTGCGCGTCGAACGGATGGCGCCCAATCGCTGGGCTTTCGCTGACATCAATAACGACCTCCTGCTAAAACCGGAAGATAAACTGTGAGCAGTGTATGGGTAGATTGTGAAGAAACGACAAAGAAACTATGAGGAAATCATGAACGGGCACAAGGGTTATTCGCCCGGTCGCTCGTAGAAGCACAGCATGGTTTTACCATACGTCCGCTGGTCGTACATCTCCAGGTGTTCTAGCTCGAGGTCGGTGTGTTCTTGGGGGTCAATCTGGGCGATAGCAACGCCGTCGGGATAGAGGAAGTCGGGCGCGGCGTCGATGGCGAGCAGGGTCTTCGACCACAGGTCCTTGTACTGCGGGGGAGCGATGTAGATGAAGTCGAACCCTTCGCGTGGGGGGCGCTTCAGGTATTGGAGCACATCGGCGGCGACGACTTCCGCGCCGGCTTCGAGGCGGGTAAGCGCGAGGTTTGCGCGGATGGTCTTCAGGGCCGGCGCGGCGCGCTCGACGAAGACCGCGCGCTCGGCGCCCCGGCTCAGCGCTTCGATGCCCACGCTGCCGGTCCCGGCGAACAAATCTAGAAAGCGGCTCCCTTGAATCGCAACGCCGATGATGGAAAAGCAGGCTTCCTTGACGCGGTCCATGACCGGGCGAGTCGCCTCGCCCGGCACCATTTTGAGTCTGCGGCCCTTTGCCGACCCGGTGATAACGCGAATAGGCATGGTTACTTCAACGTAAAAGTAAAATCACTAAATTCTCGTCGTGTCTACGACCTCACGCACCGCGCGCAGATTGGAGGTCGGTGTGGTCACCATGGCGACGCAGCCGGTGGAGAGAATGAAGCGCCGGCCGTTGGTGAGGCTGATGGCGTTGCGCGCCTGCTCGCGGATTTCGAGCGGCGTGCCGTTATGCACATCCCAGCGCCCCAGGCCGCCGCACACCGCGCCGCTGATCTTCGATTTACCGACCGCCAGGTCGGGCGGGGTCTCCTGGTCGTGCCAGTTGACCGCCTGCACCGGGTAGTCGGCGATCAGGTCGAACATCGGGACATCGCCGTGCAGGTGCAGCATGTTGAACCACCAGCCGTGCGCCTGCGCCGCGCCGAGAATCTGCTTATCGTAAGGCACGCCGAAGGCGCGATATTCGTCTTCGCTGAGCTTGCTGTAAGTGGCGTGCTGGATGGCGTAGAAAATGCCGCTGATGCCGATCTTGCGGATTGCATCCATGAAGCGCAGCGTGCTTTCGGTGATCGTGCGCAGACCGGTATGGACGCGCTCCGGGTCGGTGCGGAGGTGGCGGATCAGCCGGTCTTCGCCCGCGATGTTTTTGGCCTGGGCCAGCGGGCTGAAGATGGTTTGAATGTAGGGCACCGCCTCGCCGAATTCACTTTTGAGGATATCGAGTGTTTGTATTTGGCGGGCCAGCGCACCGCGCGCCGGCTCAAGCGCTTTGAGGGTCGTCCAGTCGATTGAGCGCTCGACTGCGCGGCGAATGTACTCGCGCGTCCCTTCCAGCGCACCGACCCACCGGTCTTGTACGCCGTAATCGGTAATACAAAAGCTGCTGGCCGGCGTGATTTTGACAAAATCCCAATCGTAGGTCTTTTGCCAGGCGATGACGGCGGCGGCAAAGTCGGCGGCGCGCTGGTCGTCGCCGGGAAAGTGGCGCCACAAAGCGACCGGTACGCGGTCCAGGGTCTCGCCGTTGATCGCGCGTTCTAAACGTTCCCGTTTGTCCATGATCGCCGTTTTATCTGCTAGCCGGCCTGCATCCACTCGATTTGTTTCTTAGCCATGCGCTCCAGCATGGTCGCGCGCCCCGGCATATCTTCGCGGATGGTATCCAGGAGTTCGAGCAGCTTTCGGAAGGCGGCAATGGCGCCGTCCTTCTGGCCCAGGCTTTTCGCCGCCATGCCCTTGCCATAGAGCGCGTCCATGTGGTTCGCGTCCTGGCTCAGCACTTTCTCGAACGCGGACAGGGCCAGTTCGTTTTTGTTGTTGAGGTGCATTTCCCACGCTTCGCTCACCTGGTCGGCGAACGGATCGGGGGCCGCTACCTTGTCGCCTAGACCGTCGAGGACCGCGCTGTATTCGGTTATATCGTAACCCATCTGAAACCTCCAGGTTGGTTTGCTTTCTTTACCGGGGTTGTTATGACAAGAGGGATTATACAAAGGGGGACGGGATTGGTAAAGGACAATCTGGATTCGACTTTGACTTAGCCGGACTTGTGCAAAGTCGGCAGATTGTTTACCTCACCCCCTAAGTCCCCCTCTCCACTCTGTGGAGAGGCTGCGCGCTGCGCGGGGGGTGAGGTTCTGGACTTTGCACATGCCCTGTTTGACTTAGTTGTGCGATGGCGCGCTCACTGTTACTATTAGAGACGCGATTATTCTGAAAGGTAAACGGTGGTGGAACGACCTGCCAATTGGCTGGGCAACCTGGTTCGGGCGACCGAGCGGCTGTTTAGCCGGACCTATCGCAGTGCCGGGGAGTCGCCCTCGGCCGGCGCGGCGAATATCGATGCGGTGACGCTCCGGGCCGGCGCGATCCTGAAAAGCTTGGCCGAAGGGGTGGTCGTGCAGGACCTCGGCGGGCGCATCGTCATGATGAACGATGCGGCTAAAAAGCTGCTCGGCAGCCAGAAGGCCTTTTGGAACAGCCCCCTGGCGCGTCTCTCGGCGATGTACCGCCACGTTACCCAGCTTGACGATGAGTTGCAGCAGCTCGGCGAACCGGCGCGCGTGGAGGTCAACGACCGCATCTTGGGCGCGACCGCCGCCGCCGTTGCTAC
>JAFGMM010000261.1 GCA_016927535.1 Anaerolineae bacterium
CATGGGTATCACTCCTTTCTTTCTGTCGAATTTTCAGGAGTTTACCTGTGAGCTTCAACCCTTTTCAAAAAGTGTCCGGTAGTGAAAAAGAGCAAAAAGATTCTCCGTGGTGCAAAGGGAGTGAACCATGACCTACACCGCAGAAATGCGTAAATCAATCGAGAAGGTGGCGGCGACCCGGCCCGCGCGGGTCGAGCAGCGCTTCCGCCCGATGACGCCGGACGAAAAGCAGGCCGTCCTGCGCGAGTACCATCCCGATTACGTGGAAAGCGGCATGCGCCCCATCCGGGTCGGGCCGAACCAGGGCGGGCGCGCGCCGAACGAGCTTGTAGACGTGCTGGAAGCGCCGCCCGTGCTCACGCCGGATGCGCTCGATGTCACGCAGCCCGATATCACCGCCGACGTGCTGGTGATCGGCGGGGGCGGGGCGGGCGCGTCGGCGGCGCTGCTGGCGCAGGAGAACGGCGCAGCGGTGCTGCTGGCGACCAAGCTGCGCTTCGGCGACGCCAATACGATGATGGCGCAGGGCGGCATCCAGGCCGCCGACCGCCCCGAAGACTCGCCGGTCACCCACTACCTGGACGTGATCGGCGGCGGGCACTTTACCAATCTCCCCGAACTGGTGCGCGCGCTGGTGTTGGACGCGCCGGACGTGGTCCGGTGGCTCGAATTGCTGGGCTGCATGTTCGATAAACAGCCCGATGGGACCATGATGGAGGAGCACGGCGGCGGCACCAGCCGCAAGCGCATGCACTCGGCGCGCGACTATACCGGCGCGGAGATCATGCGCACCCTGCGCGATGAGGTGCGCAACCGCGAGCGCATCACGGTGATGGAGTTCGCCCCGGTCATCGAACTGCTCTTGGACGAGAACGGGCGCGCGGCGGGTGCGGTGCTTCAAAACCTGGAGACCGGGCAGCGCCTCGTCGTACACAGCAAGGCGGTCATCATCGCCACCGGCGGCGGCGGGCGGCTGCACTACCAGGGCTTTCCGACCACCAATCACCACGGCGCGACCGCCGATGGCCTGGTGTTGGCGTACCGGGTGGGCGCGCCGCTCGCGTTCATCGACACCATGCAGTACCACCCGACCGGCGCGGCTTTCCCGGAGCAAATCGTCGGCCTGCTGGTGACCGAGAAGGTGCGCGGTCTGGGCGCGGACGTGGTGAATGCGGCGGGCGAGCAGTTCGTCTACCCGCTGGAAACGCGCGACGTGGAAGCTGCCGCGTTCATCCGCGAGTGCCGCCGGGGGCACGGCGTGGTGACTCTTTCCGGGCAGCCGGGCGTGTGGCTGGATTCGCCGATCATCGACCTGATCCACGGGCCGGGCACCATCGAGCGCGCTCTGCCGGCGATGCACCGCCAATTCATGCGCTTCGGCATCGACATGGCGCAAGACCCCATCCTGGTCTACCCGACGCTGCACTACCAGAACGGCGGCATTCTGATCCAAGACGACGGATCGACCCAGGTCGAAGGGCTGTACGTGGCCGGCGAGGCGGCCGGCGGCATCCACGGGCGCAACCGTTTGATGGGTAACTCGCTGCTCGATATCCTGGTTTTCGGGCGGCGTTCGGGCCGCGCGGCGGCGCTCTACGCGCAGTCGGCGAAGCCGGGCGCGCGCACGCTCGATCACCTGGCGGCGTGGGCGCAGATGCGCGCCGGGGCCGGCCTCGACGGGGCAAGGCCCGCGCCGGTGCTGCTGCCCGATTACGCGCGCCACGTGTGAGATGCTGTGACCGGCTTCGACCCCGATTTCGACGACACGGTGTGGACCGACGCATGGCTCCACGTGCCCATCGCCCAGGCGCCGCCGGGCCGACATCCCGGCGGCTACCGGGTCGAGCGCCGCACTCTGCACCAGGCCAAGGTATTTGACCGCGCCTATCGCCTGGCCCGGCCTTTCGACTGCCGCCTGCTCTTCGACCCGGCGGGCCGGCTGTGGATGTCGAGCACGCCGCAGGAGCACATCATGATGTACAACAACGGGCGTTGTTCGCAGGGGCATGTCCTGGTCGGCGGGCTGGGGCTGGGATTGTATCCGCAGTACGCCGAGGCGGTCGGCGGAGCGACCCGCTTCACCGTCATTGAGCCGAGCGAGGCCGTGCGCGCCATCGTCGCGCCGACGCTGAGTGCAGCGCTGGCGGTTCCGCTGGCGGTGCAGGCCGGCGATATCGAGACGGCGCTCTCCGGGCCGGACCCCGCCCGCTACGATACGATCTTTCTCGATACTTGGGACACGCTGGACGCCGCCCACCTCCCTTATATCAACCACCTGCGCGACCTGGCGCTGCGCCGCCTGGCGCCGGGCGGGCGTGTGCTGCTGTGGGGCTACCGCTGGATGGTGCGCCTGTTCGAGGAGGCATGCCGCCAACTCCTGGCGACGCCGCCGGCGCAGCGCCGCCCGTGGCTGCGGGCGCACGCCAAGACATCCCCGCAAGGGGTGGCGCTGCTGATGCCGGTCGCGGCGCACTTCGAAGGGCAGGCTGTCGAAGACCCGGAGCCGGCGCTCGATTGGTGCCGGCGCTACGTCGTGCAGGCAGTGATCCGGTAGACATCACCCCGGAGGCAGAACGGTAAAAACTCTGTGCGACGGCACGCGCTGTAGGGGCGGGTTTCAAACCCGCCCCATGCACATCAACTTAAGAATTTTGACCGTTTGTGCGCCTGTTCCCCCTCTCCCCAAACCC
>JAFGMM010000262.1 GCA_016927535.1 Anaerolineae bacterium
ACGGTCGAAGCGTCGAAGGCGTAGACGCCGCGCTCGTTGGCGCGGGTGAAGGCGGCGAAGCTCGAAGCCGGCGGGACCAGGCTTTCGGCCGGGAAGCTTACCAGTGTGTTTGCCATCACTGCCCTCCATAACGCGCCACCGCGACGGCGGCGAACAGGTGCGCCTTCTGGCCCGCCGTCAGCGCCGCCTTGGCCGGCGCCGGCAGCGCGTTGTTGAAGGCGGCGGCATTGGCGTTGATCCAGACGTCAACCGCGACGGTGGCATCATACAACTCCGATTTGGTCAGATCGACCGTTTCGCCGGCGGCGCTCACCACGCGCATCCACGCCGCCCACACCGCTTTGCATTGTTCCTCTGTCAACTCGGCCACGTCACAACTCCCAGCGCTCCGCGCCCTCGGTCTTCAGGATGTGAAGGCCAACCGGCTGGCCGGCGGCGGCGCGCAGCGCGGCGGTGAACCACTTGCGCGCCAGTTCCAGCGCCGCCCGCCGCGCCGCGCGGCGGGCGTGGTCCTTTGCGCCCAACGACGCGCGCGGCGCCAGCGCATCGTCCCAGGCGCCGGGCGAAATCGCCCGCGCTTCTTCTACGAAATTGCGCGCCGCCAGGCCGGGCGCGACCAATGGGTCGCCGGCCCGGTCGATCAGTTCTTCCGGCAGCCCGCCCAATTCCAGCGCCGCCCGGATGCGCGCGATCACCGCCGGGTAGGCCCGGTTCGGGTCAGCCTCGTACCAGGTGCGCACCGCGTCCGAGCGCGCCGCGTCAACCGTTACGAATTCCATCACGTCGAACATCTCACCTGCCTCCTCGCTAGCTCAGCCGGATTTCGCAGTCTTGCAGGGTCAGAGGCTGGCCGGACGACACCGCGCGGTCAGAAGACAAGTCGAACCACGCCAGCACCTTGCGGTCGGCGACCGTGGCGTTGTCGTCGGTGAGCGCCGCCCAGCGCGCGCCGTCGCCCGACGCCGGGATCGGGCCGCCCGAAGCCGTCCAGGTCACGTCCTTGACCTGCACCAGCGCGCGGTCGTTGACGTCGTCCTCGGTCAGCACGTCGAAGTCGGTGCTGTTGCGCGCCAGTTGGTAACCGCCACCGGTGTAGCCGTTGCCGGCCGCGATCTGGTCAGGTCGCTCATCGTATTCGTGCCGGCGTCCGGCGTGTTCGCACTCGTGACCAGCGCCAGGTAGAGGTTGGTCGCCAGCGCAGTCGCGCGAAAGATCAGGTCCAGGAAGCTATATTTGCCTTTGTTGGTGACGCCGCTTGCCATTCCTACACCTCCTGCCTAGCGCGTGGCGCGCACTTGCTGGAGCGTGGCGCGCCGGTCACCGACCTGGATCGAGACGCGCGGCGTGCTGCCCGGCAGCGTGTAGCCACTGTCGAGGAAGGCGCGGTCGTCGTCGGTAAAGTTGATCATGAGCATGACCTGGTTGAGGGTCAGGCCGGAGTCGCCGACCAGGGCGTTCACGTCGCCGGCGTCGATCAACGCCTCCAGGTAGTCGCCGGCCACGGCGGAGTTCTTGTAAAAGAAGTCACCGAAGTCGCGCAGCGCCTCGGCGTTGCGCAGCCGCTCGGCGATGCGCTTGCGGGCTTCAATCACCATCTCGGTCCATTCGTCTACGTTGGGCATGTTACTTGTCCCTTCCTTAACTAAAGCTAAACGTCGTAACGCGATTCGAGCGTCCAATTCGGCGCCGGCGCGCTGCCGGCGAGCAGGGCGTAGCGCAGGAGCTTGTGGGCGGCATCGGCGACGATTTCCGCCGGCCACGCCGACAAATCGGCGCCTTCCCAGAGCGCCCGGCACACCGGCGACGCTTCGACTTCGATTCTGAGGCGCAGCGCGGCGGTCTGGCGGTCGGCGGCATTGATCGCGGCGCGCGGCGTGGGCTGCGGCTTCAAGCGCAGCGGCGCGCCGGTCTCGTCCACAATCACGTCGCGGAAGCTGCCGCGCCAATTGGGAAGCGCCGCCGCGACGCGCGCATAGTAGTCTGCCAGCGTCTCCTCGCGGTAAACGACTGCGCCGGCTGCCGGTGGGCCGGCCAGCCGCCCTTCACCGGCATATAAGACTTGTCCGCTTTCGGTCTTGACGATGTACATCTCACCCTCACTCGTAATAGATGACCAGCTTCGTGCCGCGCGTGATGCATTTGTACGACACGTTCGAGTTGGTCACCTTGATGAACAGCGAATTCGACCCCGACAGCGCCTTGAGCGCCGCCGCACAGTCGCTCGAAGTCAGCTCGACCGGGGTTGCGCTCGTGGTCGAGACCAGCGCGCCCGACACGGCGGTCGTGCCGAAGTAGAGCTGGCACGACGCAGTACCGGCGGCATTGTCGGAGTAAATGCAACTCATCAGGTACGCGCTGGCGGCGCCCTCGAAAATCTCGGCGTTCAAGGTAATCTGCGAACCGGCCACCTGCTGCCAGCCGCCGGAACCGAAGTAGTTGATTTCGTTGCCGCCAAAGAGCGGGATGATGAGCGGAACCTTGCCCAGGCCGCCCGCGCCGCCGCCGCCCGGCAGCAGCATCGCCCAGACCTCGCCGTCGCCGCTGGCGTTCTCGCTCAGCGCGACCGCGAAGCCGTTGGAGTCGCCGGCCTTCGCGCGCCCGGTCGCGGCGGCGTGGTTGAGCCGGTCACCGCGCGCCACCGTACCGGTGACCTTGATCTTCACCACCGCCCCGCTGCCCAGCGGCGCGATCTTGCCGGTCCCGGTGTTGGGAATGCGCTCCAGCGCCACGCCGATGACCGTGCTCACGGCGGCGGTGTTCCCGGTGGTGAAATAGCGGTCGGCGCTGCCGCGCAAGACCACGGCGCCGTAAGTCACCTCGGCGCCGCTGCCGTTGGTCAGGTCCACACCCAATACTGGCGCGAGGTTGGCGTAATAGCGGTCGTCCTCGATTTCGGTCGCAGTAATGGTCGAGAAACCGTCGGCGACCGTGACGCGCGCGAGCGGGATTTGGAAGTGGCCGGAGCCGCCCCCGGTCGGGTCTTGCTCCAGGTCGTCGGGTGCGCCGGAGCCGTCCTCCGGGCCTTTGACCACCGCCAGGCGCGTTTCGTTCGATGCATAGTCCAGGTCCACCACCACGCGGTCCACGCGGGTATAGCCGCTGGTGTTATTGTCAATCACCAGGGTTTCGCCGGCGTCGTTGTAGTGCAGCGAGCCGTTGACCAGGGCCGCGCCCGACTTCACCACCACCGACTTGCCGGCCGGCGAGGAAGGGACAACTTCCAGGCCGTTGCCCTGCGCCAGCATCACGCCGCGCAAATACTCGTCGGCGCTGAAGCCGAAGAAGCGGCGGAAGAATTCGCGGTCGTGCGCGGCATCGTATGGCCCGGAGTCGCCGGCGCCGGTCCCGTCGAACGGCATGGACTTTTGGGTCATCGTCACACCCCCAAATGCATCTCGTAATAAACCAACGCGACCTGGCTGTTGGCGCCCATCGACTGCGCGTGAACATGAATGGTGTTCACGCCCGGTTCCAGGTAGAAGCCGGCCAGGTCGCTGTCGCCGGCGAGCCGCCCGAATAAGTTCACGCCGTTTTGATCCTGGACCACCGGACCGTCCGGGTCGGGCGCGATCACGGCGAACGCGCCGGATGGGATGAAGTGCAGGAGTTGCAGGCGTGCGGCCCGCTCGACGTGGGTCAGGGTCGGGTTGCCCATCGGCCCGGTCAGCGTGATGGTCGGGTAGGCGCGCCACGAACCGGCATAGACGATCACGAAGTCATCGAAGGTCACGTCGCCGTCATACCAGTACGGGTAGACATACGGGTAGACCTTCTGCGCGCCGGCGCTGCCGGCGGCGCCGGCGGTGCGCGCTTCGACGCTGCGCCAGACCGGATCGTGGGCCACCAGCTGCATGGTGTAGGTCTGCACCCGGTGACCCAGGCGGTCCTGCGGGCCGGCGTCGAGACCGGACTGGAAGCGCACGTCCACCTCGTAGGCGCGCCCGTCGGGTAGGACCTTGCGCAGCGCGCCGGCATCTGCGCCGGGCCGCAGCATCGCAAACCAATCCCGGTGGCCGTCGAACATGCCAATCCGCGAGGCATACACCTCGGTCACCTGGAGGTTGATGGTGCGCGGCGACAGCTGCGCGGCCAACCAGGTCTCGCCGTCCTGTTGGTAGCCGCGCCGGGTCACGTGGCGCAGCGGCGGCATACCCAGCCCATCGATGGAATTGAGGTAGCGCGGCGCGGCCCGGTCATCCAGGCGAAACTCGATCCCGTCCGGCGTGATGTAGTAGGTGGCCTCGTCGTACATCCTTACCGCCTCCGCTTGTGCAGCTTCCACAGGTTCGCGTCGTGCCACTGCTGGTCGGGGCTGGGGCGCTCGGCGTACTGCGGCTGCCAATAGTCCTGGTAGGTGTAGGTCCGGTTGTCCTGGACGGCCGGTGCCGCGCGCGTGCCGGCGGCGGAAGCCGCGCCCACCGGCGGCGGCGTGGTCATGCCGGCGATGGCCGCCGCCAGCATGGGCTGCCCGTGCTGCAGACCCTGCACCATGCCGGCGACCACATTCTCGCCGATCCGCATGAACGCCCCCGACGGCGATGCGATGTCGAGCGCGCCTTCGGCTGCCTCCAGCGCCGCCTGCGCCGCCGTCTCGACCTGGGTGGTGAGGC
>JAFGMM010000263.1 GCA_016927535.1 Anaerolineae bacterium
AGCCCCTCGCCCCTCGTGGGAGAGGGGCTTGGGGAGAGGGGGAACAGGCGCACAAACGGTCAAAATTCTTAAGTTGATGTGCATGGGCGGGTTTGAAACCCGCCCCTACATATGGTGCGCGCTCACCGATCATTCCCAACGGAGTCTCTTCTTTCTCTGTGTCCTCTGTGGTGAGAAAGTTATCCTTGCCAGCGATGCCCTTCGTCCACCATTGCCAGGAAGTTACGCACCGGTACGTAGTTCGCTACGCTGTTGCCGGTGCCGAGCACATACCCGGCCGGCATGCACGCATCGAGCACCGCGCGCACCCGCGCGCGTACCTCTTCCTCCGTGGCGCGGCACAGCAGGTCGATATCGATACCGCCCACTGCGCTCACCCGGTCGCCGTACCACGCCTTGAACACCTCCACCGGTTGGATGATGTCCTCGAATGAGTGCTTGGCGTCGATGCGCACGTCGTCGATCAGGTCATCTATGACGGCCTCGATATTACCGCATACGTGCAGGATGTAAAGCTTATCGCGCGCGTGCGCCAACTGCGCGAGCCGCTTGTGATACGGGAAGATGTACTGACGCAGGTGGTCGGGCGCGATCATCGTCGCCGTCTTGAAGCCCATGTCGTCGCCGGTGAACAGGCCGGCCACCGCGTCCATCTCCAACACCGCCTCGGCGATGGGCACGTAAATCGACGCGATGCGATCTACAATCGCCTCGACCAGATCGGGCCGGTCGTAGAGCGCCAGCGCGAACGGCTGGTAACCCATGAGCCACATCGCCGGCTCCAGCATCCCGTATGGGCTGACGAGCAGCTTCATCCCCTCCGGCAAGATACGCGCGGCAAACTCGATCTGCGAGAAGTCGGCGTCTTCGGCGCGCGGCCACGGGTAGCGCTCGAAATCCTCCCAGCCGGCAATCGGCCCGTCGCTCTCGCTCTGCCATTCGCGGTGGGCGCGCTTCAGCGCCTCGGTGGTGTCCTCCGCCGCGAGCCGGCTCCGGGGCAGGTCAAGCCCGGCCTTCAGCCGCACCGCGTCGTAGCCCAGTTCGTGCCAGAACTGCACCATCAGCCGCGTGAACCGCTCCTTCTCGATCTTGTCGCGCGGCGGCGTGTAGTCCACGCCCATCACCGCCGCGATGATCTCGTCGTCGGCCTTTAGCTCCAGCATCGGCACGCGGTCCACCGGCCCCTCGCGGCGCAGCGCGCGCCGCAGCCGCTCGAAATTCGGTTCGGGTTTGATATCCGGTTTCATCTTATCGTTTATCGTTTATCGTTTATCGTTTTACTCATCCTGTCCAAACTCCGACGTCCACTCGTCGGAAAGCGAGCCGGCCATGCGTGTCCGGTCTAGGCCGCCCAATTCGTTTGCGACCGCCTTGATGAGATCCGGCTGCACCCACATCCCCGCGTCCACCTGCACCGCCGCCGCGCCCGCCGCATCGATGTAATCGCGCGCATCCTGCCGCGAATGGATGCCGCCGCTGCCGATCACCGGCACCTTCACGCGCACCGCCGCCTGCCCCACCGCACGCAGCGCCAGCGCCTTGATCCACGGCCCGTACAGCCGCCCGCCCACCAGTTCGCCGCTCGCCGGGTCGCGGACGGTGCCGCGCGGCGGCGCAGCGATGGTGAGCGCGTGCGCGCCGGCCTGCTCTGCCGTGCCCGCCAGGTCCGCCGCGCTGAACAGCGGCAGCCGCACGATCAAGGGGAGCTGCGTCGCGCTCTGGGCGGCGGCGAGCGTATCGGCGATATCGCGCGCGGTGGCCTGGTCGTGCAGGCCCAACTCGACGCCGCTTATCGCTTCCTCCCGGTCGAGCGCTTCGCAGCAGCGGTAGACATCCTCCGGGCCAGTGGCGACCACGTGCACGATCACCGGCGCCGGACTCGCCGCCCAGATCGCCCGGTATTGGCGGATCACTGCGCGCATGCCCGGATTCGCCAGGCCGGTATGCACCAGCACCCCGCCGGTCACCGGCACCACGCGCGGCCCTTTGGCGGGTTTGCGCGGCGTCCAGGTGACCGGGTTCGTCACCACCGCGCCCAGCCGGTCGATGGGCACCAGCGCGCCGTACTCGCCGCCAAAGCCGAAGGTCCCGGCGGCGGGCATGGTGGGGTTGTGGAGCGTGAGCGGGCGTTTGCCGCCCGGCGCGATTTCGATCATGGCGTGGTCTCCGCCTTTGCTGAGTGGTCGGGCCGCCACGCGCCGACCCCCAGCAGCAGCGCCGCGAACGGGTCGCCGGGCGCTTCGTCCGGGGCGAGCGCCGGGCGGCGGCGGTACACCGACTCGACCGTGCGCAGCGCTTCGCGCACCGTCTTGAGCTGGCGGCGGCGCTTAAACAGCGCGTGCTGCGAGACGTGGCACAGTGCGGCCCGTTCTTTGATATCGAGCCAGGGCGTCACGTCGAGCGCGAAGTGAGCCGGGTCGCTCTTGTTCCAGATGTGATCTTCGATGCCCGGCACCTGCCCCGCGCCGGTGTAGAGCAGCGGCGGCTCCGGCAGGCCGTCCACGGCGGCCAGCGCCGCTTTGTGTAGAAGCACGTGCGCCGGGTGGCCGTACTCGCCGTCGGAGCCGTGCGTGAGCACCAGGCCGGCGGCGTACTGTGTAATCAGGTCGCGCGTCTGCCGGACCAGCGTCTCGAAATCGGCCTCGAAGGAGCTTAGTTCGTCGCCGGGGCCGATGAGCGGATCCACGTAGCCGAGCAAGTCCAGGCTCACCGCGCCCAGCGCCGCGACCGCGCAGCGCAGTTCGGCCTCGCGCGTCACACCGATTTGCTCGCGGGGTGCGGCGGGCGGTTCGCCCAGTTCGCCGCCCTCGCCGCCGGTCGCACAGACAATGTGCAGGTCGGCGCGCTGCGCCAGCATCGCCAGCACGCCGCCGATGAGCATGGTCTCGTCGTCGGGGTGCGCCCCAAAGAAAACAACCGATTGAATCGTCACAATCCCTCCTGGCTGTTGGCTATCAGCTAAAAGCTAATCTCCGCCAAATCCAGCGCCGGGCCGTCGGTGCAGGCGCAGATATCGCCGTGCTTGCCCGGCACCAGGCACGCCCCGCACGCGCCTACGCCGCACGGCGCCGGCAGGTTGAAGTACCCCAGCGCGAAGCCCGCCGGCGCCGGCGCGCGCAGTTGGTTAATCGTGCTCCACAGTTGAGCGTAGCGCTCAAGCGCGCGGTGCGGCGGCGCCAGCGCGATGATCTGGTCGGCCCACTTGATCGCGTCCACCTGGTCCAGCCAGCCCCACGCCTGGGGCGCGTGCAAGATTTCGACCTCGCGCGGCAGTTCGCCGGGCGGGTAGCGCTGCGCTTCGCCCTCCAGCACCACCGTCGCCGACTTGCCCGCGCCGGTCGTCTCTTCGATCAGCGCGATCAACGGCGTGAGGGAGGTGTTCTGCACGATGAGCAGGAAGCGCTCCGCGCCGGGCCGCAGCGGGAACGGCTTCCCGCACGGCCCCAAGATATCGACCGTATCGCCGGGCATCAGCACGTCGTCGCCGGGCCGGTCGATGAGCATCAACCCGCCGGCGAAGCGGACCGGCGTCCAGCGCTCGCGCAGGTACGGCTCCCAGGCCGGGCGCAGGCGCACGAGCAGGTACTGTCCGGGCCGGATGCTGCCGGGCGCGAAGTCGGTCGCTACCTCCACGCGCGCAAGGTCGGCGGTGATGCGGGTAACTCGTTCGATGGATGCGTGTGTCTGGCGCATAATGCTATCGAGGGTACACCAGAGGCGGCGCGAGGTCAATTATACGTGTGGTGTGCGCTTCCTGTCCAAATACAAGAGATTCGAGATTCACCACGGAGAGCACGGAGAACACGGAGAGGATGAAGAAAAGGGGTTGGCATGGGACAGGGCGAGATTTTCAATCACGAATACACACGAATACACACGAATGATCACGAATGGGAGCAGAAAAGTATATCCCATATGCATCAACTTAAGGATTTTGACCGTTTGTACATCTGCTCCCCCTCTCCCCAAACCCCTCTCCCACGGGAGGCGAGGGGCTTACCGGCGCATGGAGTTGCTGCTTTTTGTGGCATTTTGGGTTAGCGCGCATCTGACTCCCCTCGCCCCTTGAGG
>JAFGMM010000264.1 GCA_016927535.1 Anaerolineae bacterium
GCAAATAACGCGAATGAGAAAGAACCCAACCACGCACACACACGAATATGCACGAAGCGCCGCAACTTCGCCTTTTCTTTATTCGCGTTATTCGCGTTATTCGCGGTTTACTCTCTTTGCACTTCTTAAGTTGATGCATATGGGGGCGGGTTTGAAACCCCCTACAGGCGGAGGCGCCAAGCCGCGTTATTCTGCAGAGCTGCTCTCTGCATGTTCCAAGGTGCTCTTTGAGAAGAGGAGCTATGTCGCTAACACTTCAATTTGAAACCAGTCTTCTGCTCGTCCTGGCTGCGCTGTTAAGCATGCTGCTGGGCATGGACCGCGAGCGCCGGCAGCGGTCGGCGGGCTTGCGCACGCACATGCTCGTCGGGGTGGGGGCCTGCCTGTTTACGCTGTTGTCGGTGTATGCCTTCCCGGCCGGCGACCCGGCGCGCGTCGCGGCGAACGTTGTCACCGGTGTCGGTTTCCTGGGGGCCGGCGCGATCATCCAGCGTAAGCACGAGGTGCATGACCTGACCACCGCCGCGAATATCTGGGCGACGGCAGCCGTCGGTATGGCGGTAGGGATGAACGCCTGGTTCTTAGCCATCATCGCCACGCTTGTCATCTGGGTGATACTCGTGGTCATCCGGCGCTTTAGCAAAGCCGATGAGGATGAGGAGGAACCGGAACCGGGCGCCGCCGAAACAAAAAGCAAAGGCGCAGCTCCTACCGCCGAGGGTTAACGCGCGACCAGTGCTGCCAGCCACGCGGCGGCCTGTTCGCGCAGGTCGTCCACCGAGACGAAGGTGTGCACAGCGTTCTCGCGGCGCAGGCGTGCTTTGAAATCGGCGAGCCGGGCGGCGGCCTCGCCCCGGTCGATATACTCCGGCGCCATCGGATGCTTTCTATCCATGAAGAAGACCAGGCGCGGAACGCCGGACTCGACGACGCGGTTGTATTCGATTTCGGGGATGGACCAGTCCGCGCCTTTCGGTATGCGGCCATAACGATAGGTGAAAATGCCGATGTAGAGGCTGACGTTGTTTACGACGGTGAGTACACCGCGCACGGCTTCGATGGGGTCGGCGGGCAACTGCCCCACCGCGATAGGAAAGATGCCCTGCACGACGCACGCATCCATCAGCGCCGCGCGGTGGTCGGGCATGATATCCGCCGTGCCGCCGACCAGCGCCACCGGGCGCCCCTCCCAATCGCCGGCGTGCATGTCGGGCGTGAGGATTTGCAGCGTGCCGACGGCTTCCTCTTGGGGCGCGCTTCCGGGCGGCGCGGCTTCGCTTTCTGCCAGCAGCGCTTCGATCTCGGCGGCGCGATCCTCCAGTTCCAGGATGTCAAGGCCCATCGCCTGGGTCTGTGCAATCAGCGCGCGGAGCTTGGTCAGTTCTGCCCGGAGGTCTTCGCCCACTTCGGTTTGCTTCCGTGTGTGTAGACGTTGAAAGATAAAGCTATTCTAGCACACTATTGGACCCCACGAGCCTTGCCCGTAGGGAAATCGCCGCCGAGTCGTGCGGCGGGCATGATCGATCTAGAGAGTGTAAAATAGGGGCATGGCACAGGAAAGGTTGCTCAATAACCGCTACCGGCTGCTCGCGCAGCACGGCGCCGGGGGCATGGCGGTCATCTACAAAGCGCAGGATATAGCGCTCGACCGCCTCGTCGCGGTGAAGATTCTGCGCCCCAGCCTGACGAAGGACGAAGCTTTTTTGAATCGCTTTCGCCAGGAGGCGCGCGCGGCTGCCCGGCTGGACCGGCACCCTAACTTGGTCACCGTGCACGACTTCGGGCAGGACGGCAGCACCTATTACATGGTGATGGAGTTTGTGGAGGGCCAGGATCTCAAGCGCCTGATTCGCGCCGAGGCGCCGTTCCGCGTTGAGCGCGCGCTCGACATTGCCGTTCAAGTTTGCGCCGGCGTGGGCTATGCGCACCGCGCCAACTTGGTGCATGCCGATGTCAAGCCCCAGAATGTGCTGGTCACCGAGGAAGGGATCGTCAAGGTCACCGATTTCGGCATCGCGCGCGCATTCACCACCAGCCTACCCGGCCCGGAGCAGCGCTTGTCGGTGGTGTGGGGCAGCCCGCACTACTTCGCGCCGGAGCAGGCGCAGGGAACGCCGCCCAGCCCGGCCTCCGATGTTTACGCCATCGGGGTCATGTTGTTCGAGATGCTGACCGGCCGGCTTCCGTTCGTCGGCAAGGATCACAACGAGCTGGCGATGGCTCATGTCCACGAGCAGCCGCCCTTTGCCAGCGATTTGAACCCCCAGGTGCCCCACAACCTGAGCCGGATCATTCATAAGATCATGTCGAAGGAGCCGTCCGCGCGCTACCGCACCGCCGACCAGTTGGGACGCATCCTCGCCGGCTATCTCAAACGAAGCGAACACACCACCGACGGCGACCGGGACGCTGCCCAGAAAACCCAACTGCCCGCCTCGAAACGCGCTCCCGACCCGCAGCCGACCGTGCCCGCGCCGGCCCGCGCCGCCGCGCCGCCTGCCCCAAGCCCTAAACCCCAGCCGGCGCCGGTGCAGGTACGGGTGCGCGTATCGCCCGGTGCGCCGGCTTCTCCCCCGGCGCAGCCGACGCAGCCCGGTTTCCCGGCGGCCTCACCTTACGATGAAGCGGCGGCGCCCGGCGTCCCGGAGCGGTCGTGGCCCCGGCAAATCGATTGGCTCGCCGTCGGCCTGGGCTTGTTGGCCCTGCTTTCTATCCTGGGACTGATTCCTCTATGGACGCAGGTGTATCGTCTCTGGGTGATTCTGGGCAACCGGTGACGCGAGATCGGCAAGCACATTAGGAGTTTATAAGAACCGAGAATGCTGGTAGCGCCGGCCTTCGCGTATCTGGTATAATTAGTAACTAAAGGATGATTTTAGTGTTTAATCACAGGTTGGCGGCGTATCGTAAACTCAACACCGAGTGCATGATTCGTTGCGGACGGAGGCAGAGCGCGTGAATAATCCACGGTATCGCAACATGATTGTTTACTTCTTAATCTTCGTAGCAATCCTTGCGATCTTTCTGAGTGTAAGAGGAAACAGTCCTAGACCCGAAGAAATCAGTTTTAGCGAGTTAGCCAGCGCCATACAAGCCGGGCAGGTCCGGTCGGTTCTTGTAAACGAAGACACATTGACGGTTTACTATAAAGGTAATAACGGCGTCGCCGTAACTCGCAAGGACCCCTCTTCGTCGGCAGCGCAGCAACTCGAGGCGTGGGGCGTCACCCCCGAACAGCTCGCTTATGTCGAGTGGACCAACCAGCCGCCCAGTGATCTGGGAAGCTGGCTCGCCGCGTTGGGTTACATGCTCCCGCTGATCTTGGTCGCCGGCTTTTTCTACATCATGCTCCGCCAGGCGCAGGGTTCTAATAACCAGGCGCTCAGCTTCGGGAAGAGCCGCGCCCGCATGTTCACAGGCGATCAGCCCACCGTCACCTTTGACGATGTGGCAGGCGCCGACGAAGCAAAAGAGGAACTGCGCGAAGTCGTCGAGTTTTTGAAGGAACCGGAAAAGTTTATCCAGCTTGGCGCGCGCATCCCGAAGGGCGTGCTCCTGGTGGGCAGCCCCGGCACCGGCAAGACTCTGCTCGCCAAGGCGGTCAGCGGCGAAGCGGGTGTGCCTTTCTTCTCGATCTCCGGTTCCGAATTCGTCGAGATGTTCGTGGGCGTGGGCGCGAGCCGGGTCCGCGATTTGTTCGACCAGGCCAAGCGGCACAGCCCGTGCATTGTCTTCGTGGACGAAATCGACGCGGTGGGCCGGCATCGCGGCGCGGGGTTGGGCGGCAGCCACGACGAGCGCGAGCAGACCTTAAACCAAATCCTGGTCGAGATGGACGGCTTCGACACCGACACGAACGTCATCATTGTCGCCGCGACCAACCGCCCCGATATCCTCGACCCGGCGCTGTTGCGACCCGGTCGCTTTGACCGCCGCGTGGTGCTGGACCGGCCCGACATGCGGGGCCGCGAGGCGATTTTGAAGGTGCACGTGCGCGGCAAGCCGCTGGCGTCAGATGTGAGGCTCGATGAACTGGCGAGATCAACGCCGGGCTTTGTCGGCGCCGATATCGAAAACCTGGTGAACGAGGCGGCGATTGTCGCGGCGCGCAAGAATCGAAAGTCCGTCTGCCAGGCCGATTTCTCCGAAGCCATCGAGCGCGTCATTCTCGGCCCGGAACGCCGCAGCCGCATCATGACGCCGGAAGAAAAGCGGGTCACGGCTTACCACGAAGCCGGCCACGCGATTGTCGAGCACTTTGCTTCGCGGTCAAGTAAAGTGCGCAAAGTGACCATCATGCCGCGCGGCATGGCGCTGGGCGTCACTTGGTCGATGCCTGACGAAGACCTGTTTAACATGAGCGCTTCGCAGCTGCGCGAGAACATCGCCGGGCTGCTGGGCGGGCGTGTGGCAGAGGAAAATGTCTTCGGCGAGATCACGACCGGCGCATCGAATGACCTGGAGCGTGTCACAAAGATGGCCCGCGCCATGGTCACCCGCTACGGTATGAGCAGTGAGCTTGGCCCGATGGTCTTCGGACAAAAAGAGGAACTGATCTTTCTGGGCCGCGAAATCGGCGAGCAGCGCGATTACTCAGAATCGGTCGCCGAAAAGATCGACGCCGAGGTCAAGCGAATCATTCTGGAGGAGCATGCGAATGCGACCCAACTTCTACACGAGCGCCGCGCCGAGTTAGACGCCATCGCTGAACGCCTGCTCGAAGTCGAAACCATCGACCGCGCCGAGTTCCTGAGAATTATCGGCGCGCCGCCGGACGATGAAGAAGAAAAGGAAAAGCCGCCGCGCGAGAAACCGAGCACCCGGACGCCGGGCGAGGTAGCCCCTTCGCCGGTCGCTCCCGACGCGCCGCCTTCGCCGGCGCCGGCGTGATTGTATTCACAACCGGAGACAAGGCTGTATAGTATATAATAGGGCGGGTCGCCGAGACCCGCCTTTAGTTTGCCCCTGGCATGGCGTTGATGTAAGGAGATTGCCCCTTGCAAACCGTGCGTACCGCGCTTGTGCGCCGCGCTCCGATGCTGAGCCTGGCATGGGTGGGGGTATGGGCGCTGGCGCTCTACCTGTATATTCTGCCGCTTCCCTTCTTCCGTGACGATATGGTGATGCTGCTGTGGCTGCGAGATATGGACTGGGGACGCCTTTGGGTCGATGCGACCGGGTTTCTCTATTACCGCCCGCTCAGCTTCTCGACGCTCAAACTGTCCGAACTGTTTTTCGGTTATTACCACGCGCCGTTTTTACACCTCGTAACCCTGTTCTTCCACACCGCCAGCGCCGTGATGGTGGCGGCGCTGGCGCGTTTCGTTCTTGCGCCTTCATCCTCGTCCGAAGGAAAAGGGAATACAGCCGCCGGCGTCGCCGCCGGGATGCTGTTCGCCGCCTATCCCTTTACTTATGAAGTCATGCCGACCACCGGCCCGATCTTCCAACTCCAGGCGGCATTTTTCGGGCTGGCGACGGCGCTGGCTTACGCGAAGTGGCGCACGGGCGCGCCGCGTGCCCGCCTCTGGCTCTATCTCACGCTGGCGCTGGCGTTGATGGGCGCGTTTACCTGCGAATACGGCGTCATCATCCCGGCGATGGTCGGCTTGGTCGAGGCGCTGCTCTGGGCGCGCGGCGCGGAGGGCACGGCGGCGCGGGAAAGACGCCGCTTACCCGACCTGCGCGTGCCGCTGTTGTGCCTGGGCTTCACGGCGCTGTACCTGGCGCTGTGGCTGATTGTGCCCAAAACGCGCAGCGCCGATCTGCCGTTCATCTGGCTGCGCGAGCTGGACCTGAAGGGCCTGTACTACTTCCAGGGGTTGACCTACCCGTTCCAGTGGCTCGCGTTGCCCATCGAGCGCCTCTTTGACCCGGCCCGGCTCACCCGGCCCGGCGTATCGCCCGATCAGTGGTCGTGGGCGGTGCTGGCAATCGGCGCGGCGACCCTGGCGGCGGCTGTGGTCGTCTATATCCGGCGGCGGCGCGGCGGTGCTTTGCTGTTCGGGTTGGCGCTGTGGGCGCTGGCGGTCCTACCGACCCTGGTCACGCTGCAATGGGATTACACATGGAACGGCCCGCGCCTGCTCTACCTCCCGGCGATAGGCGCGGCGGTGCTGCTTGGCGGGGCGTTGGGGTTGCTGGCAGAGCGGGGGGGCGTCAGCCGGGCGCTTGGTGCGGCGGTCCTCGTGTTGACGCTGGCGCAGAGTGTGTTGTTTCTGCGCGGGCAGGCTGCGATGATGCAAACCGGCGGTCAAGCCGTCGATGACACGGCGGCGCTTGCGGCGCTGCCGGAGGGCGAGTCGGCGCTGGTGGTGAACTTCCCGTCGTGGCTCCGCCCGCGCGCATACACTTACGTGCTCGGCGCCGAGGGCATTAGCTTTCTGCCCGCCTACTCGACCGCCGCCGACCTGGTTGAATTGAACCGGCGCGCGGTCCGCGACGTGACCAACGTCACGTTTACCAACCTGTGGAATCCGTGGCGATACGACCAGCGCTTCTACACGCCGCCGCTGGACTGGGACGAACTGCTGCCGGCGGTGCGCCAGGCCGATCACGTGTTTCTGTTCCAGTTTGACGATGCGGGCGCGCACCTGCGCGAAGCGGGGCACGTAGCGCCGGCCGCGCCGGGTGATCCCGGCGCTGTCGCGGTCTTCGGCGCGGCGGCGCGGCTGGATGCGGTAAATTGGACGCTTTCCGGCAGCCAGCTCGCGCTGGCGCTCGATTGGACCGCGCTGGACACGCCGGGCCGGGACTGGACCGTCTTCGTTCACGTGTACGGCGAGGCGGACGCCCCGCTTGCCCAGCACGACGGCTACCCGCTGTTGGGGCTGCTGCCGCTGTGGGCGTGGACGCCGGGCGAGCAGATACACGACCTGCGCTACGTCGATTTGCCGCCGGACCTGGCGCCGGGCGCGTATCGTGTGGCGCTGGGTGTGTATGACGCGAATACCGGCGAGCGCGCGGCGCCCGGCGCGGTGCGGTTGTTTACGTTCGATTATCCGTTTTAACATTTCCGCCGTGAAGTTTTAAGGTTTGTAAGCCCTAACTTTTGTTGACTTCCTACAACACCTGTGGTAGAATTTTGTTGAGTAAGTACAATACGTTGAGCGAATACAACAAACATCCGTTCGGCGTGCAGCAACGAAAGAGGGTTAAGCAATGCAGGTGGCAGTATTACAAGACGGTTTGGCAAAAGGGCTGGGCACCGTCCGGCGCGCCGTCGCTTCACGGAGCGCCTTACCCGTGCTCGGTAACATTCTGCTCCGCACCGACGAAGGACGCTTGAAGCTCGCTGCCACCAACCTGGAACTGGGCATCACGTGCTGGGTCGGAGCGAAGATTGACGAGGAAGGCGCGGTCACCGTGCCGGCGAACACCTTCGCCGATCTCATCGGCACCCTGCCGCCCGATCAAATCCATATGACGCTTGACGGGGAGACGCAAACCCTTAAGCTCAAGTGCGGCGCGACCACGGCGAATATCAAGGGCATCAGCGCCGAGGAATTCCCGCTCATGCCCGAAGCAAAGGACGAAAGCGCGATCCGGGTCTCGCCTGATACCATCCGCGACATGATCCAGCAGACCGCGTTCGCGGCGGCGACCGACAACAGCCGCCCCATCCTCACGGGCGTCCTGACCAAGTTCGAGAAGAGCACGCTCACGATGGCCGCCGCCGATGGGTTTCGCCTGGCGGTGCGCACCACCGAGCTTGCCAACGAGGTCGAGACACCGACGACGCTCATCATCCCGGCGCGGGCGCTTAATGAGATTGCCCGGATCAGCGCCGACGTCGAAAGCGATATCAGCCTCAGCGCCCCGGATGGGCGCAACCAGGTGCTTTTTCACAGCGACAACGTGCAGGTGGTGTCGCAATTGGTAGACGGCACCTTCCCGGCCTACGAGCAAATCATCCCGCGCAATTACGCCACGCGCTCCATCATCTACACGGCGGAGCTGCTGCGCGCCTGCCGGCGCGCCGAAATCTTTGCGCGGGAGAGCGCCAACACAGTACGCATCCAGATCAATCCCGGCGAATCGGAGATCAAGCCCGGCACGTTGGTCGTGCGGGCGACCAGCCAGGAGAGCGGCGATAACCAGGTGGAGATCACCGCCGCCATCGCCGGCGAAGCGATGGAAATCGCGTTCAACGTGCGGTACATGATCGATGCGCTCAATGTCATCGACACCGAGCAGGTGGCCCTCGAGACCAACAACGCATCGAGTCCGGGTGTGCTGCGTCCGGTGGGTGTAGAGGGGTACACTTACGTCATCATGCCGATGCATATCCACCGGTAACCAACCTTGTTGGGGGTCGGCCTCAGAGCATAAAGTTCTGGGGTTCGTTAGGAACGCCTCACCGGAAGCGGTGGGGCGTTTCCTATTTTCACCCCTTTTTCTTTTTTGTTCTTTCAGTATTTACGTGTTTTCGTCCCTTGACTTTTATTTATTAATATGATATTCAGAATGTGAAATCACTTACCCCAGGAGACGAGACCGTGAAAGATAACGCTTTCGACCCAGACGCGCCGCATCCTGTGCTGATGATTGACATCGTAGGCTTTTCCTCCAAGCCTGCCGAGACCCAACACCGGGCAATCCGGGCGCTCGTTTCGATGCTGCACCAGGCGATCCCTGAAGACCAGAACAACCCGGCTGCGCGAACCTGGCGGCCCGGACTAGGCGGCGGCCTGCTCGTCTTCTGGGAGAGCATCGACGCCGCGCTCGATACCGCGCTCTCGCTCGCCCAGAAACTCGTGGATTACAACCGGGAGCCGGCAGACGCCGCCGCCGTGATCGAAGTGCGTATGGGGCTTCACACGGGTAAGGTCGTAAAAGAAGTCGATTTCGACGACGCGGCGCAGCCCTGGGGCGACGCGCTCGATATCTGCAAGCAGATCACCGACCTGGCAAGGCCGGGGCAGATTCTCGTCTCCGGGGCGCTGTACCAGTCGGCCAGGCTGCACGAATCGCCGGACGAAGTGACTTATTTCGGCAAGTGGTGGGTGGCGGAGAATCAGCCGGTTGAAGTCTATAACGTCTACGTTGAGAATATCGCGGGGGTGTTGCCCGGCGAGAAGGATGGAACCTGGTATGGGCCGTTTCACCTTCCTCTGGTGCGGGCCATCAAAATATACGAGTCGATGATTAACGAATGTGCCGCCGCCGGGCCGGCCTTTCGAGCCGCCGTGCTCGCCAAGCGCCTCCTCGACCTGGACCCCTGGCACATGCGCGCCAAAAAGGTCATCGAGTCGATCTCGCGCCGGCATGCCGGCGATGCTTCGCTTCCCTTGTACGACGAGTTCCTCTCGCCGCTGCCGCCAGGCGCCCTGCTGTACTTTTTCCAAAACGCGCGGTTTTCGGCTTTCAAAAAGGGCGAAATTATTGCCGAGGAAAGAGAAGCCGCCGACGCGCTGATGATGGTTGTTTCCGGCGAGATCGTGCCGCTCCGGTACGGCGTCCGGGTCCAGGAGCCGGACCCGGAGAACCCGCAAAAGGCGCGCGATGTCGTCTTCCGCGAGGGTCACATCACGGGCGAGATGGGCCTATTTAACCCGGTCGGCACCCGGACGGCTACGCTCGCCGCGTATACCGACGCCGTGACGCTGACGCTCGATTACGATCTTTTGCGAATCGAGGACGATTTATCGCCCCCGGAAAGGACAAACCGGCTGGCGATCCAGAATCGTATATGGGAGTTCTACTGCACGCGGACCATCGAAACCGAGATCTTCGGGCATCCTTTGTTCAAGAATCTGTCGAATCTCCAACGAAACCGGCTGCGAAGCAGCGCCAAGTTTCTGCCCGCCGCCTACGGCCAGCCGGTCACGCTCAGCCTTGACGAGGCGTGGAATGCGTGGACGGTGGTTGTGACGGGCCGGGTTTTGGTTTACTCTAAAGAAGGTAGACTGGTAGAATATGGCCCTGGCGATTGCATCGGCCCGGTGCGGCTGCTGGTAACCGGCGAGCCGCCGTTTTCCGGGGTCGAAGTCGCCGCCAACACGCACTTGGCGCGCTTCCACTGGCTCGCCGTCCGCAGTCTCCTGCGCGAATCCGAGGAATTCCGCAAGGGCGCCTTGGCAGCCAGCAGCGACGACATGGTGCGTTTTGGACTTATTTGACGCCTGGATATCAAAGGATTTCCTATGCTCGCCGAAGTCACCGACGCACAAATCATCTATCACCAGTGGGACCAGATGCACGGTATACGAGAGATTGCGCGCGCTTTCGTCTCGCTCGATGATCTGTTCGCCTTCTGTCTAGATGTGGCAGACCCCAAGATGGTTGACCGGATCATCATCAACGGGCACGACGGCGATGGGCAGGTGCGCGCCGTGACGTTTACCTTCCAGTCGATGACGGTTTCGCCCGGTACCGACGGCTAACCTGCATAGCCGCACACCCCGACGCGCGGCGAGTTCACCACCGGCAGCATCACATCCTCGCCGCATTCGTGTTCGGGCGCGCATTCATCGCAGAGCCACACTCCCTCCCAACTGCACATATTGCATACCTGCGTGGCAAGACGTTCACCGCACGCCTGGCACACAATCGGCGGCGGGTCGTTGCGCGCCATGACCGTTATCCGCTTGCCCCCGGCGACGCCTTCGCGTTCGTCTACAACGTCGAGCTTGAGTTCGGTCGTACTGCCGAAATCATACTCGTGCCGGAAAGAAACGCCGGGCTTGAGCACCTTATCCAGCCGGGTGTTCATGCTCCGCCCGCCAAGCTCGCGCACGGTGTACGGGTCGCCAAAATAATCTGTCCCTTCAATGCGGAACGCGCTCAAGTGCCCGCAGCATTCCAACCAGGTATCGCGCAAAAACTGATCCAGGGCTTGGAGCGTGGCGTCGGCGGCGATATCCAGGTGCATCCAATAATTGGAAGCATATTCACCTTCTACTTTAAGGTGAAAAAACTTCTTGGGCCTAGCTTTGCCCTTGCCTGGCTCCGCTTCGTAGGCAGCTTTTCGCGCCTTGCAAGTTTTGAGATGGCGGCCTATACCGCGCTTGCTGAAGGTCTCGCCGCAAAAGACGCACTTGCCTTCTGAAGTCCACTTCTTCTCCTGCTCTTGAGCCATCGCCGACCTCCAATTGGTTTCGCTGCTCAAACTTTTACCTATTTTATCTCGTCTTGACATTCATTTCACTTCACAGCGCCGGCAGCGGTAGCGCCGCAAAATAGCGTGGTCGCCGGCCTGGCGTAGGGGCGGGGTTGCAACCCCGCCCCTACATATGGCGGTGCGCCCGCCGACTAACTCCGTATCTGGGTATAGAACTGTGCGAGAAATCGACACCACGTATTTTGTGATGCTACCCCAGCAGCCGCATTCCCGGCAAAATTAGACGCTTGTCCCATTCCGCCGCCGGCGAAAATCGTCTACTTTAAGAGTATGAGTATAGAACACTCCCTTTTGAAAGGCACACACCCCATCATCCGGCGCGACGCTTTCAGCGCACCGCCGCGCGGCAGAATCGGCCGGCGCTGGCACAGCCCATTCGCGCCGTTCGCCTTCATGATGGTCCTGGTATTGGCCGGCTTTGGCATCCTGGCTCTCAGTGAATATGCCATCTATGCGGCCGTTTATTCGAGTTACCCGTCCTATGCGCTGCAATTCGATTGTCTTAAGTTCGCCGTTCGCGGGCTTTACGGCGGCCTGGTCTTTGCGGTGTTCGTCGGTGGTTGGGGGACCGGGTTGGCCGGGGCGTTTGCCGGCGCGCCGCTCGTCGCCGGCGAGTTCAAGCGCCAAACCTGGGACGCGCTCGCCACCACGCCCTACACCAACAAGCAGATTATTTATGCCAAGTTTGCGGCGGCGCTGTGGCGGCTGCGCCACTGGTTGGGCGTGCAGTGCATCGCCCGCGCCGTGCTGTTGCTGGCCGGTTTCCTGCTGTGGGTCGCCGAAGTGAGCGCCAGCCCGTACTTTGCCGAAAGAATATACGATGCTTTCGGTCGTCACTCGCTGCTCGTAGCTGTCATGTTCGGGGGTGCGTTCGGCGCTTTCGTCATCCTACAGCCGCTCCTCACGGCCGGCGCCGGCGCATCGCTGGGTGTGCTGTGGTCCACGCTGACCACGCGCCCCACGCTGGCGCGCGGCATGGCGGTAGCGACTCGGCTGGCGCTGTGGGCCGGCGCGTGGATAAGTGTATATATTTTTTATTATAAAGTTATAATGCCGGTATATTTTGACACAGACTATGAAGTGATGTCGATCTCAAGTTATGTAATGTTCTGTTTCCCCGCCCACTTCTACGAATTCGGCACACTGATCGACGTACTGTTTGAGGTTAGCGTCGGCTGGGTCATTGTGCTGCTGGGGATAGCTCTGATTGTTGTACTGGCGCTCATCCCGATTTGGCTGTGCCTGCGCGCGGCGGCTGCTATGCTGAGTCGGCAGCGCGCGTAGATACGTTATAATAGCCCCTCGTTCGTACCTCAAACACAATAAGAAAGGATCGCCTTGTTAAAACCGATCACTCCCTCCGCCGACGCCTGGGACGCCTTCATCGCAGGCCGCCGCGACGCCGGCTTTCTGCAAACGCCGGAATGGGGCGCGCTCAAGAGCCGGTTCGGTTGGTCGGCGAGCCTGGTCGCGCTGGCGGACGAGGCCGGCTCAATCGCCGCCGGCGCGCAGGTGCTGTACCGGCGGCTGCCGCTGGGGTTTGGCACGCTTGGCTATGTCCCGCGCGGGCCGCTGGTCGATTGGGAGCGCCCGGAAGTCGTCGGCCTGCTGCTCGCGGCGCTGGACGCGGACGCGCGCCGGCGCCGCGCTTTTGCGCTCAAGGTCGAACCGCCGTTCGAAGATTCGCCGGACGCCGCCCGATGCCTGCGCGCGTTGGGCTTCCGCCCCAGCCCGCACACCGTGCAGCCTCCCCGCACCGTCGTCATCGACATCGACCGGGCCGAAGACGCAATCCTTGAAACGATGAAGCAAAAGACGCGCTACAATGTGCGCCTGGGCGCGCGCAAAGGTGTCACCGTGCGCGCGGGCGTGCGCGCTGACCTGGCGTCGTTCAGCGCATTGATGCAGACGACCGGCGCGCGCGACGGGTCCGGCGTCCACGCACCCGAATACTACGAGACGGCCTATGATCTGTTTGTGCCCAAAGGTCGCGGCGCGCTGCTGCTCGCGTCGTATGAGGGCCAGGATTTGGCCGGGATTATGGTGTTGGCGCTGGGCCGGCGCGCGGTATACTGGCAGGGTGCGTCGTCGGACGCGCACCGCAACCTGATGCCCAGCTACCTCGTACAGTGGGAAGGGATCCAATGGGCGCGCGCGCATGGATGCGAGCAGTATGATTTGTGGGGCGTGCCCGATGAAGACTTCGATACATTGGAGGCGCACTTTGCCGGGCGCAGCGACGGTTTGTGGGGCGTGTATCGCTTCAAACGTGGGTGGGGCGGCCGGCTGGTGCGCATGGTGGGGGCATGGGACCGGGTTTATAATCCCTTGCTCTATGCCGTATACCGGCGCTTGGCAGCGCGGAATGTTTCATGAAAGTGTAAATCGCATTGAAAATTCCAGGTGCAGCGAGTAAAATGATGTTCGGTGTGGTGTCTTTATCCCGCACCAAGGAGGGCTAAGTGTCAGGCAACATTTATAAAATCATCGTGACCGGTCCTTTTAACTCCGGTAAGACGCAGTTCATCCAGACCATCTCGGATATCCCGGTTGTCAGCACAGAACGCAAGGTCACCACCGAAGATCGCGGCATCAAGGCCGAAACGACGGTGGCGATGGACTATGGTCGTGTCAAGCTCGACGACAAAATCCTCCACCTCGACGGCACGCCTGGGCAGGTGCGCTTTAAGTTCATGTGGGAAATCCTGGCGAAGGAGATGAACGGCTTCATCATCCTGGTCGATAGCACCGACCCCGGCACCTTCCCCGAAGTGAGCGAACTGGCGGAAACTTTCCAGAACTTCCACAAAGTGCCTTATATTGTTGCCGCCAATAAGCAGGACATGGAAGGGCGCGTCTCGCTGACCGAGGTGCGCCGAGGCTCCGGCGTCGGCGACGACATCACCGTGATGCCGTGCGTCAGCATCGAAAAGACCAGCGTGCGGCAGGTGCTCCTGCAAATCGTGAGCCTTATCGACGCCGAACGCGCAAAAGCTGAGTGAGCCTGAGCCGCCGTAGATGATCGAGCCGTCCTGCGAGGCGGCTTTTTTTATTCTATGTTGGCGATTAGCGGTTGGCGGTTAGCTAAGAGCCGAGAGCTAATCGTTAGTTATCTCATTCTCAAGCGTCTACGTCGAATTCCCCGACGCCGACCACGCCTTCGACCCGCTGCCGGGGCCGTGGGCGCCGGCAGCGCAGGCCGCCGTCTATGATGTGGATGGCTTTCTTGCGCTCATGGCGTCGGATATCGCTTTTAGGTAGCAAGAGAAGGATTTTTCACCATTTCATCGCCGGTGTGGCTCTTGAACAAGCTTTTCTAGCCTTGATAGAACGCCCGTGCTATAATATAACAATATTTCTGTCTATAGTTTGTCAGATAATGTTCTGGAATTTACCTCACCCCCTAACCCCCTCTCCATGTTATGGAGAGGGGGAATCGGAGCCAA
>JAFGMM010000265.1 GCA_016927535.1 Anaerolineae bacterium
CTCGCCCCTCGTGGGAGAGGGGTTTGGGGAGAGGGGGAACAGGCGCACAAACGGTCAAAATTCTTAAGTTGATGTGCATGGGGCGGGGTTGAAACCCGCCCCTACAAACACCCCCGCTTTCCTATTTCCCGGCATGCCCTTATCATAAAAGAGGAACTTTCCCGTCCGCTCCAACGTCTTGTTAGCAGAGTCATTTGTGTAGTTAGCACGTAAGGAGTTTGACATGAGCGCTTTTCGCACTTTATGGGCCGTCGCCCTGGCGCTGATGACCGCGCTAACGCCCTTTGCCGGGTTGGGCGCGGTCGTTGCACAAGAGGGCGGCGACGAACCCTTAGCGCCGCAGGTCATCGACGTGTGGCCCTTCCCCGGCGAGGAGATGGCCTTAGACCAGCCCCTCACCATCACCTTCGACCAGCCGATGGACCAACCCGGCGTCGAGGCGGCGGTCGCCTTCACGCCCGGCGTCCCCGGCGCGTTTAGTTGGGACGACGCGCGCACCCTGGTCTTCACCCCGACCGACGGTTGGGCGCGCGACGCCGTGTACGAAGTCGTCATCGGCATGAACGCCCAATCCGCCGAGGGCGTGGGCCTGGCCGAACCGTACAAATTCAAGGCGCGCACGGTCGGCTACCTGGAAGTGAGCACCGTCGTCCCGGACGTCAACGCGCAGGGCGTCGCCGCCAATGCGGTGATTACCGTGGCCTTCAGCCGCCCGGTGGTGCCGCTGGTGAGCACCGAACAGCTTGCCGGCCTCCCGCACCCGCTCACCCTCACGCCGGCGGTGGAGGGTACCGGCGAATGGCTCAACACTTCCATTTACCAGTTCGCGCCTAAAGAGGTCTGGCAGGGCGGCACGACCTACACCGTCACCGTCAACAAGGGTCTCACCGACGTCTCCGGCGCGGTGCTGGCCGAGGATTTCACCTGGCAGTTTACCACGCTCCCGCCCGAAATCCTCGCCGTGTCCCCGTCCAACGGCGCCACCGACGTACCGATTGACAGCGGCGTGCGGGTCGTCTTCAGCCAGCCGATGGACCGCGCCAGTGTGGAGGCCGCCTTTGCGCTGATGGTGTGGGGCCGCGCCGTAGAAGGCACGTTCACCTGGTACGACGACGGCGCCGGCTTCACCTTCCAACCCCTGGCCCAACTGGACATGGAGGCCGTGTACAGCATCAACCTGGGCGGCGACGCCAAGGCCGCCTCCGGCGAGGCGTCGCTGCGCGAAGGCATCACCTATACCTTCACCTCGATGCGCTGGCCGGGCATCGACTACACCAGCCCCTCGAACGGCGAGCGCGACGTGTACCCCGGCAGCGGCGTCGGCATCTACTTCAAGACGCCGATGAACACCGAGACCTTCAAAGACAAGGTCGTCATCGACCCGCCGACCACGTGGACGCCGCGCGTCAGCGGCAGCCAGGCGCTTTACCTGGAGTTCGCCGCGCTGCCCAACACCACTTACACCGTCATCTTCCAGGCCGGCGCCGAAGACATCTACGGAAACCGCATCGAAACCGACTACAGCTTCAGCTTCCGCACCGGCGAGATCAAGCTAGAACCATACGCTTCGCTGATCCGGCAGGGCAACTTCATGATAACCGGCGGCTACCGCGAGAACACGCGCGTCGCCCTGGCCGTGCAGGGCGCGCCCAACGTCAAGTTTATGCTCTACCGCATCCCGCTTGAGGCGTTCCAATCGGCCGCCGAAGGCTACTACTACCACAACGAGACGGCCCCCTGGGAGCAGCCGCAAGAACTGATCCGCGAGTGGTGGCAGCAGTTCGACTCCGGCATGCAGCAGTACACCGTCGCCGAAGTGCTGCTGGCCTCCGAGGGCGGCGGCGTGCTGCCCAGCGGCGTGTACGGCCTGGTGATGCAGGTCGAGGGCGACCAGTGGGATTACCCGGAGCGCATGACCTTCGCCGTCGCCGACGCCAACGTCACGTTTAAGCGCACCGAAGATGAAGTCTTCGTCTGGGTGACCGACATGCCCACCGCCGCACCGCTGACCGGCGCCAAGGTGACCCTATATCAAAGCGGCGGGGCGGCGCTCGCCGCCGGCCAGACCGACGCCGACGGCGTATTCCGCACGCCGGCGAACGTTGGCCGCGATACCTTCCTCTACGCGGTGGCCGAAAGCGAAACCAGCTACGGCATCTGGTATTCGACCTGGACTTCGTCCCAGCCCTACAGCGCCGGCTACCTCTACACCGACCGCCCCATCTACCGGCCCGACCAAAAAGTTTACTTCCGGGGCGTGCTGCGCGCGCGCGATGACATGGACTACCGCGTGCCGGACGTGGCGACCGTCCACGTGATCGCCGAGGTGAACTGGGGCGAGCAGACGCTCTACGAAGCCGACCTGGACCTGACCGACTTCGGCACCTTCAGCGGCGAGTTCGACATCCCCGCCGAGTCGCAGCTAGGCACGGGGCGCATCTACGCCTACACCGGCAGCTACAGCGCCGAAGTCTACTTCGAGATTGCCGAGTTCCGCACGCCGGAATTCAAGGTCGAAGTGACCGCCGCGCAGGACAACATCGTCCAGGGCCAGACGCTCAACGCGGTCGGCGCGGCCTCGTACTACTTCGGCGGCGCGGTGAGCAACGCCCAGGTCTACTGGAACGCCTACGGCGAACGCGCCTACTTCAACTACACCGGCCCCGGTCGCTACACCTTCACCGATATCGGCGGCGAAGACTGGTACTATTACGGCTGGTGGCAGGTCGCCGAGGGCCAGGGCGTCACCGACGCCAACGGGCAGATCGTCATCAGCAGCGACAACACCAAACCCGAATGGCAAGGCCCTATGAATATCACGGTCGAGGCCACCGTCACCGACGAGAGCGGCCAGGCCATCAGCGGGCGCACGACGGTCATGGCGCACCCGGCGAACCTCTACGTCGGCGTCGGCTCCGACAAGTACTTCGGCAAGGCCGGCGAGCCGTTCGACCTGCGCCTCATCGCCGTCACGCCGGAGAGCGTCCCGGTCCCGGACAAGCGCATCAACGTCACGCTGATCGAGGTCCGCTGGACGCGCGTCGCACGTGAAGACCAGTACGGGCGCTATGATTGGGAGATGGAAGAAATCGAAGTCGAGACCGGCCACGCCGTCACCGGCGCCGACGGCGTCGCTTCGTACCGCTTCACGCCGCCTAACGCCGGCATCTTCCGCGTGCGCATCGACAGCTTCGACGAGAAAGAGCGCACCACCAGCGCCGGCATGCGCTTCTGGGTCACCGGCGATAGGCCGGTGTGGTGGGGCCGCCCCAGCGACACCATCGAACCCATCGCCGACAAAGAACTGTACAACGTCGGCGACACCGCCGAGATCCTCATCCCCATCCCCTTCGCCGGCCAGACGACCGTGCTGGTCAGCCTGGAGCGCGCCGGCGTCATCGAGTACGAAGTGATCGAGCACGAAGGCTCGACCCTGCTCTACAATCTGCCGATCACCGAAGACTTCGCGCCCACCGTGCACGTCTCGGTGACGATGGTCAAGGGCCAGGACGAGGAAAGCCTCAACCCCGAATACAAGCAGGGCAGCATCGCGCTCAGCGTCGTGCCCAGCCAAAGCGAGCTAACCGTCAGCGTCACCCCGTCGAAGACCACCGCGCAGCCGCGCGATACCGTGAGCTTCGATATCGAGACGCGCGACAGCACCGGCGAGCCGGTCGGCGCGGAGGTGGGCGTGACGCTCACCGACCTGGCGATTCTGTCGCTCGTGCCGCCGAACAGCGCGCCGCTGCTCGATTACTTCTACGGCTGGCAGAGCAACTATGTGTACACCGGCGTCTCGATGAGCGTGCTGCTCGACCGGCTGACCGACGAATACATCCCGACCGAGAAAGAGCGGCGCGACACGGGGACCGCGACGCCCGCCGCTACTGCCACCGCTGCGCTGGCGCCCGCGCCGGGGGCGGCGATGTTTGCACTTGAGGGCGAGGTGGCCGAAGAAGCCGCTATGGATGCCATGGGCGGCGGCGGCGGTGGAGCCGAGCCGCCGGTCGTCCGCGAGGAGTTCGCACAGACGCCGCTGTGGGCCGCCCACGTGGTCACCGACCGCTCCGGCCACGCGACCGTCTCGGTCGATCTCCCCGACAACCTCACCACCTGGCAGCTCGACGCGCGCGCCCTGACGGAGGATACCAAAGTCGGCCAGACCACCACCGACCTCATGGTCACGCTGCCGCTGCTGGTGCGCCCGGTCGCGCCGCGCTTCTTCGTGGTGGGCGACCGCGTGGAACTGGCCGCCGTCATCAACAACAACACCGACCAGCCCCAGACCGTGCAGGCCACGCTCGAAGCGGCCGGCGTGGTGATGGAAGACGCCGCCACGCAGAGCGTCGAGATCGCGCCGCTTTCGCGCGGGCGGGTCACCTGGACGGTGGTCGCGCAAGATGTGCCGTTCATCGACCTGACCTATACCGCCATCGGCGCGGACGGCTACAGCGACGCGGCCAAGCCTATGCTCGCCACCGGGCCGGACGGTACGATCCCGGTCTACCATTACACCGCACCCGACACGACCGGCACCGGCGGCATGATCGTCGCCGACGAGGGCGGCAGCGTCACCGAGGGCGTCAGCCTGCCGCCGCGCCTGGATACCAGCCAGGGCGAACTGGTGATTAAGCTCGATCCGTCGCTCGCCGTCACCGCGACCGACGCCTTCGACTACCTGAAGCAGTACCCGCACTACTGCATCGAGCAGACCGTCAGCCGCTTCTTGCCCAACGTGGTCACCTACCGCGCGCTGCGCGACCTGGGCATCGAAGACCCGGCGCTGGAAGCGAACCTGAAGGAAAGCTTGAACGCCGCCATCGACAAGCTCAGGCAAGAGCAGAAGACCGACGGCGGCTGGGGCTGGTTCGCCAGCATGGAGAGCAACCCGCTGGTGACCGCCTACGCCGCGCTCGGCCTGATCGAGGCGCGCGACGCCGGCTTCGACTTCGACGCCGGCCTGATCGACCGCGCGCTGGCCTTCGTGCGCCAGGACGACTTCATCCGCCCCAACATCGACACCCAACCGTGGCGGCTCAACCGGCAGGCGTTCTACTTCTACGTGTTCGCGCGTGACGGGCAGGCGCTCCAGGGCGAGATGGACGGCTTGCTGCAATACCGCCTTGAGATGAGCTTCGAGGCGCGCGCCTTCCTGCTGATGGCCTACCACGCGCTGGGCGATGTCCCGGTGCAGGACCAAAAGCAGGCGCTCATCAGCGACCTGAACACCGGCGCGGTAGTCTCGGCCACCGGCTCGCACTGGGAAGAGGGCCGGCGTGACTGGTGGAACTGGACGAGCGACACCCGCGCGACCGCCATCGCACTGGCCGCGCTGGTGCGCACCGATCCGGGTAACGCGCTGCTGCCGGGCGCGGTGCGCTGGCTGATGGTGGCGCGCCAGGGCGATCACTGGACCACGACGCAAGAAACGGTCTGGTCGGTCATCGGGCTGACCAACTGGATGGTCTACACCGGCGAACTGCGCGGCGACTACGCCTACCGCGTCAGCCTCAACCGCGCGCCGCTGGAAGACGGCGAGGTGACGCCCGACACGGTGCGCGAAGGCCGCGAGCTGCGCGTCGCCGTGGCCGACCTGCTGCGCGACGAGGTGAACCGCTTGACCCTTGCGAAGGGCGAAGGGCCGGGCGTGCTCTACTACACCGCGCACCTCAAGACGCGGCTGTGGGCGTCGGAAGCCAAGCCGATCAGCCGGGGCATCCAGGTCACGCGCCAGTACTTCATCGAAGGCGACCCGGATACGCCGGTCAGCGCAGCGAAGGTAGGCGATGTCATCAACGTGCGGCTGACCATCACCGCCGACGAGGATATCTACTACTTCGTGCTGGAAGACCCGATCCCCGCCGGGACCGAGGGCGTCGATACCTCGCTGCTGACGACGAGCACACTCTCGCAGGACCCAACCCTCGTCCCACAGCGCGACCGGTATTGGTGGTGGTGGGGCTGGTGGTGGTTCAAGCACACCGAGATGCGCGACGAGCAGGTGAACCTGTACGCCGACTTCCTGCCGCGCGGCACCTACACCTACACCTACCAGGTGCGCGCCAGCATCGCCGGCGAATTCCAGACCATGCCGTCGCACGCCTACGCCTTCTACTTCCCGGAGGTCTTCGGGCGCGGCGAAGGCACGCTGTTCACGGTGAGCGAGAGCGCCGGCGTAGACGCCGGCGAATAATCCCGGTCTTCACCTCACCCCCACGCGCTGACGCGCAGCCCCTCTCCATGACATGGAGAGGGGGAATCGGAATCACCGCATCATGCGGTTCGCCCCCTCTCCACACGGTGGAGAGGGGGTTGGGGGGTGAGGTTCACACGCGCAGCGCAAACAGCCGATCGGCGAACGACTCGATCACCGCACGCAGCGCCAGCTTCTCGCGCCAGCGCGCCGGGATGCCCGCCTCACCGTAGTACGCGCCGGCAAGCTGCCCGTAGACCGCCGCCGTCGTATCGGCGTCGTGGCCCAGGTTCGCCGCCAGCAGGCAGCCCTCCTCGAACGACGCGCTGCGGTAGAACGCCCACAGCGCCGCCTCCAGCGATTGGACGACGTAGCCGCTGCCGACGATATCCGGCGGTTCCTTTTCCTTGAAAGACCCCGCCGCCACCGCGTCGATCTCCGGGCACAGCGGCCCGGCCTCCCAGACGCCCGGCGCCGGGCTGTAGCGCGGCGCGAGCAGCGTCGCCTTGTCCACGCCCTGAACCGCGCCCACCAGCAGCGCCCCGAAATACCGGCAGGCATCGACGGCGGCCGGCGCGCCGTGCGTGGTGCGCGAGCTTTCGCCGGCGCGCGCGATGGCTTCGCGCGGGTCGTTCGCGTAGAACAGCGGCGCCGGCGCCAGCCGCATAATCGAGCCGTTGCCCGCGCTCTGGGGGTGCGTCGGGCCGGGATAGGGCCGGGGCGTCATCTCGAACGAGTGCAGCGCCTGGCGCGTCGTGTTGCCGATGTCGAAGCATTCGCCGGTGCTGCTCAAGTGTCCCGCACGCCACCAGCGCACGTAGCGCCGGAGTTGGTCCACCGGGTCGAAGCCCCGGCGCTCAATTAGACTCTCGGCCAAGCACAGCCCCATCGAAGTATCGTCGGTCCACTGGCCCGCCGCCAGGTGGAACGGCCCGCCGCCCACCATATCGGTAATCGGCGTAAACGCGCCCGGTCGGGTAAATTCCAGCGTCGTACCGAGCGCATCGCCCGCCGCCATGCCCAGCAGCGCACCCCGGTATCGTGCGATAGGTTCCATTTTTCCCTCTTAAAATAAGACTCTTAACCGCGAACAACGCCAATCGCGCGAATAAAGATTCCTGATTCGTGTCTATTCGTGGTTAAATCTTCATCCTCACCAATCGCGCGAACAAAGATTCCTCATTCGCGTTATTGGCGTTATTCGCGGTTAACCCTTCCGGTCTTCGCCGCGCTCCGCGCGCACCTTCTCTACCCACGCCGGCAGACGCGCGCTTGCCGCCAGATCCGCGCGCGGCATATACGGCTTGATATCGAGCACCGGCGTCCCGTCGAGCGCATCCAGGCCGCGCACCGTGAGCACATTCCCGTCCACCTTCAGCAGTTCGACCGTCGTCACACCGACCGGGCAGGGCCGGTAGTTGCTGCGCGTGGCAAAGACACCGCACAGCGGCAGATCGGCCCGGCCCATCGGGTGGCGTATCAGATCGGCGTCCGGCTCGAACTTCGACTTGTGCAGGTAGAAGATAATATCCAGGTGCGAATTTTCCGCGACGCCGCGCAGCCCTGCCGCCAGCGCCTCGGCGACGTGGATTTCGGCGACCACCTCGCGCCAGTCGCGGTCGTGTATATCCGTATAAGCCGACTTCACCACACCGATAGGCCTCAGCGTCACCGTCTGGACCATCGATTCCTCCCTTCCGCATCGTTCACCCATCGAAAGTGTAAGCGAAGTCGGTGCAATGGGCGAATTAAGCTACGTCTATCCAACGGATTCGTAATAAAATGCACACCAACGTTTGCATCTCCGACAAACCCCATGATAAACTAGCACCAATTAAGGCTTTATCATATGCTATTTAAAGGGGGCCGCCCAACAATGGAACGAATTCTGGTAGTAGATGATGAAATCGGCGCTTTGACCCTGATCGGCATCATGCTAGAGCGGGGTGGGTTTGAAGTGCTGAAAGCGAAGGATGCCCACGCCGCACTCAACCTGCTGGAACAAGAAACGCCCGATCTCATCATCTTAGACGTGATGATGCCGGGCATGGATGGGATCGAGCTATGCCGGTCGATTCGCGCACGAACGGCGACGGCCAACACGCCGCTCTTGATGCTCTCGGCGCGGGGCGATGCCGACAGCGTGATGCGCGGCATGGAGGCCGGCGCAACCGACTACCTCCCCAAGCCAATCTTGCACCACGACCTGGTAGCCAAAGTGCAAAAAATGTTGGGCCAAGAGAGCCTGTAGACAACCCTGCCTACCCACTGTATAGACCTTTCATAGGAGGGAAAAAAGCAAAACCGGGCGCCCGTTCTGATGGGTCGCCCGGATTGCTGCTTTCTAAGAGGCCGTTTTGAAAAGTTTTAAAATGCTGCTATTAGTGGCTCCGCCGACTAAAGTCGGCGGCTAAGCGCCCACAAAAGATGCTTTTTGCCAACCGATAGCCCACGACTAAAGTCGTGGGAACACTTTTCAAACAGCTTCTATAGACCTTCAGAAAATGTTTTAGACTCACCTCACCCCCCAGCCCCCTCTCCACCAGGTGGAGAGAGGGAGAACCCCCCAGATGGCGGCTCCGATTCCCCCTCTCCATGACATGGAGAGGGGCTGCGCGTCAGCGCGTGGGGGTGAGGTAAATTCCAGAACATTATCTGACAAACTATCATGCCCTACCTAGCTGAGATAGTCGCGCAGATTGTGCGCCAGCCGGGGATGGCGCAGCCGGCGCAGCGCTTCTTTCTCGAGCTGGCGGATGCGCTCGCGGCTCAAGCCGAATTTGTTGGCGATCTCCTCCAGCGTGTGCGGCTCGCCGCCGCCCAGCCCGAAGCGCAGCCGCAAGATGTGGCTCTGGCGCGGCGTCAACTCGGCGAGCACTTCCTCAATCGCCTCTTGCAGCAAATGCTGCGTCGCCGACTCGACCGGGCTGGGCGTATCCTGGTCTTCGATGAAATCGCCGAACTCGCTATCGCCGTCGTCGCCGACCGGGCGCTCCAGCGCGATGGCATGCTGGCTGGCGTCCATCATCCCCCGGATGCTCTCGGTGGGCAGCTCCATCTCGGCGGCGATCTCCTCCGGCGTCGGGCGCCGGCCCAGGCTTTGCTCTAAGACCTGCGCGGTCCGGTACATCTGGCGGATGCGCTCGGTCATGTGCAGCGGGATGCGAATCGTCCGCGTCTTCTGCGCCAACGCGCGCGTAATCGCCTGGCGAATCCACCAGGTCGCATAAGTACTGAAGCGGTTGCCGCGCTTATAGTCGTACTTATCCACCGCGCGCATCAACCCGACGTTGCCTTCCTGGATCAGATCGGGGAAGGGTAGCCCCTGCCCCATGTAGCGCTTGGCGATGCTCACCACCAGGCGCGTGTTGGCGCGCCCCAGGTGCTCGCGCGCCGCCTGGCCGTCTCGCACCAAGATACCCAGTTCCTCGCGCAGGCCCTGGTCGCCGCTGCTGCGCAGCTCGCAAAGCTGCTCGTGCGCCTCCTTGCCAAGCTCGATCCGCTTCGCCAGCTCGATTTCCTCCTCGGCGGTGAGCAGCGGCTCACGCGCCATCTGGCGGAAGTACAACCCCACCGGGTCGTCGGCAGATACCGCATTGATATCGCCCATGCCTGCATCCTGACCGCCGTTCATGTGTGTCACCTCGTCGTCTTCCGCGATCTTTTCGCCGAGTTCAATATCAAGCCCAAGCACTTCGTCGTCGGACTCTTCTTGCTGACGCAGCTCAATGCCCAACTCGTCGAGTTCGTCCATGAGCGCCTCGATGGCGCTCACGTCATCCCGTTCGTCCTCCAGAAGCTCCAGGATGTCCTCGAACGTCACATAGCCTCGCTGCTCAGCCCGCCTAAGTAATTCTTGTATCACGTCAACACCTTCGTTTTTGACCTGATAGAGTTTCATTATAAATTTATCAGCACTTAAGAATATACCATTTATGTAAGAATGGCATAATATCGGCACATTTTTGATTCTATCATAAAATATGGGAGAATCGCTTGTGCATTGTATCATACTTTTTTTGGGAAGTGAATACTTGTTTTCGTTAGAATCCTACTTCTTAACGGAAATTGCGTTTTTCATTTCTTTTAAAAAGTATTTACTCTGGTACAATAACAAAATAAAGTTACGGTAAACCGAACGTTAAAGAGGCTAGAGGAATTTTTATGGTTACGCGGCGGTTCGACGAGGATGAACCCGTTCTTCCTTCAAACCCATCCAGCCCTGCCCACCGCGCTGCTGCACCTCCGCCGGCACAGCGCCCGGCCCCACCCTCGCCGAACGCCCCCAAGAAACGCATCCCGCGCGGGGCGGCCCGGCGCAAAGGCCCCTATGCTCACATCCCCCGGACGCTCACCCAGGTCTTGAACGAAGCCAACGAAATGGTGGTCAGCGGCGACCTATCGGACTACGTACCGCTCCCGACCGGCTTTGTGCCCCTGGATGCGATGATCGGCGGCGGGCTGCGCAACACCGAACTGGTGCTCCTGGGCGGCCCGCAGGGCATCGGCAAGACCATTACTACGCTGCAAATGGCGCGCAACGTCGCCCTAAACAGCGGCCACTACGCCTTTTTCCTCTCCTACGAGCACACCGAAACCCACCTGATGAACCGCCTGCTCTGCCTGGAGAGCGTCAACCCGCCGGTGATGGACCTGGGCGGCGGCGTCCGGCTCAAGGACCTGTACGGCCTGGTGACCGGCGATTCCGACCGCCCCCCGCTGCGCGCCTACAACAGCGGCAGCGGCTCGCTCCAGGCCGTGCTGCGCCGCGACAAGCGCACCGCCATCGCCTTGCAGCGCATGCAGATGTACTCGGATCGCTTGATCCTGGTGAAGGCCAGCCCCGCCGTGACCACGCTCCGCGCCATCCGCGAGATGACCGCGCGCCTCACCGACGCCACCGCCGGCAAGGTCGTCGTGTTCGTCGATTACCTCCAGAAAATCGCCATCCACCCGCTGCGCGCCGCCGACGAAGCCGAGAAAGTGACCATCATCGTCGAAGGCCTCAAAGACATGGCGCTCGCGCTGGGCGTGCCGGTCTTCGCCATCGTCGCCGCCGACCGCGAAGGCTTGAAGTCCAAGCGCCTGCACCTCTACAACCTGCGCGGCAGTTCGGCGCTCGACTACGAGTGCGATATCGCCATCATCATGAACAACAAATATCACATCCTATCCAAAGACCATATCGCCTTCAACCCCTACGAAGCCAAGAAATACCGCGACTGGGTAATCTTCACCATCGAGAAGAACCGCGCCGGCCGCGCGATGGTGGATATGGAATTCCAGCTTTACGCCCAGTACTTCGCCTTCGACCCGCAGGGGCAGCAGGTCCAGCAGCAGCTCATCGACGACAAAATCATCGAACAATAAACCGTGGCTAACCCTTCAACTGCTTCGATCACGCAAAGCGATATCGCGCGCGGCCTGGCCGCGCTGGGCCTGGCGAAGGGCCATAAGGTCCTGGTCCATAGCTCCCTCAGCAGCTTCGGCCACGTCGAAGGCGGCGCCGACGCCGTCATCGGCGCGCTCCTCGAAGCGGTCGGCCCGCACGGGACCGTGCTCGTCCCCACCCTCACCGGCGACGAAACCCTCTCGCCGGCCCGTCCCCCGGTCTTCGACCCGGCGCAAACCCCCTGCTGGACCGGTCGCATCCCGGAGACCTTCCGGCAGCGCCCCGGCGCAGTCCGCAGCCGGCACCCCACCCACTCGGTCGCCGCCATCGGCGCCGGCGCGCTCGCCCTGACCCAAGATCACCTCCAGTCGGTCACGCCCTGCGACGCGCGTTCGCCCTACGGTAAGCTCGCGCAGTTACCCGACGGCTACATCTTGCTGCTCGGCGTCGATCACGAAGCGAGCACGATGTTTCACCACATCGAAGAAGCCGTCGGAGTCGGCTACCACATGCAGCCGGGATTCGCCAGGGCCACGCTCTACATCGACGGCGAAACCATCCACCGGCACTACATGCTGCACCGCTACGGCCCGCGCCGTCACTTCAACGCGATGGAACCGGTCTTCATCGAGCGCGGCATCCAGCGCGCGGCGCACATCGGGCAGTCGTATGCCCGCCTCGTCCACGCCGGGCGCATGTGCGAGGTCACCCGGCAGTGTCTCGCCGCCGACCCACGTATTTTGCTGTTCGATAAATAGTTCACCACGAAGCGTCCAGAAAACGCCAAAAGTAAAAAAACCGGCGGCTGGGCGAGCCGGCGGCTCGCTCCATGCACATCAATTTAAGAAGTGCAAAGAGAGTAAACCGCGAATAACGCGAATAGCGCGAATAAAGAAAAGGCGAAGTTGCGGCGCTTCGTGCATATTCGTGTGTGTGCGTGGTTGGGTTCTTTCTCATTCGCGTTATTTGC
>JAFGMM010000266.1 GCA_016927535.1 Anaerolineae bacterium
AAACACAGCCATCACGTCATCTCTGCCATTCATAATGCTTTAGTTGGTCGTCCTTTTGTTCCACTGGCTTCCGCCTGAGTAGTAACCGCGCGGGTGCATTCGCCGATTGGGTTGGAGCTGAACGCCGAGACGCCGGAGGAAATCGCGGTGAGCATCATGGCAGAAATCATCATGGTGATGCGCGGCGGCACCGGCGAGGCGATGAAGATCGCGCCGGTCCCGGAGGTGCATAAACGTAAGCGTAAAGAATAGTTGCGTGATAAAGAGGATTGTCTTAAACTTAAGCTGTCATAATGGTGTGAAAAGGGTTTGTAAAAATGGGGTCGTTTTTGTCAAGACGGTTGCAAGAATCGAAGCCGGACGACGAGGAGCCGGCCGGCGGTCTTAAGTCATTGGGGACGCTCGCGCAGCCGGACGCGCCGGAGCCGCCCAAGCCGGCCGAGGAGACTAAGGGCGGCTACGACCGGTACGGCAATCCTATCCCACCCAAGAAGCGCACGACCTCCAAAGTTGCCCGTGTCCGTAAGATGCTGCGCCCCAAGATGCTCGCCCATCCTGCCGAAGCCGATACCTGGTTCCAAAACGAGCGGCCCGACAAGATAGAGGTCATGGTGGGGCGGCTCCAGCGCTTGCTCAAGATGCACAAGATCGCGCTGGTCGAGGACGGGCATGCCTCCCTCCAGTGGAAGCCCGACCCCGACAAGCCGGACGAGATGCCCCCGTCGCTGTCGAAGCTGGAGTACAAAGAACTGGAGGCAAGGCTGCTCGACGACCTGTTGGGCTTTGGCGCAATCGAACCTTTGATTCAAGACAAGTCTTTCTCCGAGATCATGGTCAACGGGCCGGATATGATCTGCGCGGAGTTCAAGGGCAAGGTGAGCGAGACGGAAGTCATCTTCGACGATGAGGAGCATGTGCAGTGGGTGGCGCAGCGCATCGTGCGCCCGCTGGGCCGCAAGTTCGACCGCGACAACCCGATGGTAGACGCGCGCCTGCCCGACGGCTCGCGTGTCCACCTGATTATGCCGCCCTCGGCGCTGTGCGGCACCACGATCACCATCCGAAAGTTCCCGGAAAAACCGCTCACCGTGGATGACCTGATCCGGTTCGGCTCCTTCACGAAAGAGGTCTCGGAATTTCTCAAAGCGTGCGTGATCTCGCGGCTTAATATTGTGGTGTCGGGCGGCACCGGGTCGGGCAAGACGACGCTGCTGAACGTGCTTTCGGCGTTCATCCCCGGCAAAGAGCGCATTATCACCGTCGAAGACTCGGCGGAATTGCAATTGACGCAGCGCCACGTCGTCCGGCTGGAGACCGCGCCGCCCACACCGGAAGGCACCGGCAAGCTCGAAATCCGCGACCTGGTGAAGGGCTGCCTGCGCATGCGCCCGGATCGCATCGTCGTCGGCGAGTGCCGCAGCGGTGAAGCGCTCGACATGCTCCAGGCGATGAACACCGGGCACGACGGCTCGCTGACCACCGTCCACGCCAACAGCCCGCGCGACTGCATCGCCCGCCTGGAAACCCTGGTGCTGATGGCCGGTATGGATTTGCCGGTTTACGTCATCCGCAAGCAGATTGCGTCGGCGGTGCACCTGATTATTCAGCAGACGCGCCTGAACGACGGCTCGCGCAAGATCACGTACATTACCGAGCTTCAGGGCATGGAGGGCGACGCGGTGGTGATGCAAGACCTGTTCGTCTACCGCACCCCCGGCCAGCGCAACCCCGGCGCTTCGCACGAGGGCGGCGGCACGCTCGAACCGGCCGGCTTCCGTCCCAGCTTCATCCATATTCTTGAGCAGCACGGCTGCAACCTGCCGGCTTCGGTCTTCGGCGCCGGCCAGCAGAAGTTCTCGTCATCGTAGCGGCAGAGTGAAAAGTGAACGCATAGAACGCATAGAACGCATAGCACATGAGGCGCGGCTCAAAAGATTGGCCGCGTTTTAGTTGACAAAATCTTGCGCCTGTAACTCCCCCTCACCCCCTAACCCCCTCTCCCACGCTGGGGCGAGGGGGAACCGGAACAGCGCGCGCTGGTTCTGACTCCCCTCTCCCCTTTGTGGGAGAGGGGTCGGGGGTGAGGGGAAATTGCCTGACAACTTTTGCACGCACCCCGCGCTTTTTTTAATTTTCACCGGGAAATGTGCTAATGTTATAATCGTACTTGATTTTTACTTACTTAACTTAAAGAGTTGGTGAGTATGAATATCGAGGCGTGGGGTATCCGGGGCGATTTTTATCTGCACATTTCGCAGCTTGGCGCGCCGGCTTGGCTTTTGATTGCCGGCTATGCGGCGCTGCTGCTGGTGATTCTGTGGCGCACCCGCCGGGAGTGGGCGGCGATCCGGGGTGCGCGGCTGGCGCTCCTGGCAGCGTTCGCGCCGGCAGCGTTTATTCTCTTCCAGGCGTTTCTCATTCACCTCGACTCCCCTTACCTGCTCCTGCCGCCCGGCCTCCCCGAAGCGCCGAGGGGCGCCGTGATTGCGCTGTTCGGCGGCGCGCTGGTCTTGCTGAGCGGCGCGTGGCTGGGGATCGGACCGGCGGTGGTGGTGGGCTTCGCCGGCGGGCTGGCGCGCGCCGGTTGGGGCAGCTACAGCCCGTTCGTCCCGTTCGAGACCGCGCTCACGGCGGCGCTGGCGGCGTACCTGATGCGGCAGCGCTACCAGGGCCGGACGATGGCGGCGCTGCGCCGCCCGGTGATTGCCGGGCCGCTGAGCGCGCTGTGTGTCTGGGGGCTGCATGTCCTCGGCCTGGCCCTCCAGTCTCCTAACCCTTCGCTGGCGTCGGTCGATTACGCGCTGGTGAATATGGGGCCGGCCCTGCTTGCCGGCCTGGTCGAGATGTTCATCGGCGGCCTGTTCGTGCAGCTTGCGCAGCGCTGGCGGCCCGTCGCCGGAGCGCCCGGCCTGACGCCGGCGCCCTGGCAGACCGGCCTCGGCCCTCGGATGTTGTTCTCTTTCCTGCCGGTCACGCTGGTGAGCTTCCTGGTCGTCATCGGCGCGGTGAGCGTGATTGGGGTCAACACGGCGACCGGCCTGGTGGTGACGCAGATGGCGCGCGATGCCGATCACGTCGTCGATGCGCTGCCCTTCTTCATGCACACCGGCGCGAACCTGCTCCATGATTTGGCGGGCCGGTTGGCCCGGCTCGACGGTGCGGACGCCGGCGCGATTCAAGCTGCGCTGCGCGACGGTACCCGCGTCGTGTCGTTCTTCTGGCAGTTGTATTATGTGCAGGCCGATTCGACCGCGTACCAGTATCCCGACCCGCCCGGCGACCTGCCGCCCATCACCGCCGCCGAGCGCGACTTGATCGACCTGGCGCTGACGACCGGCATGCCGCAGGATGCCTTCCTGCTGCCCGGCGAGGAGGCGGGAGCGCTCGGCGCGGGGTTCATCGTGCCGGTGCGCGGCGCGGCGGGTGAGGTGACGGGCGCGCTGTTGGGGCGCACGTCGCTTGATGTCAATCCCGTCATGGAGCCGGTAGTCGCCGGTCTGCGCAGCGTCGCCGGTGGGCGCGGCGCGGGGTTCATCGTCGACAAGGACCGGAAGATTATTTTGCACCCCACGCAGCCCGACCTCGTAACCCAGCCCTTCACGCTCGGCGTCAGCGCGACCGCGCTGGATGAGGATTACAGCGGCGCGGCGTACCGGCGTCAAACGTTCGACGGCGCGCTCGAACTGGTGTACGTCCAGCCCATCCCCGGCGCCGACGGCTGGTCGGTGGTCATCCTCGCACCTAACCGGGTGGCGCTTGAGCAGGCGGTACAGGTCGCGGCGCCGCTGGCCGCGCTGATGGCGGCGGTGAGCGCGGTCGCGTTGGCCCTGATTTACGTGCTGGCCGGGCGCATCACCCGACCGATCACCCGGCTCGCCAGGGCCGCCGATCACGTCGCCGGCGGCGATTTGACCTGCCCGATCCCGGTGACCGGCGTGGACGAGGTGGGGCGGCTGGGCGGCTCGCTGGCGCATATGCGCGACAACCTGACGCGCCGGCTGGACGAGCAAGCGCTGCTTTTGCAGGTCAGCCAGGCCGCCTCCGCCGACCTGGAGATTGACCATACCCTCCCGCCCATCCTGGCGGGGTGTCTGCGCGTCACCGGGGCGGCCGGCGCGCGGGTTGTGCTGGACGGTCATTCTGCTTCGCCGTCCGTTTACCGGGTCGGGACCACCGGCGGGGACGACCGGGCGCTGTTGGATGGGGTGCGCGCCGGCGGGCGGCTGGTCATCCCTGATTTGGCGCACGCGCCGGCGGGGTTCGATGCTGCTGTGTCCGGGCCGGCGGGTGCGCTCGCCGCGCTGCCGCTGCGCTACGAAGGAAATGACTTGGGCGCTTTGTGTGTCAACTACCGGGAGGCGCGCACGTTCTCCGAATCGGAATTGACGTTCCTGGAAACCCTGGCAGGCCAGGTCACGGTGACCGTGGTGAAGGCGCAGCTTTACGAGGCGGCGCGCAGCGGGCGCGAACAGCTCGAAGTGATCTTGACCAGCACCGCCGACGCCGTGTTGGTCGCCGACCACCGCGATACCCTGGTGATGGTCAACCCGGCGGCCGGCCCGCTGTTGGGTGTCGAGGAGGTGGGCGCGTTGATCGGGCAGCCGGTGGCGGAGGTGGTCAAGCCGGCAGCGCTGGTCGAGTTGCTGCGCAGCGTGCCGGAGGGCGAGGTCGTGGGCGCGGACGGGCGCGCGTATGCAGCGCGCGCGTCGCAGTTGAAGACGGCCGGCGGCAGGGTGACGGGGCGCGTGGTGGTGCTGCACGACATCACGCACCTGAAAGAGATCGACGCGCGGAAAGACGATTTTATGCAGATCGTCTCGCATGATCTGCGCTCGCCGCTGACCTACATGCGCGGCTACGCGACCATGCTGGGTATGGTGGGCGAGTTGAACGACAAACAGCAGGGCTTCGCCGACAAGATCATCATCGGCATCGAGCAGATGTCGAGCCTGATCGAAAATGTGCTCGATATCGGGCGGCTCGAATCGGGCGGCGAGTTGGAGCGCGTGCCCTGCGATCTGACCAACATGGTCGAGGATATCGTCACGGGGCAGCGCGCCCAGGCGATGACCAAGAAAATCGCGCTCACCGCTAACGTTGACCCGAATCTCCCTATCGTCATGGCCGACGAACACATGCTCCGGCAGGCGATCACCAACCTGGTCGATAACGCGATCAAGTACACGCCGCTGGAGGGCCAGGTGGCGGTCGAGGCGCAGCTTGACGAGGCGCAGCCGGACGGCAAGCCGCGCATCGTGGTTGCGGTCGCCGACAACGGCCCCGGCATCGGCGAGGCCGACCAGGCGCGCCTGTTCGAGAAATTCTACCGGGTGCGCCGGAAGGATAATATCAAGGTGAAGGGCAGCGGCCTGGGCTTGACCATCGTTAAGGCGGTGGCGCAGCGGCACGGCGGCGACGCCTGGGTCAAGAGCGCGCCCGGCGAAGGTTCGACCTTTTACCTTTCGGTCGAAGTGGCCGCGCCCGGCTCGGTTGCGGCGGCGCTGCGCAGCGCCCGCGGCGACTCGTGAGGGGGGACTCACCCCAGAGACACAGAGGGCATGGAGCGGCGCAGAAGAGAGCGAGGAATACCGAGAAGTCTGAGTCGTCCGCGCTTTCCTGTGTCGAACCGGATAAAGCGGTGCCGGCGCGTTAGCGGTAATCCAGCAGCAGACACGCGGTCAGCGCCGCCGACCAGTGATAATCACGGATCGAATCCATCTTGACCCGCGTGTCATACGGCGCGATGCGCGGGCCTTTGCGGTCGCAGGCGACCGGCGGCGTTTCGTCCTTCGCGTCGAAGAACTCGAAGATCACGCCGTATGCTTCGTAGTACTTTTTCACAAACGCAATCGTCTTTGCCGCCAGCCGGCGCGCTTCCTTGCGCCGGCCGTGTTTCGCCAACCCCAGCACGATCAGGTAATTGAGGTTGACCCAGGTCGGGCCGCGCCACATATCGGTAGAGAAGGCCGGGTCGGACACCGACACGCTCGGCACCGGGAAGGCGGTATCGAAGTGCGCCGGGTCTTCGAGCATCTCTACCAGCGCCTCGACGCGCCCGGCGGGGGTATCGTCCAGCAGCAGCGGCAGGAAGCCGGTCGCCGCCCGGACCGGCGAGAACGGCCCGTCCACCTGCCGGTCGAAGTAGAAGCCGGCTTCGGCGTCCCAGAGCTTATGGTGAATGGTCGCGGAGAGGTCGGCGGCGCGCTGCGCCCAGCGCGTGGCCGCCGCATCATCGCCCAACTCGGCGGCGATGCGCGCGAGGCACTGCATATCGTTCGCCATGAACACCGAGAAATCTACCGCGTCGAGCGCCGGCGCGGCGTCGAAGCGCGGCGAGTTGTCCATGCCCGATTCCCCGGAACGGCAGCGCTCATCGGCTTCGACGCACCACTCCAGCAGGCCGTTGCCGTTCGAGTCGCGGTTGGCGCAGTTCCATTCCAGGTAGCGTACCAGGCGGGGCAGCGCGTACTCTAGGGCCTCCAGGTCACGGCCGGCCCGGTAGTTTTCCCAGCTGCCCCACGCCAACACCGGCGGCTGCGTGATGCCGGAGCGCCGGCCGGCGACGCTGCTCTGGTGGGGGATCATCCCGTCGGCGCGCTGCGTATCCAATACCGACTTGATGAACTTCCACGCCAGCCGGGGCTTGATATGGTTCATACCGAAGGTGTGGAACACCGAATCCCACAGCCACATGTCGCGGTGTGGTACGCGGTCGGGCGTGGACCAGTGGTCCGGCATGGCGCCTTCCGGCGCCAGCGTGTTGACCTTCATTACACTGAAGCACTTCTTAAGCAGCCGGTCGTTGGAAGGGTCGTTGAGCCTGGGCAGGGTTTGGTACAGCGAAAGCCGCTTGGATACCTCGCGCGCCGGGTCGAGCTTCAGACCCTCCTGCGCGCGCTCGCCGGCCTCCGCCGCCGACCGTCCGTAGGCCAGCGCAAACCGCCCGTTGCCCTCGGCCAGCGCGAAGGCGTCGGGCGTTTCGGAATCTTCGGAAAGCCAGATGGGGTCTACCCAGCGCGCATCTTCGCCCGGTTCAAAGCGTAGACGTACCCCAACCCCGGCCGGCCGGATGCCGACCAGGGTATGCCACGCGCTGAAGGTCACGATCAGCGGGCCTTGAGCCGTATCGACCGCCAGCACGTCGCCGGTGGCGATGCGCGGCGTGCCCGGCTCGCTCAGCGTGATATCCAGGCAGCGGCGGCGCGGCGTGTGGAAAAGCAAGCCGTAAGGCTCCGCCGCGTGCGTGGCGACAAAGCCCGACGCGGTGTCGGTGTCGCCGTCCATGCCGGAGAACGCGAAGATCGCGCCTTCGCCCCAGATATCCGGTAAGTTGGTCGCAAGGGGTAGCAACTGGACAAACATCGGCTTCCCTTCCTCTCTGCTTGTCGTTACGCTGCATTATATAAAACTTGTGGTTTAGGGGAAATTCGGCGAGTCCGGCAGCGTTACGCGCCGGAAAAGCTTAGGACGGTCATCCGCCAGCCGATGAAGCCGAAGGAGGTATGAAAAGCGGACGGCCCATCTTTAGGACGAAAGAGGGGCCGCCCGTTCAGGAGGGACGAGAAACTCTGCATCAGGAAACCAAAGTCGGGGCTTACACCATCGCCGCGTCCCTTGACAATACGACTCGCCGCGTTCCCGATTCCAATACAATCCTTCAAAGCTGCGATAACTATACATCTCGTTCATTAACCTTTACTGTGATTAAGATTAACGGCAGATGATAAAACGCGCCGGACGCCCGCAAGACGGGCAAAGTACGGTTGGGCTACGGGTGAGTTAAAGGCCGGTTAGGGGCGGCGCGCCCGGCGCTTTAGAAGTGTTCGTCGAGGTCCGGGCCAAGCTGGACCGGATCCGGCTCGACGAGGGGCGCGCGCACCGGCGGGGCCGGCACGGGCAGCGGCATATCCAGCAGCGATTGGATATCCTGGGGGGTAGAGATTTGCGCCGCGCCCGGCCCGGATGCGGCGTCGTAGTCTACGCGCCGCCCGGTGAGCCGGCCGGCTGCCGTTTCGAGCAGCCACACCAGGACAATTGCAAAGAGGTTCAGCACGATGATCGGCGTGAAGGCGGCGGCCATGATGCCCAGCGCCCCGGCGACCGGCCCGCCCAGCGCTGCCCACACGGTCTCGGCGAAACCCATCAGCGCCAGCGCCGCGCCCAGGAGGATGAGCATCACCACGAGCGCCGGCCAGTCGCGCCGGTCGGGGCCGCTGGGCATCATGTTGTTGGCGATGGTGAACATCAGGTAAAGCCAGGCCCAGAAGTCGGGCGTGCGGATCAAGCGCTCCGCCGCCGGGATGATGACCGACAGGTCGGCGGAGGTGAGCGCTTCGGCAAAGGCCGGCAGACCGAGCAGATTGTGCGACAGCAGCAGCACAATCGCCAGGCCGGAGAACAGCGGCGCGACGCCGATCAAGATGCTGCGCCAGATTTCCGGCGTCTCGGTCTCCAGGTAGCCCAGGCGCAGCCCGCCGGTTTCGGTGCGCTCCGGCCAGATGACCAGGCGGATGGTCGTCACGCCGAGCATCCCCGCCATGAGCCAGTGGCTCACTTCGTGGACCAAGACGCCCGGCAGCATTACCACGTAGTAGACCATCACGGCGGCGTCGATCCGGCGGGTGAGGAGCAGGCTCAACCCCAGCAGGTGGCGCTCCAGCCAGTGCTGGGTCAGGCGCAGCAGGCCCAGCGTAAAGGCAAAGGATATCCAGGAAGTGAGCAGCAGTTCTGAGGTCATCGACACAAAGGACGAGTTTCAGGCCCGCCCTTCTTGTTAAGTTTAAGTCAATTATAGTCCAAGCTGCGTCGTGTGTTATTTTACCGTCAGCGCGCCCAGGCCGCCCTCGTATTCGATGGTGATGCGGCGTTCGGCGCTGCCGAAGCCCGGCGTCTCCCAGGTCCCGTTCTGGCCTTCGCCCTCGCGCACTTGGTCGAAGTAGGCAGGGATGTCTACGGTTTTCAGTCCGCCGGACACGTCGATGCGCACGGCGGCGTCACGCGGGATATCGATGGTGAAGCTGCCCACCCCGCCGTTGATCTGCATATCGAGCGCGGCGGCGTCGGGGACGGTAATCTCCACCGGGCCGATCCCGCCGTCGATATGGACCAGGTAAGCGCGCGCGGCTTCGGGCAGCGTCAAGGTGACGGCGCCGGCGCCGGTGCTGAGGTTTAGGCCGGTCAGGTTCAGGTCGCTCAGGTCAAGGCTTATCGTGCCCAGGCCGCCGTTTATCGTCAGCTCCAGCGGTACACGGTCGCTGAGCCGGACGTCCCACCGCAGGTCTTCGCCTTCGTTCTTCTCGAAGAGCCAGCTCAGGAAGTCGAAAGGCCCGTTGAGGCTCAGATCGACCTTGTCTTGGGTCAGTTCGACGGTCCGGCGGGCGGCGCCGGCCGCCGACAGCCGGACGTCGCCGCCGATGTAGCGCAGGTTGGCGTCGAGCAGGTCGGGCGAGTCGCGGAGCGCGGCGATCCGGGTCTCACCGACCGAAAGGTTAAGGGCGACTTCGGCAGATTCCGCGCCGCCAATCGGGACGCTCTCTTGAAAGGTCTTGATTTCCCATTCGCCGGCCAGGCCCATCGACGGGCCGACCAGCATGATAACGACGGCCAGCGCGACCGCGCCCAGGCCGATCAGCGCGCCCAAGATCGGCGACCGGCGGCCAAACAGCAGGTCCAGGCCGATGATAATCAGCAGCAGCGGCCACATGCGCAGCAGCGCGATCACGTTTTTGATGGTAATCATGCCCGCGTTGCTCAGCAGCAAAATCAATCCCAGGCTGATGAGCATGATCGGCCAAAAAAGCGACCGGTAGCCGCTTCTTGTCTTGTGTTGGGACATTCGAGGACTCCTCTACGTAAACGCCTTGTTTGTTATCTACCACTACGCGGGATGCAACCTATAGTTTCAGGGCCGTCGCTGTGCAAAGGCCGCCGCTTGCGGCGCGGCGGGGCTTTGAACCGCTAAAGAACGTAGAAAGTCTGCGCGATCCTCGTGTTCTCCGCGCTTTGCAGAATGCCCACGGTTTGCCGGCACCGCCGGCAAACCGTGGGCGTTCGGGTCGAGGCGGCGGTCTTGGAGTTTTTAGCGCACGGTGAACCCGCCCATGCCGCCGTTGAACGCAATGTTAATTTGCCGGCCGGCATCGGCGAAGCCGGGAGTCTCCCAGGCTCCCTCCTGTGCTATAAAGCCATCCTGCCCGCCGCTCAGACGGCTGAAGTGCGGCGGCACGGAGATCGAACCCAGACCGGTCTGAGCTTCCACGCGCACGGCGGCGTCCGGGGGAACGTCGATGTTGACGCTGCCCATACCGCCCTGGATTTGAGCGTTGACGGCTGCGCCCGCCCCGATTTTGATGTTGATGCTGCCTATACCACCCTGGACACTCGTGCCGAGGACGGCGTCTTCGGGGATGTCGATGTTCAGAGCGCCCGCCCCGCCGTGAAGCTGCGCAGTGTAGCCTTCACCGACCGCCGGCAGGGTCGCGCGTACCGTTCCGGCGCCGCACCCGACGCGCAAATCGGTAACCTTCAGGTCGCGCAGGTCGAGGCGGGCAGCGCCCAGGCCACCCTGGACGTTGAGATCCATTGGAATGTCTGCGTTAAGGCCGACATCCCACCGCAGCCGGCGCTCCGGTGAGCCGCCAAACCAGGTCGATGGGTCAAGCCAACCGGCGAAAGAATGGCGAGTCTGGCGCAGCCGCACCGACTTCTTCGCTTCGCCCGATACTGAAAAGTCGATTTCGCCGGCGTAAGTCAGGTTGGCGTCGATGAGCGTGCCTGGTTCGGGCAGTGCGTGAACGGTCGCGTCGCCGACCGACAGGTCGATATCGATCCGCGCCGAGGCTGCCGCATCGACCGGGGCGGTGAATCGGTCGGTTTTGATCTCGGTCTGGGGCAGCAGGTCGCGCCCAGCCAAGACGTACAGGCCCAGCAGGATCAGGAACAGCGCCAAAAAGCCGCTTGAGAGGTTCGGCAGGATATTCCCGGCGAGCAAGACCACGCCAAGCCCGATTAGGACGATGGCCCAGAATTGGGATGATGGTCTGCTTTGCATTGCGTTTTTCTCCCTTTATACATACTACTTCAACTCTGATGCTTATGTATGTATACGCAGCCGGGTCGTCGTCGGTTGCTTTTGGCGGTTAGCGGTTAGCTTTTGGCAATTAGCTAACTGCCAACCGCCAACTGCTAATTGCTAGCTGCTAACTGCTAACTGCTAACTGCTAACCGCCAACTGTTAATCGCTAATCGCCGAGCGCGTTTTGCAGAAACCAATCGTACAGCCTGGAATTGTTATAAGTCTTGGTCCACGAGTCATGTTCAGCTTCGGGGTAGACCGTCAGGCGCGGCTCGACCGGGCCGCCGCATGCCAGGACCGCATCGACCATCTGCTTCGATTCGCTCAGCGGCACGGTCTGGTCTCTTGCGCCGTGGAAAACCCAGGTCGGCGTGTTCTTGAGCGCGCAGGCGGTTTCGGGATCGCCGCCGCCGCAGATCGGCGCAATCGCGGCAAAGCGGCCGGGATAGGCCGCTGCCAGCGCCCAGGTGCCGAATCCGCCCATGCTCAGGCCGGTCAGGTAAACGCGCTTCGGATCGACGGCGTAGGACGCCATGATTTCGTCCAGCAGCGCGTTGAGCGCTTCGACCTCCACCGGCCACCAGGAATGGCGCGAGCACTGCGGCGAAACGACGATAAACGGGAATCGCCGGCCCTGTTCGATCAGTTTCGGCGGGCCGTGCAGCTTGACCAGGTTAAGGTCGCTGCCGCGCTCGCCGGCGCCGTGCAAGAATAGGATCAAGGGCCAGCGCCGTCCGGGAGTGCTGTCGTAATCTTCCGGTAAGTAGAGGAGGTAGCGGAGCCGGGCTTGTTTGACGATGTGGATTTCTTTCTCGAAGGTGTACGCTTGTTGGGTCATGGGGTTGCTTAGCCTTTGGCCTCCGCCGCGATGCGCACCAGGTCGGTGAAGCTGCCCGCGTCCAGCGAGGCCCCGCCGACCAGCGCGCCGTCGATCTCTGGCTGCGACATGAACTCGGCCATGTTGTTCGGTTTGACGCTGCCGCCGTACTGGATGCGCACGGCCTGCGCGACCGCATCGCCGAACATCTCGGCAAGCGGCGCGCGCACGGCGTCGCGGATGATCGCATTGGCGTCTTCGCCGGTGGCGGTCAGCCCGGTGCCGATGGCCCAGATCGGCTCGTAGGCGACGACGACCTTAACCATATCCTCGGCGCTCACCCCGGCGAAGGCGGCGCGCACCTGCCCGCCTACAAAGTCTTGCGTCGCGCCGGCCCGGTTCTGCTCCAGGCTTTCGCCCACGCACACAATCGGCTTGAGGCCGTGCGCCCGCGCCGCTTGGATCTTCTTGTTGACGGTTTCGTCGGTCTCGCCGAAGTAGCCGCGCCGCTCCGAGTGGCCGATGATGACGTAATCGACCAGGCCGGCCAGCATCTTCGGCGCTACCTCGCCGGTGAACGCGCCTTGTTCCTCCCAGTGGAGGTCTTGCGCGCCGACGCCGATCTCGGCCCCGGCGAGCGCGGCGCGGACGCCGGGCAGCGCCACAAACGCCGGGCAGACCACGCGCTCGACGGTGGTATATTCGGCGAGCCGGGGCGCAAGCTCTTTGACGAAGGCTACCGCCTCGTCGGGCGTCTTGTACATTTTCCAGTTGCCGGCAATGATAGGCGTTCTCATGATTGGCTCCTTGTATGATAGAAGAAAATAAAGTTCAGAGTTGCTTAGCAGAACCTTGTTTATGAATCATTCAGCTCGTTCACTTGAATCAACCGCCGGGCCTCCTCGCGGACCCACTGCGGCGCGCCGGGCGCGTCGATGGCGTATTGCAGCGCTTCCTGCGCGGCGTCGAGGTCGGCGCCCTTCATCAGATACAGCACCCCCAGCGCCAACTGCACTTCGGCCAAATCTTCGTCGATCTCAAGCACCCGGTTAACCTGCCGGTGCGCCACGCGCAGCAGCGCCGAACGCCCGGATTCGATCAGCGCATACGCATACCAGATATGGTTGATCGGGTTTTTGATGTTTGCGGTCACGCCGCGATAGCTTCGCAATAGGGTTGTGCCATGTTCGGACGCGAACGCCCACAGGTAAGCGCCGGCTGCGTCGCGCAGCGCCGGGTGGTCGGGGTAGCGCTCCAGACCCTCGATGGCGAGCCAGGCGGCGTACCGGTCGAACCCGTATTCGGCCAGCTTCCGGCTCGCTTCCATGACGAGCAGCGGCCTTTCTTCGGTGTTATCCAGGAAAGGCAGCAGCACATCGTAACCGTAATGTTCCGGGTCGTTGCGCAGCCTGAGCAGCGCCAGCGTGAACTGCGCCACCGGGTTATCCGGGTAGGCGTCGGCGGCGATCTGCGCATTTTCCATCAGGTCGTGCGGAATCTGAGAACCGCCGGGCAGTTCGATGTCGGGGATTTTGTCGGATAGCGCCAGCGCTACTGGCGTTGGCGTCGGCGTTTCGGGCTGGCCGGCCACGCCGCGCAGCCGGTATTCTCGGATGGTTTTTTGCGCTTCCTCTTTGACCCATGCCGGCGAATTGGGAGCGGTTATGGCGAACTCCAGTTCGCTTAGCGCGTCTCCGGGCTTGCCGGTCACGACGTAGAGAACGCCGAGGGTCAGGTAGGCTTCGGCCAGTTCGACGTCGGCTTCGAGCGCCAGGTTGAGTTGTTCGAGCGCTTTGGCATAATTCACGGTGGTTTCGTCTTCGATGAGGGCGCGCGCGTATGCGGTGCGGACCAGCGGGTTGGTGATCCGCGTCTCGATCTCGCCGTAAAAGTCGAGCAGGGTTTCGCCGGATTCCGCCGAGAATTTCCACAGGTAAGCGCCGGCGGTCTCGCGCAGCGCCCGGTGGTCGGGGTGGAGTTCGAGCGCGCGCACGGCCAGCGAGGCCGCGTACCGGTCAAACTCGAATTCGATCAGCTTTTCGACGCCCGCCAGCAGCAGTTCCGGCTGGCTGGCCGCCGCCGTTACGAAAGGATTCAGCAGGTTGTAGCTGCGTTGCTCATCTGATTGGTTAAGCAGATTCAGGATGAGCAGGTTAAACTGCGCCACCGGGTCGTAAGGGTTGTTTGCCGCCGTCTCCTGGGTGTCTTGCAGCAATGCCTGGAATTCTTCGGGGTCGGCGGGGATATCGAAGCCCGCCAGCTCCGGCAGCTCCAGGACGACCGGCTTTAGCGTGGCGGGAGGCTTGCTGCCGGGGATGCCGGCGTTAAAGACGCTCAGCAGGCCGCCCGAAAACAGCAAACAACATAGGATGAGCAGGCCGCAGCCGCCCATGATCCATGCTGTGCCGTGCCGGTTCTGCTGCCGGCGCAGCGCCGACAATGTGAGCGCGCCGCTGTCGGCGACGCCGATGACCGGCGGGACGGACGGCTCGAAGGGCAGCGACGCGGAGCGCGCCGCCGGCGCCGGGGTCAGGTCGAGCGGCAGCGTGGCGAGCGAGTCTGCCGCCGTGGCCGGCAGGGGCGTCTCGACCGGGATCGCCTCGAATCTATCGACCTCGGTCGGGTCGGCGGCCGGCGAGATTCCGCTGTGCGCGGGCTTCTCGGTCACGACCGGCGCGACTTCTTCCATGCCGGCCTCTTCGACCGCCGCCTTGAACGCCTCGACCAGGGCTTTGACCGTGAGGTACCGGTCGCCGGGGTTTTTCTCCAGCGCCTTGATCAAAACCCGTTCGACCGGCTGGGGTACGTCGGGGTTGATGGTCGAAGGCCAGGGCGGTGGGGTATAGATGTGGTCGTGGACGATGGTATAGGGCGTGTCGGCATTGAAGGGGACGCGCCCTACCACAAGCTCGAACAGCATCACGCCGAGCGAGTAAATGTCGGTGCTGATGGTGAGGCTCTTGTCGCCGCGCGCCTGCTCCGGCGACATGTATTGCGGCGTGCCGAGCATCATATCCTGCGAGAGGGATGATTCGCCGGCGGCGGTGATGCGCGCCAAGCCGAAATCGGCAATGTAGGGCGTGCATTCGTCGTCAAGCATGACGTTGGAGGGTTTGATGTCGCGGTGCAGGATGCCGCGCTTGTGCGCGTAGGACAGCCCCGCGCCCACGCCGTCCAGCAGCTTCAGCACTTCCTCCAGGCTCAGCATAGCCTCTTTCATGCGCTGCTTGAGAGAGACGCCCTCGATGAACTTCATCACCAGGTAGGGGTTCCCCTCGTGTTCGTTGAAGTCATAGATGGGGATGATGTTGGGATGTTCCAGCTTGGCGACGATTTGCGCTTCGCGGCGGAAGCGGGCCAGGAAGCCGGGGTCTTCTTTGAAGGCTTCGTGCATGACTTTGATGGCGACATAGCGGTCGAGCACCAGGTGATAGGCCTTGTAGACCGTCGCCATACCGCCCTGACCAAGCTTGCCTTCGATTTTGTACGGGCCGATATACTTTTCCTGGTCGAAGCTCATCTGGATTCGACTCCCAACAGGTAGCGCGCATTGGATTATAAGCTGAGGCGAAAGACAAAACAACCGTCCAACTCGGTTGGTTTGTGTGTTTTCTGTTAAGCCGCCGGGCCATCCAACCAAAATGCGCGCTCTGTGCTATACTCTCCTGTTGGATATTTACGCGCGTGTGCGCCCGGAGGTTGCTTTGCGTTATCTGACTCTAATATTAATCGTCGCTTTGTCGGCCGGCGCGCTGCCGGCGGCGGCGCAGGACGGCGGCCCGCTCGCCGGCCGGGTGGTCGTTATCAGCCCCGGCCACGGCTGGACTTATCTCGAAGACTGCAACTGTTATTCTTTGCAGCGCGCCCACCAGGGCGCCATCGTCGAGGACGTGCTCAACGCCGAGATTGCCATGCAGCTCTACGCCCTGCTCACCAATGCCGGCGCGACCGTTTACTCGACGCGCAACCTGGACCCCAACGCCGGCATTGGCGAGAGCGGGCATCCGCGCTGGCAGGAGAACGCGCGCCAGCATCTCAAAGCGCTGGGGCTGCCCGAAGAAATATGGAACGACGCCAATATCGCCCTGACGAGTGATATTTATGCGCGCCCGCTCTACGCGAATTATCTCGGAGCCGATATCTTTATCAGTATTCATAACGATATCGGCGGCGCCAGCGGCACCAGCGTGATCTACGACACACACGAACACCACGGCGCCGGCGGCCTGGCGCTGGCGCAGAGCGTCCACGACGCGGTGATTGCGCGGCTCCGCACCGATTACAACCCGGACTGGGTGAGCCGGGGGGTGCGCGGCTACAGCGCTTACGGCGAAATCCGGCTCGCCGATATGCCGGCGATCCTCATCGAGGCGGCCTTTATGGACACGCCGGAGCCGGATTACCAGGCGCTTCTCGACCCGCGCTTTAAATATCTCGTCGCGTTTGGCATCTACGAGGGCGTGCTCAATTACTTCACCGGGATGCCGCCGGCAGACCATGCCGCGCCCGGCTCGACCGAACCGACCGATCTGCCGCCGCTCCAGCCGGGGATGCTGCGCGCGCCGGTGGCGGTGGTGGT
>JAFGMM010000267.1 GCA_016927535.1 Anaerolineae bacterium
CATATGGCGGCGAGGCTGTCGATCAACCCTATATATGGGTGCAGGTCCGCGCAAGAAACCGACACCACGGTATTCTGTGGTGCTACCCCACACGCAAAGGGGCGAGGTTATTTTGGCTTCTCCAGGAATTCGCGGGGCAAACGAAAGTTCGATGCCGTATCTTGGGCGTCCCGCCGGGACGCCCCTACCGGCGGAGTAATTCGTAGGGGCAAGCCGCCGGCTCGCCCGAAAACCCTGCGAATTCCCAAAGAACCTTATTTTGGGGGAAAACTACAAATTTCTGAAAGTAATGGAGGTAAATTCTATGAAAAAGTGGTTCAGTAAAAACCAACTCATCGTTTCGATACTGCTCTTGGTCGCGCTCGTGGCCCTGGCGGGCGGTGCGCCCATCCTGGCCGCCAACCCTGCGACCCTGCCGGCAACCGAAGACGCTCTATCTCAAGATACGCCTCTGCCCGGCAGCACGATTTTTACCGAAGTCTATGAGAGAGTTAGCCCGTCGGTCGTGTCGATCAACGTCGTCGCGCGGAGACCAGATTCGGGCGTCTTCGGCCAGGATAACACCGTGATCGGCGCCGGCACCGGCTTCGTGATCGACACCGAGGGGCATATCGTCACCAACAACCACGTGGTGGACGGCGCAACGCGCATCGAAGTGAATTTCTTCGACGGAACGCTGACCCGCGCCGAGGTTCTGGGCCTGGACCCCGATTCGGACCTGGCGGTGTTGAAAGTTGACTTGCCGGCGGCGAAGCTGCACCCGGTTGAGTTCGGCGACTCGGATGCGCTGGTCATCGGCCAGACCGTGCTGGCAATCGGCAGCCCGTTCGGCCAGCGCTGGACGCTCACCAGCGGCATCGTCAGTGCGCTGAACCGCACGATCAGCGGCATGACCAACTTCTCTATCGGCGGCGTCATCCAGACCGATGCATCGATTAACCCCGGCAACAGCGGCGGCCCGCTGCTCGATCTGGAGGGCCGCGTTATCGGCGTGAACTCGCAGATCATCAGCGCCGGCGGCAGCAGCGCCGGCGTCGGCTTTGCGATCCCCAGCAACCTGGCCCGGCGCGTGGCGCAGGAGTTGATCGAAAACGGCTACGTCGATTACAGCTACCTGGGCATCACCGGCGGCGATGTGACGCTGGCAATAATCGAAGCGTTCGACCTGCCGAACGACCTGCGCGGGGTCGTGGTCAGCGAGGTGACGCCGGGCGGCGCGGCGGCACGCGCCGGCCTGCACGATATGGGCGAGATCGTCAAGGAAGATGACCAGGAAACCGGCGTCCCCAACTCGGTCGATATCATCACGGCCATCGACGGCGAACCGCTCTATGGCATCGCCGATCTGGTCACCTACCTGGCGAACCATACCACGCCCGGCCAGACGGTGACGCTCACCGTGCTGCGCGACGGCAAAGAGACGCTTGAACTTGAGGCAAAGCTCATGCCGCGCCCGTAATTTTAACTTGCTAACCTGTGGTCGAGATGAGGCCGGAGGGGTGACCCTCCGGCCTTTTTTCTACCCGCCGATACCGCCCCCGGTCATCTTGCGCGCATCGAGCGCCTGGACCGCTTCTTCTTCGGTCATGTAGCCTAACTCGACGACGACCTCTTTCAACGATTTGCCGGTCCTCATCGCGGTCTTGACCACCTCTGCGCCCTTCAGGTAGCCGATGATTGGGTTCAGCGCGGTGACCAGGATAGGGTTCTTCGCCAGCCAGCCCTCGGCCTTTGCCGCGTTCGCCTCGATGCCGGCGACGCACTTTTCGGTGAACGCCTTCACCGCGCCAATGGTCACGTGCATCATCTCAAAGAGGTTATGCGCGATGATTGGCATCATCACGTTAAGCTCAAGCTGCCCGGCCTGCCCCGCCAGCATCACGGCCAGGTCGTCGCCCATCACGTGGAACATCGCCATGTTGAGCATTTCGGCGAGCACCGGGTTTATCTTGCCGGGCATGATGCTGGAGCCGGGCTGCACGGTCGGGAGGCGGATTTCGTCGAGGCCGGTCGTGGGACCGCTGGCGAGCAGGCGTAGGTCGTTGGCGATGCGCACCAGGTCGTGCGCCAGTGTGCGCAGCGCGCCGGAGAAGAACACCGCATCCTGCATGCTCTGCATACTCTCGAACAGGTCATCGCTTTCGTAAAGCCGGATGCCGGTCAGCCCGGCCAACTTCTCGACCATGCGCGCGTGGTATTCCGGGTGCGCATTGAGGCCGGTCCCGGTGGCGGTGCCGCCGATGCCCAGCCGCCGCAGCCCTTCCGCCGCCTGCTCGATCTTCTCGATATCGCGCGCCACCGCTTTAGCATACGCGCCGAACTCCTGGCCCAGGCGCACCGGCACCGCGTCTTGCAGGTGTGTGCGTCCGCTCTTGACGATGGAGTCGAAGGCCTGGCCCTTCGCCTCGAAGCTTGCTTGCAGCGCGCGCAGCGTGTCCACCAATTCGTCAAGGCGCCACAGACAACCCAGCCGGATCGCGGTCGGGATGGTGTCGTTAGTGGACTGCGCCATGTTTACATGGTCGTTGGGGTGCACCGGCTTCTTCGGGTCGTCGATGGCGTAGCCGAGCAGTTGGTTGGCGCGGTTGGCGATGACCTCGTTGGTGTTCATGTTCTGGCTGGTGCCTGCGCCGGCCTGGAAGGGATCAACGACGAAATGGGCGTCGTGCTTGCCTGCGACCACCTCGTCGGCGGCATCCATCACCGCGCCGGCAATCGCCGCGCCCGCGATGACCTTGCCATCGACTTCTTTGTCTTTGAACAAACCCAGGTCGTGGTTCACTTCGGCGGCGGCGCGCTTAATCATTGCCATCGCCCAGATGAACGCCGGGTAGCAGTGCATCCCCGAAACCGGGAAGTTTTCTACGGCGCGTTGGGTCTGCGCACCGTAGAGCGCATCTGCCGGCACCCGCAGGTCGCCGAGCGAATCCTTTTCAATTCGGTACTCCGTCATGGGAAAATCTCCTCGATCTGTTAAAATAGGGCGATCTTCGTGTCGAAAGGAGTGTAGCGCACCCCCAACCGGCTGACAATACAAACGCGGCGCCGTAGCGCAAAATAAGACTAACTTGATCTTTAGAGGAATTTTTGTAAAATCTGCCGGCAAAATACGAACGGGTACGGAAAAGCGCTAAGGTGGCGCATAAGTTAAACAAGGTTAAGGAGCGCTGTATATTATGAAATTGCCAAGATTGATTCAAGGCGGTATGGGCGTCGCGGTCTCGGATTGGAGGCTTGCGAAAACCGTCGCCACGCAGGGACAGTTGGGGGTAGTATCGGGTACCGGTATCGCCCTGGTGATGGTTGCGCGCTTGCAGTTGGGCGACGCGGGCGGGCATGTGCGCCGTGCGCTGAGCCATTTCCCCTACCAGGAACCGGCCCAACACATCATCGACAAGTATTACGTCGAGGGCGGCATCCCGGAAGGCGCCCCTTATAAGAACATGCCGATGTGGAAGATCGACCCGCCGCGCCACCTCGTCGAACTGACCGTCATCGCCAACTTTGTTGAAGTCTGGCTGGCGAAGGAAGGACACAACAACCCGGTCGGGTTGAATCTGCTCGAAAAAGTGCAGATGCCCAATATCTTCTCGTTCTACGGCGCGATGCTGGGCGGCCTCGACGTGGCGATCATGGGCGCCGGCATCCCGATGCAGGTGCCCGGCATCCTCGACCGGCTCGCCGACCACCAGCCGGTGAGCTACCGGCTCGACGTGATCGACGCCGATAAGGACGATGATATCCGCATCCACTTCGACCCGGAGGCAATCTTCCCCGGCATTGCCGGGCGAGTCGGCCCGCTGAAGCGCCCGCTGTTCTTCCCGATTGTGTCGTCGGTGGTGCTGGCGAAGGCGCTCCTCAAGCGCTCCAGCGGCGAACTCAACGGTTTCGTGGTCGAGATGCCCACTGCGGGCGGTCACAACGCGCCGCCGCGCGGCAACTTCGAATACGACGAGCGCGGCCAGCCGATTTACACCGAAAAAGATGACGTGGACTTCAGCAAGATCGCCGAACTGGGCCGGCCGTTCTGGTTGGCGGGCAGCTATGGCAGCCCGGAGGGTTTCCGGGCGGCGCTCGAAGCCGGCGCGCAAGGCATCCAGGTTGGCACGCTGTTCGCCTACTCCAGCGAGTCGGGCATGCAAGCGAGCCTGAAGCAAACCCTGATCGACAAAGTACGCGCCGGCGAACTCGAAGTACTCACCGACGGGCGCGCTTCGCCGACCGGGTTTCCCTTCAAGGTCGTGCAGCTCGATACCTCCATCGCCAACCCGGAGGTCTACGCGGCGCGCGAGCGTATCTGCGATATCGGCTACCTGCGCCACCTGTACAAGAAAGAAAACGGCTTCATCGGCTATCGCTGTCCCTCCGAACCGGTCGATCACTACATCGAGAAGGGCGGCAAGCTCGAAGATACGGTCGGGCGCAAGTGTATCTGCAACCACCTGGGCGCTAAGGCCGGCTTTGCGCAGCGCCGCAAAAACGGCTACCTCGAGACACCCATCGTCACCTCCGGCGACGCCTTCGAGCGGCTGCCGGTGTTCCTGGGCGACCGGCGCAGCTACAGCGCACGCGAGGTCATCGAATACCTGTTCAGCGGCGTGAACGATCTGCTGCCGGAAGACGAGCGCGTCTACCCGGCGGGCGAGCCGTCGAACGGCAAAGGCGCGGAGCCGGTCATCGAAGCGCCGGAGGCGGTCACGGCGTAGCTGCTTTTTCACCACAGAGACACAGAGAGCACAGAGATTCGCCGAGATTCTCTGTGCTCTTTACGTAATCTGTCTATAGGTTTGAGATTCGGGTTGCGCGGTGTGTCTGGTTAGGAGAAGAATTGAACCACGAATAAATACGAATGCACATGAATAAGGAAGAAGCAAATTTTTAAGTTCTTATTTGTGATTATTCGTGCTATTCGTGGTTAAAATTCTCTCCCGCGCCTATGTCTGTCACGACGCCGGGCGCAACGTCTTCGTCACGTTGTCGAATAGGGTGCCATTGCCCAGCCCGGTCGCCACGATGTTGTTGCCGTTGAGGATGGTCAACAAGACCTGGATCAGGTGGTTGCCGGGGATCATGCTGAACCGGACCGCCGGCGCGCCGTTCGGTAAAACCCACTGGCCCTCGTAGAAAACCTGGTCGGGCTGAAGCGCGTTGCGCGTCTTGAATTCATTGACCAGGCCGCTGAGTTCGGTGTGGATGGTGGTGGGGTTCACGCTGAAGGTGATCTTCGCCATCGAAGGGAGGCCAAACGCCGCCATCGCCGGGTCGCCGCCCTGCGGATCATACGTGGTGACGATCACCGAACCCGCCGCATCCTCCCGGACATACCAGCCGTCGGGATAGTCGAAGGCGTAGCGCCCATGCGGGTCGATGTAGGTCTTGACGCCGCCCGGCGGCGTGGCGCTGGGCTGCACCACCACCGGCAGCGCCGGCACGCGCAGCAGTTGCCCGACTTCGATCACGTTCCGGTCCGGCAGGCAGTTCGCCGCCACCAGGGCATCGACCGTGCCGCCGGTGCGCTGCGCGATGCTGAACAGGGTATCGCCGTGCACCACCGTGTAGACGGGCCAGGTCGTGTTGGGTGTGCAGGCCGGCAGGGATTCGGTGGTGGGTGTGGGCGGTTCGGCGGTCGGGGCAGTTGTCGGCGCGGCGGTGGGCTGGGTGGTCGGTGTGGGCGTCAGGGTCATGACGCTGCCGGGCGTCGAGTCGGCGCGCGGGATGTTGCACGCCGTGACGAGCGCCATAATAAGAACCAGTAAAGCTAAAGCCTTGCGCATCAGAACGTCTTCCTTTCCTCGATACTTTATTGCCGTTTTCCGAGTATTTATAAGTTAGCCCTGGTGCGCAAAATTTGCTTTACGAGACGCTTGCTCTCAAGCGCCGGGAGGTATACGGCGAGGTTAGAAGCGGGTAGGGGCGCGGCGTGCCCCATGCACATCAACTTAAGCGCCTGCTCCCCCTCACCCCCGACCCCTCTCCCTCAAGGGGCGCGGGGAGTCAGACTCGTGCTAGCCCATATACCACAAAAAGCAG
>JAFGMM010000268.1 GCA_016927535.1 Anaerolineae bacterium
ATCGTAGCGATGGCTTCCAACAAAGGCGACGTGGTGCTCGACCCGTTCTGCGGCTGCGGCACCACCATCGCCGCCGCGCAGCAGCTCGACCGGCGTTGGCTCGGCATCGATATCACTCACCTGGCGGTCTCGCTCATCAAGAACCGGCTCTATGATATGTTCGGCGAGGACGCCGGTTTCGAGGTCGTGGGCGAGCCGGCCGATGTGGGCAGCGCGTGTGCCCTTGCCCAGCAGGACCCGTACCAGTTCGAGTACTGGGCGCTGTCGCTGGTGCAGGCGCGGCCCTCCGGCGCGGACCGCGCCAAAGGCGCCGACCGGGGCATCGACGGTGTGCTGTACTTCCGCGATGATCCGAAGGCGCGCGACAGGAAAGTGGTGGTGCAGGTCAAGAGCGGGCGCGTGAACGTGGGTATGGTGCGCGACTTCGCGCACGTCATCGAGCGCGAGAAGGCCGCCGCCGGTATTTTTATCACACTGGAGCCGCCCACCAAGGCGATGCTGGCCGAGGCGGCGGGCGCCGGTTTCTATTACTCGAAGACCTTGAACCGGGATTACCCGCGCCTGCAAATTCTGACGGTGGAGGAGTTGATGGCCGGCCAGACGCCGAGTCTGCCGCGTCACTTCGTCACGTTCAAGGCGGCGCAGCGTGTGCAGCCCGACGCCCGCACCGTGGATATGTTTGCTGCACAGCCGTTCGGCGGCGATGATCTTGATGAACCGATAGGAGAAGACAATCAAATTGAATAAACACGAATCGTATGGGCGTCGGTCGGTCGTGATCGGCGTCGCCGGTGGGAGCGGCGCCGGCAAAACCACCGTCGCCGACCAGATTATCGAGCGCGTGGGAGCGGCGCACATAGCGGTCATCCCGCACGATGCCTATTACCGTGACCTGCGCGCTCTGCCGCGCGCCCAGCGTGAGATTGTCAACTTCGACCATCCCGACGCGCTGGAGAACGATTTGATGGTCCGGCATATTGAGCGGCTCAAGCGCGGCGAGCCGGTCGAACTGCCGATGTACGATTTCACTACACACACCCGCACCGACCAAACTGTACATGTCGAACCGCAGCCGATTATCCTGATCGAGGGGATTCTCATCTTCGCCCAGCCCGAACTGCGCCACACGATGGACGTAAAGATTTTCGTGGATACCGACCCGGACATTCGCTTTATCCGCCGGCTCCGGCGCGATGTGGCCGAGCGCGGGCGCACGGTCGATTCGGTGATCGAGCAGTACTTGCGCACGGTGCGCCCCATGCACCTGGAGTTTGTCGAGCCGAGCAAGCGCTATGCCGATGTCATCATCCCGGAGGGTGGCTTTAACTGGGTGGCGATTGATATGGTCGTGGCGCGCATCCGTAACCTGCTCGATGAGGCGATGCGGTGAGCGACCCGCACGGGCCAACTCCAAACGCCGAGGCTCCGGGAACCGCCCCGGCACGGTCGAAGTCGAATATGAATACGGCACTGAAGGCCGCCGCCGCCGTGCTGCTGTCGCTGCTCATCACCGTAGGGGTCATTATTTTTTCGGACCAGATCACGCAGTTCGAGGAACTGGGCTATGTGGGGCTGTTCCTGGTGAACCTGTTCGGCAGCGCGACGATCATCCTGCCGGCGCCGGCCTTCGTGACGGTCTTCGCGTTAGGGAGCGTGTACAACCCGTGGCTGGTGGGACTGGTATCGGGGCCGGCGGCGGCGCTCGGCGAGTTGACCGGCTACCTGGCCGGCTACGGCGGCGCAGCGCCGGTCATGGACAAGCCGCTCTACCGGCGCTTCGACCGCTGGATGGACCGCTACGGCCCGTTGGCGATTTTCTGCTTTGCCCTGATCCCGAATCCCTTTTTTGATGTGGCAGGGCTGCTGGCGGGCGCGTCGCGTATGCCGGTCTGGCAGTTCTTGGTCGCCGCCGCGCTGGGGAAAACCATCCGGTTTGTCCTGCTGGCGTGGGCCGGCTACTACGGGCTGAGTTGGGTGGGCGAGTTGTTCGGGCAGGCTTGAGCGGCTCGATCAAATCATCCCGACAAATGACACCGCCTCGCGCAGCGCCTTGATGCCGGCCGCCACGCCGCCGGGGTGCTTGTAGACCGCCGACCCCGCGACCAGTGTATCGGCGCCGGCGCGCACCGCGTCGAGCGCGGTGTTGTGATCGGGGTCGCCGTAGATGCCGCCGTCTACCTCCAGGTTGCAGCGCGGGTTGTGGGTGTCGATCATGCGGCGGGCGCGCTGGATGCGGCTCACGCTGCTGCGAATGAAGTCCTGCCCACCCCAGCCCGGATTGACGGTCATCAGCAGCAGCAAGTCGATGTCCGGTATGACCTCCTCGACGCTCACGAGCGGCGTCGCCGGGTTGAGCGCAACGCCCGCCTTGACGCCGGCCTGTTTCATCAGTTGGATGGCTCGGTGCAGGTGAACGGTGGCTTCGGCGTGGACGATAATCATATCCGCGCCGGCCTCGGCGAAGGATTCGATGTGGCGCTCCGGCTCGACGATCATCAGGTGCGCTTCGAGGAACATTTCCAGGGCCGAGCGGCGCACCGCTTCCACGATCTTAGGGCCGAAGGTGATGTTAGGCACGAAGCGCCCGTCCATCACGTCGATCTGGATGCGGTCGGCGCCGCCCAGATCGGCTTCCCGGACCTGTTCGCCCAGCCGGGTCAGGTCGGCGGAGAGGATAGATGGGACGATGCGAACTTGCATGGTGTTTTCCTTGTGGATGTCTGTTTGGTAGGTTTTTGGGTCTCGATCTCAACCACCGCCTCGGCTGAGTCTCACTCTCGTAAGAATCAACAGGCTGTCGCAGCCGCGCCACGACAGCCCTATTATAACAAGATTTCTTCCCGCTTTAAGTTACTCCGCCTCGATAACCTCCAGCCCGCCCATGTACGGGCGCAGCGCCTCCGGCACCACGACCGAGCCGTCGGCCTGCTGGTAGTTCTCCATGACGGCGATCATCACGCGCGGCAGCGCCAGCCCGGAGCCGTTGAGCGTGTGCACAAACTGCGGCTTGGCTTTCGGTTCGGGCCGGTAGCGGATGTTCGCGCGGCGCGCCTGGAACGCTTCGCAGTTGCTCAGCGAACTGACCTCCAGCCACTCGCCGCAGCCGGGCGCCCACATTTCCAGATCGTATTTCTTGGTCGCCTGGAAGCCCAGATCGCCCGTGACCATCTCGACGATGCGCCACGGGATGCCCAGCGCGCGGCACACATCGCCGGCGTGCTGTACCATCTGCTCCAGCGCGTCGTAGCTGTCTTCCGGCCTGGTGAACTTATACATTTCTACTTTGGCGAACTGGTGCCCGCGCTTCATGCCGCGCACGTCGCGCCCGGCGCTCATCTTCTCGCGCCGGAAGCACTCGGTGTAGCACACGTAGTCGATGGGCAGTTGGCCGGCCTCCAGGATTTCGTCGCGGTGCAGGTTGGTCAGGCTCACCTCGGCGGTGGGGATGAAGTAGAAGTCTTCTTCGATGTCGCGGTAGAGGTTTTCGCCGAACTTGGGCAGCTGCGACGAGCCGTACATGATCGCTTCGCGCACCATGTACGGCGAGATAATCTCGGTGTAGCCGTGCTGCGTGGTGTGCAGGTCGAGCATCCAGTTAATCAGCGCGCGCTGCAACCGGGCGCCTGCCGCGCGCAGCACATAGAAGCGCGTGCCTGAGAGCTTGACGCCGCGCTCGAAGTCCAGGATGCCCAGCGCCGGGCCGAAGTCCCAATGGGCCTGCGGCGTGAAGTCGAAATTGGGCAGTTCGCCAAAAGTTTCTTTTACGATGTTGTGGCTGTCGTCCGGGCCAACCGGGACGCTCGTGTGCGGCAGGTTGGGGACCCAATTCATGTGCTCGTCCAGTTCGGCTTCCACCTGGTGCACCTGCTCGTCAAGTTCGTCGATTTGCGCCGCTACGCCCTGCATCTCGACAATCTTGGCCTCGCGCGCTTCTTGGTCTTTCATGCGCCCGATCTCTTTGCTCACGCGGTTGCGCGCGGCCTTCAGGTCTTCGACCTCGGTCAGCAGTGCGCGCCGTTCCGCGTCCAGGCGCACGATTTCGTCGATACGGTCCTTGGCGGCCATATCGTTGAGCTTTTCCATCTGTTCTTTTACCCATTCGGGTTTCTCTCGAATGATCGTAATGTCTAACATGGTTGTCCCTTTCCGTGTGGTTGATTTAAGGTGAAATAGACAGGTTCAAGCTTTCCGGTCCGGCGGCGCGGAAGAGCGGGGCGATGCCCCCACCTCCTGCGACCGGTCGGGTCTACTGTCTTTACCGGGTAAGGGGCGCGCCAGGTCCTTGTACAGGCGGATGCCGGCCCATACCAACCCGACCGCGATATTGGCGGCGATCAAGAACTCCCAGACCCCGCGCGTTAGAAATTCAAACATGACTTTAAACCCCTATAACAAAAAACCCTCGCCTGTAAGCCAGGACGAGGATTCTCGTGGTGCCACCTGGATTTACCCGCACCTCACGGCGCGGGTCTCCACAAGTCATATGACCCTGCGCGGTAACGGGCGCGCCCGGCCTCCCTTGTTTCGGGATGCGACCTATCGGGAGTGGATTTCGACCGGCCCGCCATCGCCTCGCACCGCCCGGCGACTCTCTGTAAGCGCGCTGATGGTCTACTTGGCTCCGTCCGAGTCGTTTTGTGTATGATTGCGCGTGTAGTGTAGCAGGGGCGTGTAGGGCTGTCAATAGAGTTTGCCAGGCTCGCGGCGCGGTTTTACAATGCAGCCTATCTGTGCTCTTTTGCTCAAAGGGGGAATGCGCTCATGGACGTGCTCGTCATCAGTTCAAGCCCGAACAAGGACGGTCTCACCGCTGCGTGCGCTGCTGCCGCCGTCGAGGGCGTGCAGCAGGCCGGCGGGCGCGCCGAAGAAATCCGCCTGAACGACTTGCAGATCGGCGCGTGCGAGGCGTGCAACAACGGTTGGGGCACGTGCCAGACCGATCATGAATGCCAGGTCATCGACGACTTTCAACCGCTGCACGAGCGCGTCCGCCACGCCGACGCCTACGTGCTGGTGACGCCGGTCTACTGGGGCGACCTGAGCGAATCGGCGAAGGCTTTTACCGACCGCCTGCGCCGCTGCGAGGCGACTCTGCGCGAGGACAGCCGGCTGGCCGGCAAGCCGGTTATCGCGGTGGCGGCGGCGGGCGGCGGTGGTGGCGGCATGATTACCTGTCTGCTCAACATGGAGCGCTGGATCGATCACGTCCGGGCGCGCCGGTTCGACCTGCTCCCGGTCAACCGCTGGAGCCGCGAATACAAGCTCGTGGCGATCCGGGCGGCGGCGGAGGCGATGGCAAAGGAGCTGTTGAAGGGAGGCGAGTAAGGGTTATGAAGGCACGTTTTGTCAAATTCGGCCAGATCGAGATCGACGGCGAGCGGTACGAGGAAGATGTCATCATCGACCGGGGCAAGGTCAAGCGCCGCAAGAAGAAAGCCTCGAAGCCGTACCGTGACCGGTTCGGGCATACGCCGCTTTCGAGCGGCGAAAACATCCCCTGGAAGTGCAAGCGGCTCATCATCGGGACCGGGGCATACGGCAGCCTGCCGGTGATGGATGAAGTTCACGAGGAAGCCGGCGCGCGCGGCGTCGAGTTGGTCATCTGCGAGACGCCCCAAGCCTGCGAACTGCTCAGCCAGGCCGGCGAAGATACCAACGCCGTTTTACACATCACATGTTGATGCGGGCGGTGTGGCTGCTGCTCTTGGCCGTCTTGCTCGCCGGCTGCAATTTTCCCGCTGCACCGGTCATTGCGCCGACCCTGATTCCCACGGCAGCTCTGCCGACCACCGCGCCGACTCGCACCGCCACGCCGGTCCCGCCGCCGACCGCCGCGCCGCCGACCGCCGCGCCGACATCGACGCCCACTTCTACCGCCACCTCCACGCCTTTTGACGAGCCGGCCGGCTGTTGGCGCCCGCCCGACGACTACACGCGCGTTTCGATTGACATGGGCGGCTGGGTGGCTGTGCTCAATGCGCGCACGCTGGCGATGCTCCGGCACGCGCAGACGCTCTACGATGGCCCGGTCGATTTCGTCGGCGCGATCACGCAGGGATCGTATAACGACACGGTCGAGGCGAGCTTCGGCACGCACAGCGGCGGCGGCGCGGTCGATATCAGTGTGCTGGGGCGCACCGGGGCGGGGAACTGGTATGTGCACGACACCGCCCCGATGATTGCGGCGCTGCGCACGGCGGGGTTTGCGGCGTGGGTGCGCCAGCCTAACGACCTGTACGAAGGGTCGCCCATCCACATCCACGCGGTCGCCGTCGGCGACGCGGAGCTTTCCGAGGCGGCGGCGCTGCAACTGACCGGGCCGGCGGGCTACTTTCGCGGTCTCGACGGCCTGCCGTACTACGACCCGCCGCGCCCGGATGCGCACGGCGGGCCGGCGCTCTGCCGCTGGATGGTGGAGATGGGATACCAGGACTTACGTTAGCCGGATGCCGCCGGGGTTGAGAATGGGACCGCTGCGCAGCTTCTTGATCGAATCTGCGAACTCCTCGGCGTCGTCGAACTGCACCGAGTATTCGACCCCGCCGAACTCGCGCACCTCCCATAGCCGCTGCGCGCGGTGATAATCATCCGCGCCGAACGCGCCGCCCGCCGCGCGGTAGGCTTCGATCACCTGCCGGGTGAAGCGCGCGCCGAGGTAAAGCTGTGTGGTGAAGTCTTGTGCAGGGTCGTCCGGCGCGAGGTTTTCCAGATCGACGACGCCCACGATCCGCCGCAGCGCCGCATCGACCAGGAAGTTACCATACCACATGTCGCCGTGCCGCAGCGCCGGCGCGAACCGGTGCATGTTCGCGTCGGCGAGAAACCCATCCCACCAGCGCACGATCTTACGGTATTCGCCGGGTGCCAGCGCGCCACGCAGCGCCGGCAAGACGTTCGCGCGCAGTGCTTCCCAGCCGGCTTGCCTTTCCGCTTTTGAGACCGGTCCGAGTGCGACCGGCAGCGTCTCATAAGGATAGCTGTGCAGCGCCGCGAGAAAGCGCCCCATGTCCGAAGCGATCCGCCGCATATCCGCCGCCGCTGCGAAGTGCGCCTCGAAGGGCTTGCCCGGCAGCCGGGGGTAGCCGATGACGCCGAACCGGAAAAGCTCGCACGGCCCGGCGTACCACTGCGGGTCAGGGACCGGCAGCGGCAGATGCCCGCGCAAGGCAGGCAGCAGCGGCGCGATTCTGGCGTAGCGCTCACCCGCCGCCGCATTGCGCGCGACGAGGAAGATCAATCCTTCGGCGGTCTCCAGCGCGACGCTGCTAAAACCCGTTTCGAGGATGCGGCGCGGCGCGACCGCGCCCAGCGCCGGGAAGGTCGTTTGCAGCGCGCCGCCGATTGCGGCGAGGTCGTTCAGGTCGAGCGGCATGATTGGCTTCCCCTCGCCCATGCGCGGGCGAGGGGACCGGTTTACTTGCCCCAATGGCTGTGAAAGATGCCCTCTTTGTCGATGCGTTGGTACGTGTGCGCACCGAAGTAATCGCGCTGCGCCTGGATGAGGTTGGCGGGCAGCGTACCGGTACGGTAGCTGTCGAAGTACGCCAGCGACGCACTCATCGCCGGCACGGGGATACCGTGCCGGGTCGCCAGCCCGACCACGCGCCGCCAGGAGTTCTGCCGGCTGATGACCGCTTCTTTGAAGAAATCGTCGAGCAGCAGGTTGGCGGGCGGGTTCGCGGCTTCAAACGCGCGCGTGATATCGCCCAGCAGCGCCGCCCGGATGATGCAGCCGGCGCGCCATATCTTGGCGGCGGTGCCCAGCGGCAGACTCCAGCCGTAGGCGTCGGACGCCGTTTTGAGCATTGCCATACCCTGCGCATACGAGCAAATCTTGGAAGCGTACAGCGCCGCACGCACGTCGTCGATCAGACCTTTCACGTCGCCGGTGAACTGGACATCCTGCGGGCCGGGGATGATCTTCTCGGCGGCGATGCGCGCCGGCTTGTGCGCGGAGATGATGCGCGCGGCCACCGCCGCGCTGACGGTGGGGAAGGGCGCGCCGATTTCCATAGCGTCCTGCGCGGTCCAGCGCCCGGTGCCTTTCTGCCCCGCCGAGTCTAATACCATCTCGACCAGCGGCTTACCGGTTGCGTCGTCGATCTTGCGGAAGATATCGGCGGTGATTTCGATGAGGAAAGACAGCAGTTCGCCCCGGTTCCACTCGTCGAAGATGTCGGCGAGCTGCGGCGCTTCCAGCCGGCCGATGCGCCGCAGGATGTCGTAGCTCTCGGCGATGAGCTGCATATCGCCGTATTCGATGCCGTTGTGCACCATCTTGACGTAGTGACCGGCGCCGCCCCTCCCCAGGTAGGCGACGCACGGCTCGCCGTCTTCTTTGGCTTTCGCGGCGATCTTCTTCAAGATCGGCTCGACCTTTTCGTAGGCGTCCTTCGTGCCGCCGGGCATCAGGCTTGGCCCCCACAGCGCGCCCTCTTCGCCGCCGCTGACGCCCACCCCCAGGAAGCCGATGCCGTCCGCTTCGAGCGACTTCATGCGGCGCTCGGTGTCCTGGTACCAGGAGTTGCCGCCGTCGATCACCAGGTCGCCTTGGTCGAGCAGCGGGCGCAGTTGGCCGATCACGGCGTCTACCGGCGGGCCGGCCTGCACCATAATCATGATGCGGCGCGGCTGCTCCAGCGATGCGACGAACGCTTCGATCGTCTCGGTCGGTTTGATGTTTTTGCCTTTGGCCGGTCCGGCGGCGAATTCCTCGGTTTTGGAGGTGGTGCGGTTATACACCGCTACCGAGTAGCCGTTGCGCTCGACGTTGAGCACCAGATTTTGCCCCATCACGGCCAGGCCGATGAGTCCGAATTCTTGCTTTTCACTCATTGTGTTTCCTTATGGGCGGTTAGCAGTTAGTTATTAGTGTTATTAGCATTTTGCGATTGGCACTTATTGTCCACACGACGCAGCTTCCATCGCAAGCACTTTCTCCAGGCGGCGGCGGTAGCGCCCTTCGTTGAGGAAGGTCGCGCCGAGGAAGGCTTTAACCAGTTCTTTGGCCTGCGTGACGCCGATGATGTCCGCGCCCAGGCATAGGACGTTCATGTCATCGTGCATAACGCCCTGCCCGGCGGAATATACGTCGTGGCAGATGGCGGCGCGGATGCCCTTCACCTTGTTAGCGGCGACGCTCGCGCCCACCCCGCTCCCGCAGATCAGAACGCCGCGTTCGGCGTCGCCGCGTTGCAGCGCTTCGCCGATGGCCTTTGCAAAGTCGGGGTAGTCGGAGATTTCAACGTCGAACGCGCCCAGGTTGAGCGCTTCGTGTCCCTGCGCCTGGATGAAGGCCGCGACCTCTTCTTTAAGATGATACCCGCGATGGTCTCCTGCGATAGCGACGCGCATGGTGTTTTCTCCTCGTAAGAGAGTAAGAGTTGTTTACCACAGAGACACAGAGAACACAGAGAGGGAGAGAAGAGAGGAGGAAGAAAATCCTCTTTGATATTCCTCTCCGGGTCGCTCCGCTGTACGGCGTGGTCGCCGGTGGGGGGTAGGGACGGGGACGGGTTTCAAACCCGCCCCTACGTATGGCGGTGTGCTCGTCGATCAACCCTGCGCAAAAAAACCGACACCATGCTATTTGCCGCGCTACCCTTCTCTGTGCCGCTGTAGTGAAAGAAACTATTGGGTCGCTTCAATCGTCTTCAGCGCCGCCTCGACGACGCGCTCGACCGTGAAGCCGAATGCTTTTGCAAGCTCTTTGTAAGGCGCCGACGCGCCGAACTGGTCTTGTGCGATGATGCTCCCGGCGTCGCCGGTGTACTTCTCCCAGCCCATGCCGACGCCGGCTTCGATGGCGACGCGCGCCTTGACCGACCGGGGCAGCACGCTTTCCTTGTAGTCGTCGGGCTGCGCCTCGAAGATTTCCCAACTCGGCATGCTGACCACGCGCACGCCCACGCTCTGCTCCTGGAGCTTGGCGGCTGCGCTCAGCGCCAGGCTAACCTCGCTGCCGCTGGCGATGAGGATCACGTCGGGTCGGACCTCGCTGTCGGCGAGGATGTACGCGCCCTTGTGCAGGCCGGCCGCCGGCGCGAACTTCGTGCGGTCGATGATGGGCAAATTCTGGCGCGAGAGGATCAGCGATACCGGCCCGTTCTGCCGGAGCGCCCAGCGATATGCCTCGCCGACTTCGTTGGCGTCGGCGGGCCGGATGACGGTCATGCCCGGTATGGCGCGCAGCGACGCTATCTGCTCGACCGGCTCGTGCGTGGGGCCGTCCTCGCCGACGAAGATGCTGTCATGCGTGAAAATCCAGAGCACCTTAAGGCCGGCTAAGGCCGAGACTCGGATCGAGCCGCGCATGTAATCGGAGAAGACGAGGAAGGTCGAGCCGTAGGGGATGAGGCCGCCGTGGTAGGCGATGCCGTTCACGATGCCGCCCATCGCGTGCTCGCGCACGCCAAAGCGCAGGTTGCGCCCGCCGGGCGTCGCCGGTTGCTGTTCGTCGAAGCCTTTTAGGAGGGTCTTGGTCGAAGGCGCGAGGTCGGCATCGCCGCCGATGAGATGGGGCAGCTTGGGCGCGAGCGCGTTGAGCACCACGCCGGAAGTGTTGCGGGTCGCCGCCGCGCCGCTTTCAGGCTTGAAGACCGGGATGGCTTCCTCCCAGCCGCCGGGCAGTTCGCCGCCGAAGAATGTTTTGAATTCGGCGGCGAGGTCCGGGTAGGCGGCGGCGTAAGCATCGAAGCGCTTCTGCCATTCGGCCTCTGCTTTTGCGCCGGCATCGACCGCCGCGCGGAATAACTCGAACGCCGCGTCCGGCACGTAGAAGTCTTCGGCGGGCCAGCCCAGCGCGGCTTTCGTCGCGGCGACCTCCTCCGGGCCGAGCGGCGAGCCGTGCACGTCGGAGGTGTTGGCTTTGTTGGGGCTGCCGTAGCCGATGGTGGTCTGCACGCAGATGAGTGAAGGGCGTTCGGTCTCGGCCTGCGCCGCTGCGATGGCCCCGGCGATGCCCTCGATATCGGTATTGCCATCCTCGACGATCTGCACGTGCCAGCCATAAGCCGCAAAGCGCGCGGGCACGTCCTCGGTAAAGGTGGTCGAGGTCGGCGCGGCCAAACTGATCTTGTTGTCGTCGTACAGGTAAATCAGCTTGTCCAGCTTCAAGTGCCCCGCCAGCGATGCCGCTTCGGCAGTGATGCCCTCCATCAGGTCGCCGTCGCTGACCAGGGCATAGGTGTAGTGATCGACGATGGCATGGCCGGGCCGGTTGAAGTGTTCCATTAGGTAGCGCTCGGCGATTGCCATGCCGACGCCGTTGGCGAAGCCCTGGCCGAGCGGCCCGGTGGTCGCTTCGACGCCGGGGGTGTGGAAGGCTTCCGGGTGGCCGGGGGTCTTGCTGCCGTGCTGCCGGAAGCGCTTCATTTCGTCCATCGTCACCGAATCGTAACCGGTGAGGTAGAGCAGCGCGTAGAGCAGCATCGAGCCATGCCCGGCGGAGAGGACGAAGCGGTCACGGTCCGGCCAGGCGGGATTCTTGGGGTTATGTTTGAGGTATTGAGTCCACAGCGTAAAAGCCATCGGCGCCGCGCCCATCGGCAGGCCGGGATGCCCGGAATTCGCTTTCTGCACGGCATCCACGGCGAGAAAGCGAATGGTGTTGATCGCAAGCTCTTGCAGTTCGTTCACGGTGTGTCTCCCTATCGGTACTGGTGAAAATAACCACGTGTATCATGTGGGCTGTCACACGCCCAGGAGATTATGCCATGTTTTGCCTGGAGATGCATGGAATGGCGGCGCGGGGAGAGGGCTGAATCGTTCTAACGTTGTTTTACCTCACCCCCGCGCGCTGCGCGCGCTTCCCCCTCTCCACGCCGTGGAGAGGGGGACCGAGGGGGTGAGGTTATCTTAAAGAAACATCAGCATGAATCAGCCCTTGGCGCGGGGATTTCGGGTCAAGGTAACTGTTCACCTTGCCTCCTGTGAGTTACGTTTTTCGTGGCTCCGACGGCTAATGGAGATTGAATAATTAAATGGGTAATAGTTACAACGTCGAAAAACACTCTGTTATACCAGCGCAAACGCCGGTTTGCCCGTA
>JAFGMM010000269.1 GCA_016927535.1 Anaerolineae bacterium
CTCGCCGTTGCGGCCGAACATCACCTGCAGCAGGTCGGCCTGCTCGGTCTTGGTGGGCATGCCGGTGCTGGGGCCGGCGCGCTGGACGTTCGCCACCGTGACCGGGACCTCGGTCATCGACGCATGGCCCAGCATTTCCAGCATCAGAGCCATACCCGGCCCGGAGGTGGCGGTCATGGCACGCGCGCCGGAGAACGATGCGCCTATGCACATCCCAATCGCGGCGATTTCGTCTTCGGCCTGGACCATGCTCCCACCCAGCTTGGGCAGTTCGCGCGCCAGAAATTCCATGATATCGCTCGCCGGGGTGATGGGATAGCCGGCGAAGAACTGCAAGCCGGCGGCCAGCGCCCCGATTGCGAGCGCTTCGTTGCCGGTCAGGATCAGACGCTCGCCGTGCCGGTCCTCGACCTCGCCCAGCGACAGGTCGTCGCATACTTTGAAGTGCTTCCCGGCGTGCTCGTAGCCGGTCTTAAGCCCCAACAGGTTCGCGTCGAGCAAATCTTTGCGCTTGCCCAGTTGTTTGATGACCACCTGCTCGGCAACCTCGTAGGGCAGGCCGAAGACCTGGGTGACCACGCCGACCATAATCAGGTTCTTGCCGCCCTTGGCGCCCACGTCGATTTCTTTCGCAATCTGGTTCATGGGCAGACCCATCGTGCGGATATTGCGCGCTTTGGCCTCGTCCAGGCAGGCGATTTCCGGTATGGCGTCCGAGTCGTAGATAAATGCGCCGCCGCTGCGGATCCGCGGGAAGTGTTTGTCGCAGGCCTCCTGATTCAGCGCTACTACCACGTCAATTCTATCGCCGACCGAATAAAGCTGCTCGTGACCACGACCGATGCGAACATCAAATAAGACATGCCCGCCCAGGATCTCGGCGGGGAAAGTTTGGAAGGTGAGAATAGAATGTCCGCTGTTGCCGACGATCCGGGCGAAGAGTTTACCTACCGTAACAATCCCTTCGCCGGACTCGCCCGCCACACGCACGACAATCGTACCGTCTTGACTCATCGAACTAAACTCCTCGTGTGTCTATCGTGAATGCGGTTCTGCCCACCATTATATGCATTTACGCAATTCTGTGCAGTTTTGACTTTTATTCTTTAATTTTATCAATATCGACTGGCGCTATCCAAAAACGGGAGGGAATCAGTGGGGTCGGTCCGGCGGCATGAGCAGGCGCGGCAGTTCGGCCAGCGCGCGCGATGTCTCGGTGCCGTACCAGATCAACTGCCGCCCATCGACCAGGTGAACCCGCCCCTGGCGCGCCGCCGGGATGTCCAGGCTCTCGAAGTACGCCACGTCCGCACCGTCGAACGCATAGGGTTCGTTGAACGGCAGCAGCACGACCTCCGGCTGCGCTTCTATGATTTCCTCTTCCGCAATCAGGCTGTACCGGTCGCCCAGCATGGCGAAGACGTTCGTCGCGCCGCAGAGCCGCAGCAGGTCGCTGGTGTAAGTATCCCGGTTAACGGTCATCCACGGGCGACGCCGGAGCGGGACGAACGCCCGCGCGGGCCGGTAGTCAGGGTGACCGATCACGAGCAGCAGGTAATCCGCCGTCTGTTCGATGGCGCGCACGCGCGGCACCATCTTCGCCTCGTCGAAGGCGTGCATGATCGCCCACAGAATGTCGGTCGCCTGTTTGACCGTGCGCGGCGCAAAGATCCATGGGGTAACGCCGCCGGCCGCCAGCGCCGCCGCCGCCTCGTCCGGGGTGTTGTCCTCGTCGCCCAATACCACATCGGGCCGCAGCGCCTCGATCCGCTCGATATCCGGCGCGTGGGGCGCGCCCACGGTCGGCACGCGCGCGACCTGGCCGGCCGGCTCAGTGCAGTAGGTGGTCCGGCCCACCAGCCGGCCGCCCAGGTCCAACTCGAACAATGAGAGCGTCAACCCCGGCACGAGCGATACCGCCCGGCGGGGCGGTATTTCAAAGGGCACATATACACCGTGAATCTCTGGCATGGTCGGTCTGCTCCTGTCGCGCGGAGCCGGCCGTCAGCCGGCGCGGTCTGCGCGCATGACGTACTGCGCCACCGCCGCCGCCATCGCCGCCGCCGCCACCGGGAAGGCGTCCTCGTCCAGGTCGAAGCGCGGGTGATGGTGAGGATAGTTGGTGCCCTTTTCGGCGTTGCCGCTGCCGACGAAGAAGAAGCACCCCGGCACCCGGTCCAGGAAGTAGCTCATATCCTCCGCGCCCATCGTGCGCACCGGGTGGGCGAGCCGGTCGGTGCCGAGGGCCGCTTCGACCGCGCGAAGGACCTGCTTGGTAACCACTTCATCGTTGACCAGCGGGATGGTAGAGGGCATCAGTTCCAGGCTCGCCTGGCAGCCCATCGCCTGCGCGATGCCGGTAATGATCGTCTCGGCGCGCGCGACGAGCAGATCGCGCACCTCTTTTCGATAGGTGCGGAAAGTGCCGGCCATATCCACCGTGTCCGGGATGACGTTGAACGCATCACCGGCGGCCACTTTGCAAACGCTCAACACCGCCGTATCCAGCGGGCTGACGTTGCGGTTCACCACGGTTTGCAGCGCCATGATGATCTGCGCCGCCGCCACGACCGGGTCGCGCGTCTCTTCCGGGATGGCGCCGTGCCCGCCGGCCCCCTGGATGTGGATTTTAAAAGCATCGGCCCCGGCCATGACCGGCCCGGCGCCGATTGCCAGTTTGCCGGTTTCCAGGCCGCTCCAAAAGTGCAGCCCCAGGCTCACGTCGGGGGCCGGGTCGTCGAGTACGCCGTCTTCGATCATCGCCACCGCGCCGTTGCCCACCTCCTCGGCGGGCTGGAAGACGAACTTGACCCGCCCGGCGATGGCGTCGCGGTGCGTCGCCAGGATATCGGCGACGGCCAGCGCGACCGCCACATGCCCATCGTGCCCGCAGGCGTGCATCTTGCCCGGCGTGGTCGAGATATACCCGGTCGTGTTTTCTTCACAGACGGGCAGCGCGTCCATGTCGGCGCGGACCATCACGGTCGGCCCGCCCGCCGCGCCTTCCAGCAAGCCCACGACGCCGGTCTTGCCGACGCCGGTCCTTACCTCCATATCCAAACCGCGCAGGACGTCGGCGATGCGGCCGGCGGTTCGCGTTTCCTCGAATGCCAGCTCCGGGTGTTGGTGAAAGTCGCGCCGCTTCGCCACCATGTCAGCGTGGCGCGCCCTGGCTTCGACTACAAAGTCAATCGTCATAGTGCTTGTTTTTCTCCTTGTCGAGCCGGTTATGTGGAAGCCGGCGCTGTAAGTCTATTTTATGCGTCGCGCTTACGTCTCTGCCGTTTGCCCGGCTCATCGCCGGCGCTGTCGTCTTCGGACGTGTCGAAATCCGGGGGCGGCGGGAGCGGCGGCTTGGGTATGACGGTCAATTCGTCGCGGTGTACAACGTGCCGGATATCCTCGATAATCACCACGGCGGATTCTTCCAGCGGCAGCAGGTCGATGACCTTGCCCTGACCGTGCGGCGTTTGGACCCACTTACCCTTTTTGGGTAGACCCTGTTTCGCCTCGCGGTACTGCTCGTACTCATACGACAGGCAGCAGCGCAGCCGCCCGCACACGCCCGTGATCTCCGACGGGTTCAGCGAGATGTTTTGCGTCTTCGCCATCTTGATCGAGATCGGGATGAACTCGGTGACGAAGCGCGAGCAGCAGCGCACGACGCCGCACGCACCGTATCCCTCCAAGAGCTTGGCGACGTCACGCGGGCCGACCTGCCGCATTTCGACGCGCTTTCTGAGGCTGCGGCGCAAGACACTGCGCAGCCGGTTAGGATTGATCCGGTCCTCTGAACTGTAGATGATCGTCAGCATACTGCCGTCGAAGTTGTACTGCGCCCGGACGAACTTAACATTTTCAAAGCCGCTCATCTCGGCGGCTCTTTGGCGGCACAAAATCAGCGCTTCCTGGGCTTTGGCCTGCCAGACTTGGTAACCCACCAAGTCTTGCGGAGTCGCCAATCTCAGAATCGGCTTGTATGCGCGCTTATCCGGCTCCGGCTCGGCAAAGACGACCACCTGACCCATCTGCCGGCCCCGGCTTGTTTCTACGATTACAAAATCCGCCACCCGTAAATCAGGGAAAGGAGTACAATCGAAGTGATAAGCCTTGCCAAACCGCTCAAACCGAACGCCGGCTACGCGTTCGGGGGCGGTCGCGCTATCTGTTCCCACGCTGCCGTTTCTCCATGTGAACACACCAGTCTTCTGATATTAGAAGGTTTGCTAGCTATAGTTTTTCAGAAAACGTTTTAGAATCGGCTTTCGCGGCCATGAACGCAAAAAAAGAGTTTTTCACCACAGAGACACAGAGGACACGGAGAAAATCTGAGAAAAGGACCCTCTCTCCTTTTTTTCTCTCTCTGCTCTTTGTGCCTCTGTGGTAAGTTATCCCAATTCATTTTCTGAAGGTCTATAGTATACCCCACCGCGCGCGCAGCAGAAACCCTGCGTCGGGTGATCGGGCGCTTTGCAGCGTGCGCGACGAAAAATTGGCGTTGCAAATTACCGGTAGGATGTGCACAATTGAGAAAGGATAGACGACGGAGTGTTTATGCGACTTTGTGATGCCCTGGCTATCGGGCGCGGCGAGATCGTCGCATTCGTGGGCGCCGGCGGGAAGACCTCGGCGCTTTTGACGACCGGGCGCGAACTGACGACCGATGGCTGGCGAGTATTGGCGACCACAACGACCCGCATCGCCGAGGCGGAGTTGGCGCTTGCGCCGGCGTCGCTTGCCGTCGGCGACGACCTGGAAGGCCGCCTAGCCGACATCTGGCGATTGTTGAGCCTGCATCGTTTTGTCTTTGTGTACCGGCATGTATCAGACGGCAAAGCGTTTGGCTTGGCGCCCGATGCGGTCGATTGGCTGGCCGACCGGATGAACTCGGATGCGCTGCTGGTGGAGGCCGACGGGGCGCGCCGTCTGCCGTTCAAGACGCCGCGCGCCCGCGAGCCGGTCATCCCGGCGGGGACGACGCTGGTCGTGCCGGTGGCGGGCCTGGACGTGATCGGGCAGCCGCTCGATGCGGCGCACGTCTACAACCCGGCCCCCCTTACCGAGATATACGGCTTTCCGCCGGGCATGCCGGTCTATGCGGCGTGGGTGGCGCAGGCGCTCCGCCATCCTGAGATCGGGCTGCGCGGCGCGCCGCCGGGCGCGCGCGTCGTCCTGCTCTTGAACAAGGCCGACGACCCGGTGCGGCGCGCCCAGGGCCAGGCGGCGGCGCGGATCGCGCTGCGCCCGCACCGTGGAGAGCGCGGGCGGCTCGTCTCGCACATTCATTCGACGGTAATCGGCAGCATGGTACACCCGACCGGTCCGGCGCTCGAGGTGCGGCGGCGGGTCGGGGCGGTGGTGCTGGCGGCCGGCCGCTCGACTCGGATGGGCCGCTCGAAGGTGCTCCTACCCTGGGACGGGCGCACCGTGATCGCGTCGATTGTCGAGCGGCTGAAGGCGGCGGACCTGAGCGAGGTCGTCGTCGTAACCGGCCACGAACACGCGGCGGTCGAAGGCGCGCTGAACGGCCTACACGGCCTGGGCGGCGCGCCGGTGCAGCTTGCGCACAACCCTGATTATCGCAGCGGTGAGATGATTTCGTCGTTTCAGACCGGGCTGTGTGCGCTCAGCGAAGGGACCTCGGCGTGTTTGCTGGTGCTGGGCGACCAGCCGCTGCTCAGCCCGCGCGTGATGTGGCAGGTGCTTGAAGCCTATGCGCGAGGAACCGGTCGGTCTATCGTCGCGCCTTCGTTTGGGCGGCGGCGCGGGCACCCGGTGCTGTTCGACCGTATGCACTGGCCCGAACTGCTGGCGTTGAAGCCGGGCGAAGCGCCGCGCGACCTGCTTGGACGGTATGCGGTGTACCATGTACCGGTGAACTCAGCGTCGATCCTGCAAGATATTGACACGCCGGCGGATTATGTCCGGGCGCGGCGCGCGATGGGCATGGATTGAAGACGATCTGAGTCCGGGCGATCCACGGTCGAAGCGTCCTTTTAATTTCTGCTGGCTGTTCTGGTATAATCGATCCGGTATGTACACCTCATCGGTCCGCCTGGGAGATCGCTTATGGTGACGCAACCCGACGAGCAACTGAGCCGCCAACTGGCTTCCATGCGCCGCCTGGTCGAAGCGAGCCTGGTGCTCAGCTCGATGTTAGAACTGCGGCCTATCCTCGAATATATCCTCGACACGGCTATCGAGTTGACAGACGCCGAGGCCGCCTCCGTGATGTTGATGGACCCGAACACGCACGAGTTGTTTTTCGAGGCATCGACCACGGTCGCCATCGCGGAGTTGCAGAAAATCCCGGTCCCGCTCGACGGCAGCATTGCCGGCGCCATCGTCCGGGAGGATCGCCCTATCGTCCTCGACGATATCCGGGAGGACCCGCGCCACTTTGCCACGGTCGGGCAGAAGGTCAATTTCGAGGTGCGCTCGCTCCTGGGGGTGCCGATGCGCTACAAGGACCGGGTGATCGGCGTCGTGGAGGCGCTCAATAAGATCGAAGGTCGATGGGCCGAGGCCGACCGTAACCACCTGCTGATCCTGGCCTCCCAGGCGGCGGTCGCGGTGGAAAATGCGCAATTGGTCAAGGACCTGCAAAAAGCCTACGACGAGGTGCGCCAGCTTGATAAGCTGAAGAACGACTTTATCGCCATCGCTTCGCACGAACTGCGCACCCCGCTAGGCGTCATTCTGGGTTACGCCAGCTTCTTGAAAGAAGATGCGCAGGGCGAGATGAGCAGCCATGCGGAGGCGGTGCTTAACAGCGCGCTCCACCTGCGCACCCTGATCGAAGATATGACCAGCCTGCGCAACCTGCAAGTGGGGCGCGGCGAGTTGCAGCTTTCCAGGGTGAACCTGGCCTACATCCTGGAATCGGTGTACGTCGATATGCGGTCGTTGACTAAGGTCAAGGGGCAGTCGTTGAGCCTGCATTTGCCGGAAACCGATATCTTGTTGGAAGGCGATCCCAACCGGCTGGGCATGGCGCTGACCAGCGTGCTGAACAATGCCATCAAGTTTACGCCTAACGGCGGCGTGATTGATATCTGGACCGAATTGCACGGCGGCGAGGTCTGGGTGCGCGTGGCGGACAACGGGCCGGGCATTCCCGAAGACGCCCTTGAGCGCATCTTCCAGCAGTTCTATCAAGTCGAGGACCACATGACACGCCGGCACGGTGGGATGGGCTTGGGGCTTTCGATTGCGAAGGCGGTCATCGAAGCGCACAACGGGCGCATCTGGGCCGAGAGCGAGGGGACCGGCAAAGGGAGCCGGTTCACAATGGCGTTGCCCGTGATGTGAGGCAGCCACACGCGACAGGAGCGAGCGATGCACTTTGGCGATCTCAACTGGATGGACATCGAGAGCTATTTGGAGCAGGATGGCCGGGTGATCCTGGCGGTCGGCAGCACCGAGCAGCACGGTTACCTGAGCCTGCTCAGCGACGTGCGGATTCCGATGGCGCTGGCAAACGCCGCCGTCAAACACGAGCAGGTGTTGATCGCCCCGCCGCTGAATTTTGGAATCTCGCCGCACTTTATGACCTTCCCCGGCACCATCAGCCTGGCCGAAGAAACGTTTCACCGGGTCCTCTACGACATAGCGTTGAGCCTGGTGCAGCACGGCTTCGATGGCGTTCTGATCCTCAACGGGCACGGCGGCAATACCTGGCCGCCCCAGTTCGACGCACTCCAGGCCGAAGTCGAAGATTTATATATCGCCTGGTACGAATGGTTCCGCTCACCGGCGGCGCTGGCCTTCGCGGAGGCGAAAGGGCTGGCGATTGGGCATGCGAACTGGGCGGAGGCTTTCGCCTTCAACCGCGTAGGCGACCTGCCCGGCGCCGGTAAGCCGCCGCTTGAAGTCACAGGCGAGGCGCTGCGGTACGATCCGCGCGGGCTGCTGGGCGACGGGTCGTTCGGCGGGCCGTACCGGGTCGATGACGCGACGATGGACCGCCTGTTCGAGCTTCTGGTAAACGAAGTCGTCGAAATCTTGCGCGAGATGTGACCGCATCATGGCAGACTACATCACCTGGCTGCGCGCACAGACCGGGCCGCGCCCGCTGCTGTTGGTCTACGCAGCGGCGGCCATCTTCAACGACGCCGGCGAAGTGCTCCTCCAACACCGCTCCGATTTCGCATGGGCAGGGCTGCCCGGCGGCCTGCTGGAGCGCGGCGAAAACTTGAGCGAGTGCGTCGTCCGCGAGGTCTACGAAGAAACCGGCCTGCACGTCGAGGTCGAACGGCTGGAAGGGGTCTTTTCGCACCCAGACTACACGCTAACCTACCCGCACGGCGACGTAGTACAGCCGTGGACGGTGTGTTTTACTTGCCGCATCGCCGGCGGGATGCTGCGCCCCGACGGGCACGAAACAACCGACCTGAAGTTCTACCCGCCCGCCGAAGCGCTGACTTACATGCCGCCGCAGCACCGCGCCATGCTCCGGTATGCGCTGGACCGCGCGCCGTGGCCGGTCCTGGAGCCGCCGGTCTATGCGCCGCCGGACCGGCGCGAGCACATCCTGAAACTGCGCGAATCCGTCGGGGCGGCCTGCGTGATCTTCCCCGGCGTGACGGCGGCGGTGCGCGACGGTCGAGGCCGTGTGCTCGCCACCCTGCGCCGCGATTTCGGCACATGGGATATGCCGGGCGGCTGGTGCGAGCTGGGCGAGACGGCGACGGCGGCGGTGATCCGGGAGACGCGCGAGGA